>JAUWBD010000076.1 GCA_030605125.1 Verrucomicrobiota bacterium | reverse complement strand
ACGTTCGGCGGACATGGGCGAAGCAAGGTGGGCGCGACGACGGGCGAGCGCGATTCTTCGCAACGAATTGCAGCGGCTGGCTTTCGCGTTTGGCCTTTGGGTCCAAGATGGCTGGGCCATGCGAAACCCCCTCGCCTTTGTTGTCGCGTTCCTCGCTTCGTCGCTTGTCGCCCTTGCACAGACCGCTCCGCTGCACAGCGCGGAGCGCGGGCTTGATCCGGATTGGAGCGTGTTTGCCTGGGGCGGGCTCAAGGCCGCCGCGGCGGGCAAGGCCGGCGAGAGCGTGATCCGCGTCGAGGTGACCGAGCAGGCGCAGCCTTGGGCGGGCTTTGTGCTTGGGCCGGGCTGGAACCAGCCGCCTTCGGCGATGTTGCCCGTGACGGCGGCGGACGTGGCGAGCGGGGCGCTTTTGCTCGAGGTCAACGGCGGCATGGACCGCGCGGGCGCGACGCGTGGCGGGCAACGCATCCAGTTTTTGGTCAATCTCGCCGACGCGAGCGGCGCCGAGCTCAAGGGCACCGCCGGCTATCTTGGCCTCGACGCGGTCGCGGGCGAGGGCGCGATCGATAACGACCCCGCGACGTGGCAAAAGGTCCGCATCCCGCTCGCCCGCGTGGCCGGCGCGGCCGCGCCGCAGGTGGCGGGCTTGAAGAAACTTTCGGTGCAGGTGCAGGGCGGCTCGGCGGCCGACGCGGGCTTCCTCGTGCGCAACGTTCGCCTCGAGTCTGCCGCCGAGGCCCCGCCCGCGCCTCCGGTGGTCGCGGCGGCGGCCGAGCTGCAAAAGCTGCGGCTCAAACTCGGCACGCAGGACCCGGGATGGAATCACCGCGTGGGCGAGCGGGTGCGGTTCAGTCTTGTTTTCAGTGCGGAAAACCCGGTGACGGAGACGATTCAGGTGCGCTATCGCGTGGGGCCCGAGCGCTTCGAGGGTCCGGCCAAGACGATCGACGTGCCGCCCGAAGGCGTGGAGATCGACGGCGGCTCGTTGGACAAGCCCGGCTTCCTGCGCCTGATCGCGACCGCGCAGGTGGGCGGAAAGGAGATCAAGGCCGTGGCCACCGCCGCCGTATCCGCGGAGCAGATACAGCCGACGCAGACCGAGCCGGCGGATTTCGACGCGTTCTGGAAGGCGACCCGCGCCGAGCTGGCGAAGATCCCGATAGATCCGGTGCTCGTGCCCAAGCCCGAGCTGTCCGGTCCGGCCTTCGACGCCTACGAACTCAGCCTGGCCAACTATGATCCGCTCGGGGAGAAACCGCGCTTTTACGGCATCCTCTGCGTGCCGAAGGGCGCCGGTCCCTTCCCGGCGATCCTGCAGACACCGGGAGCCGGCGTGCGCGGCTACAAGGGCGAGATCTGGGTGCCGCGCGACCAGTTCATCACGCTCGAAGTCGGCATCCATGGCATTCCGGTGACCGAGCCGGGGAAGTATTATCAGGAACAGGCGAGCGGCCCGCTGCGCGATTACCAGGTGCGCAACCTGCACGACCGCGATACCTTCTACTACCGCCGTGTTTATGCCGGCGTGATGCGCTCGCTTGAATACCTCATGTCGCATCCGAAGTGGGACGGGAAAAACCTCGTCACCCGCGGCGGCAGCCAGGGCGGGCAACTCGCCATCGTCGGCGCGGCGCTCGAGCCGCGCGTGACGGCGGTGGCGGCCGCCTTCCCGGCTTGGTGCGACGTGACCGGGCACCTGCGTGGGCGCGCGGGCGGCTGGCCGCTGCTCTTCACGGGCAAGCAGCCGGAGGACGACACGGGCAAGGCGCGCCGCGCGGCGCAGGTGGCGACGACCGCTTACTACGACACCGTCAACTTCGCCCGCCGGCTGCGGGTGCCCGCGTATTTCGCTTGGGGATACAACGACGACGTGTGCCCGCCGACCTCCTTCTACGCGATGCTCTCGGTCGTGACCGCGCCGAAGGAGGTCCACGTTTACAAGGATGCCTTCCACAACCTGCCCGGAGAGGGCTGGGGCGGCTACACCAACTGGACGGTGGCGAAGGCGCGCGGGAAGTAGCGACGGCGAGGCGGGTTTGGTTTAACCGCAGATAGCGCAGATGGGCGCAGATGGCCCCGGATGCACGGGCACGGGGGCGTGCCCGCTCCTGCGCATAAGCGGTATTGAATAACGGAAGCACGTTACCGTCCGCGGCCGAGAATAAGGCATAATCGTATCGGCTCATTTTATCGGCATGCGCCTCCCCTTTTTGCCCTCTTCCTTGGGCCGACTCGTCCTCGGCCTCACGCTATCTTTTGCTGCTCCGCTGCTTCGCGCGCAGAGCGTCTCCAACGGCGATTTCGCCAACTGGTCCTCGGGGCGACCGAGCGGCTGGATGGCGACGTCCGATCTCACGACCACGCGCGTCGAGGCTTGGGCGGGGCCGGCGGCGCGGCTGGGGCTCGCGCCCGGCGCCGGGTTGACCGCTTCGCTCAGCCAGAGCGTGTCGCCGGCCTTCACCGGGCTCTTCGAGGTCGCTTTCGATTTCGCCCAGGCGGCGAGCGGCACCGAGCGCGGCGCCAATCTCACCCTTCGCCATGGCTCGGACCCGCTGCTCACCTGGCGCGTGGGGCCGGATGGCGCGCTCGATCTGTTCGACGGAAGCGCGTGGCGGGCGGTCGCGCCGGTCGGCTCGATCTTGGCCACCGATCCCGCCGCGCCGGCCCTCGCGCGCACCTACCGCATCACCTTGACCGGCTCGCTCGGGCACGCGCGGCTGCGGCTCCAAGCACGCCGACTCTCGGACAATGCCCTGTTGGCCGACGTGGCCGATCTGAACTTTTGGCAAAACCCGCCCGCCGGCCGCGCGATCGACGTGCTGCGTTTCGAGCGCGGGCGCTCGGGCGGCGACTACCTGGTGGACAACGTCGCGCTACGCGTGCCGGCCACCGCGGAGCTCGCCGTGATCGCGCCCTCTCTTTTCCCCGACGGCGTGCCGGGCACGAGCCACCCCTTTCTGCTCTTTCGCGAGAGCGAGATCCCCGCGCTGCGCGCCCTCGCGGCGCGCGAGCCGTGGACCTCCATTGCGGCCGACGCGCTGCTGCGCGCGGAGACGCTGCGCTACGACACCACGCTGGACTACCGCTCGCGGGCGCTGCGTCTGCGCGACGTGGTGTCGGCGCTCTCGCTCGCCGCGCTGATCGACCCCGAGGGGCAGGCGGTGGTGCACGCCACGCGGTTTCATCAGCAGCTCACGACCGGGCTGGACCACCTCCTGATCAACCGTTCGCAGAACGACTGGGAGGGCAACACGCCGGTGGGCAGCGCGCTCTTCTCGTCGATCTTGGCGCTCGACGTGTTGCGGCCGCATCTGACGGCGGCCCAGCTCAACGACATCCACTCGCGCCTCGCCACCTGGGTGCCCTCCGTAAATGGCTGGGAGCCGAGCCCGCAGTCGCTCCGCGCGCTCTGGGCGCTTTATCAAGGGGATCTGTCCACCTACGCGGTGCAGCGCGAGGCGTTTCTGGCGCGGCTCTTCGACCGAATAACGGTGGATGGTGTCCATGTCGCGGGACCGAACTACGCCTTGGCGCGGCTCAACTTCTACGATCGCGAGCAAAAGCATCTGCTGCTTGATGTCATTCGGCGGCATGGCGGCCTGGCCGAGCAGCATGAGACGCGGATTCGCCGCGCCTACGAATGGCTCTACGGATACGCCCTCGGAGCGCACGGGCATGTGCACGTTTTTGGAGACACCTCGCCCAATCGGGGTATTCACGGCGCGCCGAGCTATCCGATCAACTCGCCTACGGCGGCTTACCGCGCGGGACGCTTCTCCCCCGACGCGCAAGCCTACGCGAACAACCGACTGCTCTCACCCACGCCCGCGGGCGGCCTCCTCTCCTACGTGCTCGTCGATTCGCGACTGCGCAGCACGCCCGCGGCTTTCGCGCCGAGCCGCGTGTTTCCCGACGGTGGCGCGTGGTTCCAGACCGACGTCGATCCGCGCGGCGTCCTCTCCGGCGCGATGTGGAACGCGACGCTTGAGGAGGGGCACACGCACAAGGAGACCAACGCCCTCTCGCTCTCCGCTTATAACGAACTGCTCCTCGTCAACGCCGGCTATGCCGGCTACGGCGCGGGCGCGCTCGGCTTTTCGTGGACCTACGTCAACGACCGCGCCATCGCCGCCAACACGGTGTTGATCGACTACCCCGTCACCGACGCGCGCAACGCCCCCTCGACCAACGACCATGCGCGCCGCCGCGGCGCCGGCCTCGTGGCCTCGAGCGTGAACGGCCGCGTGGACTACGCGAAAGGCGACTCGGGCCTCGCGCTGCCCAATGGCCGCCACTTCCGCCATTTCGCCTTCGTGCATCCGCGGGACGGCCTGCCGGGCTATTGGCTCGTGCTCGACGAGGTGCAGGGCACGACGGGCGCGGTGCGCGCGCATGCGGCGTGGCACCCCTACGCGCCGGCGCTGCAGACTGTGGTGGACGGCGAGCACTACCGCGCCGACTGCCAGCGCTTTTCGACGGGAGGCGTGTCGCTCCATCTGCATCTCTCCAACGCCGCCAACGAGGTTCGCCTGCTCGACGGAGCGATCGCGCACTTCGACAACGCGAGCTTCCTCGGTCGTTTCCTCTATCCGGCCTACAACCTCGGCACGGGCGGCTATCGCCGCTTCGGGCTCGTCCTGTTCCCGGCTCTGCCGGGGGCGGCGACGCCGGGCTTCGTGCGCGAGAGCGGCCCGGGTTGGCAGGCCACGCGCATCACCTGGCCGGACGGGCGCGTGGACCGCTGGGTGGTCACCGACACCGACTCGGCTGTGACCGTGGGCGGCGTCGTGTTTCGCGGAAAAGCGGCGTGGCTGCGCAGCTCGGCTGCGGGCGAATTGCTCGCGCATTTGCTGGTCGAGGGAGATCGGCTCGCGCCCGTGGGGGCCGCGGCGGATTGGTTTAGCGCGTCCGCCGCGGGCACGCTCTACGCGGATGGAGAGCGTGTCGCGCTCGCCTCGCCGGGCGCGCCCGCGTGGCCGGTCGCGCGACCGGGGGCGACCGTGCTGCATGGCACGTCCGGAGCGAGTTTTTCGACGCCGAGCGGTGGCGGCGCCGGGGTGGGTTTACCGGCGGGGCAGGGCGGCTGGTTCGATCTGCGTCAGCCTCCGGTGCCGCGGATGCAGCTCGCGCTCGCGGAGGGCGAGGCGCGGCTGGGCGTGGCGGGGCTCGATCCGTTGCGCGGCTACCGTTGGCAGAGCAGCGCGGATTTGCGCAGCTGGACGAACTTTGGCGCGCGGATCGAGGGCAAGGCCGAGTCGGCTCACGACGCGCCTTTGGCGGGCGACCGCCGCTTTTTTCGCGTGGTGAGCGAGCCCTGAGTGGCGCCGGCGCGGCGGGCGGCGCGCCAGGCGTTGGGGCTGGTCAAGCCCGCGCGGGCAAAGGCCTCGCAGAGCCGCTGCGGCTCGCCGTAGCCGCAGCGTTCGGCGATCTCGGCGACGAGCAGGTCGGAGTCGGCGAGCAGGGCCTGGGCGCGGGCGAGCCGCACGCGCGTGATCTCGGCGTGGATGGTGCCGCCGGTGGCGGCTTTGAAGCGCATCTCGAGCATGCGGCGCGAGAGGCCGGCGGCGCGCGCGAGCTCGTCCACCGAGACGCCGGCGCAGGCGCGTTCACGGATGAGGCGGAGCGCGGTGGCGGCGGCGCGATCCTCGACCGCGAGCAGATCGGTGGAGGCGCGTTCGGTGACGCGGAAGTCGCCCAGCGGGTGCACGGCGGGGCGGGTGGACGGGCGTCGCCAACGGGCCTCGATCAGCTCGAAGGCGAGCCGCCCCGCGTCGGCCGCGCGCACGCCGATCGAGCTGAGGGGCGGGTGGGTGAGCGCGCAGAGCAGGTCGTCGTCGCCGGTGGCGAGCACCGCCACCTGGTCGGGCACCTTGACGCCGAGGTGTTGGCAAAGCCGGAGCAGCAGCGAGCCGGCGCGGTCGGTGTCGCAATAGACGGCGGTGGGCCCGGGCAGCGCGCGGAGCCAGGCTTCGAGGCGCGCGATCTCCCCGCCCGTGGTCTCGTTGTCTTTGAGGCGAAAGATCTCCGGCTGATCGTTCTCCTCGTTCTCCGCGAGCCGCGCGGTGTAGCCGGCCAGGCGGTCGCGTCCGTAGGGATAGTCGGCGCGGAGCATGCAGGCGGCGAAGCGGCGGAAGCCGCGTGCAAGGAAGTGGTCGGCGGCGAGGCGGCCGATGGCGAGGTTGTCGATCCGCACGCGGGTGAAGCCCGGGCCGGGGTCGATGTGGCCCATGAAGACGAGCGGCGCCGGAATGCTCCGCAGCGAGGGCAGCTCCTCGGCGAGGTCGGGCCAGGCGATCACGCCGTCGAGTTGCGGCGGGAGCGAGAAGGGCGCGAGGCGATCCACGGGCGCGAGCATGACGATCTCGCAGTCCTCGTGCGCGCGGGCGGCGCGGGCGACGCCGAGGAGAAAGTCGCGCTTGGCGGAGAGATCGGGGCGGGCGAAGAGCCCGAGGACGCGGGGGCGGATCCAGGCATTGCGGAAAAGCGGAAGAAGATTACGCGGGATGGTTACCCGTCGGCGAGGCTGTTTTGTTACGATTTAGGGTATGAACCCCTGTTCCTCCTCCCGCTTCATCGGGCCCGCATTGGCGCTGGCCGCCACCTTCGTCGGCGCTTCGGCTTTCGCCCAAGTTACCATCCCGTATTCGAACGACTTCTCGTCCACGACCCTGACCAACAACGGTCTGTTCACGTTGAGCGGCGGCACGCTCAACCACACCGGCGCCGTTGGCACCACCAGCAGCACGCCGGTCGCCTTCAGCTCCGTGCAGCTGAGCAATGGTGCCAATAGCAGCTACACGCTTTCGACCAGCTTCCGCATCACCTCGCTGGACAGCAGCTCCAACGCGGCCGCGTTTACCGGCGACCAGACGGTCGCCATCGCGGCCTTCGCGCTCAACTCCAGCTTCACCGGCACGACCGACGCCACCCGCTACATTCTCGCCGACTGGACGATCCTTTCGAGCACGGCCGGCAACAACGGGCGCCTCCGCCTCCTGGAGGTGGACGGGACGAACGTCGTGCTAGGCACGACCGGGCTTGCCGACACCAACGGCGCGTCAACGGGCGTCGTCACGCTCAACACGTTCTTCACGCTTCGCCTGAACGTCACCAACACCGCGCCCAACACTTACGATCTCACCCTGGGGCTGTTCGACGAAATCGGAAACCAGGTCGGCACCTCGGCCAGCATCACCGGCTACGTGGCGACCGCCGCCCCGCTCGGCGGCTACTACTCCGGTGTGCGCGCGCGTTTCCCGGTGCCTTCGCAGGCGGGCTCTCCGACCACGGTCCAGTTCGACAACTTCTCCGTCATCCCCGAGCCCTCGGCCTTCGCGGCGCTGGCCGGTCTCGGCGCCCTGGGCTTCGTCGCCTCGCGCCGTCGCCGCGCCTGATCGTTTCGACAACCTGATTCATCGAGCCGCGTGGTTTTGCCGCGCGGCTCTTCGCGTATCATGAGCTCCCCGCACGCCGCTTCCGCCCCCGCCTTTGCGGAAGACTCCGCCTACGCCGCGCGCGTGCGCCTTTGGGCCGGGCATGCGCCGGAGGCCGCGGCCGCGATGCGCGCGCGCGTGGCGGAGGAGCGGGCCGGGCGCTTTTTGTTGCCCGGTTGCGAGGGGCGCCCGCTTTTCGCCGGAGCGCCGCCAAGCTGGAAAGACAATCCCACCCCGGCGGCCGACAAGGAGTGGATTTGGGAGCTCAATCGCCACCTCCACTGGCCGCGGATGTTGCGCGTCGCCACGCTCGATGGCGACGAGTGGCTGCCCGCGCAGGTGCTCGAGGAGTGGCTCGACTGGATCGACGCCTGCCCCCGCCCCGACTGGGAGGACAACCCGCGCTCGATCCGCGCCGCCTTCGATGCGCCCACGCCGTGGCGCACGCTGGAGGTCGGCATCCGCCTGGAGCGCAGCTGGCCGGAGGTCTGGGAGGCGCTGGCGAACGAGCCGCTGCTCAGCCCGGCCGCGCGCGGCCGCATCCTCGGCGCGGTGCGCGAGCACGGCCTCGTGCTCGCCACGATCCCGCCGCGCCTCTGGCCCGACGCGGACCACAACCACTATCTTTCGGAAAACGCCGGGCTGCTCCGCCTCGCGCTCGAGTTTGCCGAGCTGCCCGAGGCCCCCGCCTGGCGCGAGCATGCGTGGCGCGAGATCGGACGCTGCATCGAGGCGCAGTTCACCCCCGACGGCGGCCACATCGAAGGCTGCCCGCACTACCACGCCGTCAGTTTGCGGACTGTCGCCGGGGTGCTCCTTTTGGCGCGCCGGCATGGCCTCGCGCCCGCCGCGTCCTGGCGCGCCCGGCTCGAGGGGGCGCTGGCCTACGCGTTGCATTCGCTGCGGCCCACCGGCGTGAACGTGCCTTGGGGCGATAGCGACGCGACCGCCGAGGGGCCGGCCGGCGCGGCCTTGCTCGCGGCGTGCGCGCTGGAGCGTTTCGACGAGCTGCCTTGGTTGCGCGAGTTGGTGGGCCCCGCGGCCTGGCGCGCCGCGGTGGCGGATTCGCTCTGGTTCGTGCCGGATCCGGGAGAATGGCTGCGACAGCTGGAGGCGTTGCCCGCGGCGACGGCGGGTCTCGCCGCCGAGCCGGTCCGGGTGCACTGGCAACGGCAACTGGGGCAGGTGATGTTTCGCAACGGTTGGTCCCGCGAGGCGGCCAGCGTGTTTTTCGCCTGTCGCACGCCGGTGAAAAACGGCCACGCCCACATCGATCCGGCGGGCTTCGACTACTGCGCCTTTGGTCGCGCGCTGGTGGTCGATCCGGGGCGCTACACCTACCGCGAGGGCGCGGATCGCCATGCGTTCAAGTCGGCCGCGTATCACAACACCGTGACGATCGACGACCGCGATCCCTTTGCCTACGTCGGCACCTGGGAGTTCGGGCCTCAGCGCGCGGGCGATCTCGTCGCGTGTTCGTCGGGCCCCGGCCGGCAGGCGGCGAGAAGCGAGCAGCAGAACTTCGCTCCGGCGACGCATCGCCGCATCATCACCTTGGAGGCAGCCTCGGGCGCGCTGATCATCAGCGATGTCTTCCTGGGGCTCCGCCGTGAGCAGACGGTGCAGATCTGGCTGCATCTGGACTCCACGCAGGTGTCGCTCGACGGCACGGTGGCGGAGACGCGCGACGCCGGCCGGGCCAATGTGTGCGTGGCCGGCGACCCGGCGCTCACCTTGACGACCCTGCCCGGCCGCGTGTCCGAGCGGATGGACGAGGCGCGCCCCTCCGTGCGTATCCGCTTTTCGGATGCGGGTGGCGGGGTGGTGCGGCGCTACGTCACCCGCCTCCTGCCGCGCCCGGCCGCCTCGTAGGCGCCCGCGGGCCCGGATCGCCCTCCGCCGGATGATCCGCCCCTTCGTTCATGGACCAAGCCACTCCCCCTCTCCTTCCTGCCATGTCCCTCGTCGCCTCCGCCGATACCCGCCAAATCCGCGCGCACGCCGCCTTGATCGCCGACGACGGGGCCTGGGCGCAGCTGCCCGCGCGCATCGCGGCCGATCCGGTGCTGGCGCGGGTGGCCGAGGCCACGCGGGCTCGGGTGCGCGCCCATCTCGCCGCACCGGCGACCGAGCACGTGATGGAGGGGCAGCGCCGCCTGACCTCGGCGCGGCTTTTCCTGGGCCGCATCCTTGATCTCGCCACGGTGGCCCGGCTCGGCCGGGACGCGCGGGCGGCGGCGCGGGCACGGGACGAGTTGCTCGCCGTGGCGGCGATGCCCTGTTGGAATCCGGACCACTTTCTCGACGTGGGCGAATACGCGCTCGGGGCCGCCATCGGCCTCGCGTGGTTGCGCGACGCCTTGACCGAGGCCGAGGCGGAGCGAGTGGCGACGGCGCTGATCGACCGCGCGCTGCGCCCCTCCTACGAAGGCACGCCCTTCATGCTGCGCTGGCTCGGCGGCACGAGCAACTGGACGCAGGTCTGCCACGCGGGCCTGGTGGCGGCGGCGCTGGCGGTGGCGGACCGGGAGCCGGAGCTCGCCGCGCGCACGGTGGCGCGGGCCATCGCCGAGCAGGAGGGGCCGGCCCGGGCCTACGCTCCCGACGGCGCCTACGTCGAGGGGCCGACCTATTGGGGCTACGGCACGAGTTTTCATGTCGTGCTGGTCTCGTTGCTGGAGGGCGCGACGGGGAGCGACCACGGGCTGGCCTCCTATCCGGGATTTTTGGAAAGCGCAGACTATCTGGCGCACATGATCGCGCCGACCGGACGTTTCTTCAACTACGGCGACAGTCGCGAGTCGGTGCCGGCGCTGCCGGTGCTGCATTGGTTCGCGGCGCGGCGCGGGGATCCGGCGATCGCCGCGGTGGAGTTGCGTCGCCTCGAGGCGGGGGCCCGCGATTTGGCGGGGGAGCTGCGCGCGGTGTATGAGCGCCTCGACTCGCTGGCTCTTTGGTGGCATCGGCCGTCGGGGCGGGCGTCGGCGGTCGGGAGCGCAAGGTCTCTGCCGCTCCGTTGGTTTGGCGGGGGCGAGACGCCGGTGGGCGTGGCGCGAACGGGGTGGGGCGATCCGCGGGCGGCGTATCTGGGCATCAAGGGCGGACGCGCGTCCTCATCGCACGCGCATCTCGACGCGGGTGCTTTTGTTTACGAGGCGGGCGGGGTGCGTTGGGCGATCGACCCGGGAATGCAGGATTATCACTCCCTGGAATCGCTGGGGGTGCGGCTCTGGGACGGCTCGACGGATGGCGAACGCTGGCGGGTGTTTCGCCTCGGGCTGGAGAGCCACAACGTGATGCGCTTCGAAGGCGCGCCGACCAGCGTCGAGGCGGGCGCGGAGCTGAGCGACGCGGGCGAGCGCTTCGAGGTGGATTTGGCTCCGTTGCACGCGCCGGTTCTCGCCGCGATGACGCGGAGCGCGGCTCTGGCGGCGGATGGCGCGCTGACGATCGAGGATCGCTGGACGACGACGGGCGCGCCCGTGGTGGCCCGCTGGCAGTGGTTGACGCGGGCCCGGGTGGAGCGGGCGGCGGATGGCGTGGTGTTGCGCCAAGACGGGCAGGCTCTGCGGCTGCGAGTGACCGGGGCCGAGCCGGCCGCGTGGTCGATCGTGGTGGAAGAGGCCGCCGATTTGCTCGCCGCTTACGACGAGCCGTGCCCCGGGCTGAGCCGCGTGACGATCCGCGTGCCGACGCCCGCGGGCAGCGGGGCAAGGTTGCGCGTGGAGGCCCGCTTGTGCGACGAGGCGAAGCCCTGAGCCGGGATCCTTCAGTTGGACGGCGGAGCAGCGGGGCGAGGTGGCGAGCAGATTTCGGTGCGGACCGAGCGAAGGAATACCCGGAGGGTATTTCGAGACGAGGGCCCCACCGAAAGGTGCCGCCAGATCGCCTCGATGCGACCCGTCCAACTGAAAGATCCCGGCTGAGCGCGCCGGCGGGTGGTCGGCGCGCCGGGCGACAATTCACGCGCGACGGCGGCGCGAGGCGGCGAAGCCGAGGGCGCCGAGGCCGGCCAGCCCCGCGAAGGCGGAGGGCTCGGGAATCGCGGTGATCGTAAAGGTGTCGAAACGGATCGTGGCGCTGGCGCCGGAGGGGATGAAGAGGCCGAAGGCGGTCACGTTGCCCAGTGGCAGGTCCGAGGCGAGCGCGGCGCCGCCGACGGAGAGGTTGCCGGTGCCGTTGTCGCCAAGGGCGTTGGTGCCGGGCGTGAAGTTGAGCGTGCGCCAGGCGGCGGCGTCGCGGGTGAAGGTGAAGATCTTCTCGGTGGCCGAGGCGCCGAAGCCGCTGGCGGAGGGGATCGCGACGTCGCTGGTGAAGCTCGCGTCGGTGACATACCAGGCGCCGCCCACCTGGAGGGCGATCTTCACGGTCGTGGCGGTGGAGGCGTTGCCGAGGAAAAAGCTGACCGAGCCGATCTGGCCGGTGGTGAAGGTGGCGCTGTTGGCGACGTGCTCGTTGGTCCAGGCGAGCGAGGCGGAGCCGGCGGAGAACTGCGCGCCGAAGCCGTTCTGGAGCTGGAGATACGCGATGCCGCTGGTGGTGCTGATTTGGGTGCCGGCGCCGACGTTGGTGAACTCGGATCCGGTGGGGCTGCCGCCGGCGGGGCCCACGCCGTGGTTGCCGTCGGCGGTGCGGACGTTCACGGTGCCGCCGGTGCTCACGCCATGGAGGGCCCAGCCTGAATACGAAAACAGCTGGTTGTTGCCGGTGGTGTTGCCGAAGGTCTCGCGGTAGAGGACGGTCGTCTGTGCGATCGCCGAGGAGGCGACGAGGGGGAGGGCCAGGCCCAGCAGGGTGGAGGTTTTCATGATCTGAGACCGCATTTAAGCGGCGTTTGGGCTTGGGAAAAAGCGGCCGCCGGTGTTAACAATAACACCATGGCCGGAAAACGTGCGACTTTGGCGGAGGTGGCGGAGCTTTGCGGGGTGAGCGTGATGACGGCTTCGCGCGCCCTGCGGGCCGGCACCAAGGTGGCGCCCGGGACGCGGGCGGCGGTGCGGGCGGCGGCGGAGAAGCTTGGTTACAAGAGCGATCCATTCATGAGCGTGCTGGTGAACTACCGGCGCAACGTGCGCGCCCCGCGGCGCAGCGCGACCGTCGCCTACGTGACCAACTACCCGCCGGGCACGCCCTGGCGGGGCTGGCCGGTCTATGGCGGGTATTTCCGCGGCGCCCGCGAGAGGGCGGAGCAGCTCGGATATGGCTTGGAGGAGTTTTCGCGCGCCGGCGCCGGCTCGCTCCGGCGGGCGGAGGAGATCCTGCATCATCGCGGATACGTGGGGCTTTTGCTGGCGCCGACCTTGTCGGCGATCGGCCACACGCGGCTGGATGTGGGGCAGTTGCCGGCGGTGGCCCTGGGGCTGAGTCTTCGCTTGCCGCGGTTGCACTTCGCGGCGGGCGATCCCTACCGCGCCACGCTCGATCTGCTGCACCGGCTGAAGCGCGCGGGCTACCGGCGCCCCGGATTCGCCGCGGTGCGCGCCCATGACGCGCGCACGGAGCATCGGGCGTCGGCGGCCTTTCTTGGCTGGCAGGCGCTGCACCTGCCGGAGGCGGAGCGCGTGCCGTGTTGCCTGTTGCCGCACGAGGAGTTCGCCGCGAACGCCCCGCGGTGGTTCCGCAAGTGGCGGCCGGACGTGGTGGTGGGCTCGGAGGTGTGGCCGGCGATGGTGCTGGAGAAGGCGGGCGTGCGTTTCCCGAAGGACGCCGCTTTCGCGACTACGGGGTTGCAGCCCGAGGACGAGCCGCGGTTTTCGGGCATGCTGCCCGACGCAGCGGCCACGGGGGCGGCGGCGATGGATCTGCTGCACTCGCTCATCTTGCGAAGCGAGCGGGGCGTGCCGGAGGTGGCGCGGGGAGTCGTCGTGGATGCGGCGTGGCATCCGGGCTCCACGGCGCCGGCGCGGCGCTGAAGCGCCCGGTCGCGCCGCGCGGGCCGCGCGGTCAGTCGCCGCGCAGGGCGGCGTGGAGCACGAGGCGCCAGGTGGGGAAGCGCGCGCCGGGCTTGCCGGCGAGTTCGGCCACGAGAGGGGCGAGGGCGGCGTCAAAGAGCTCCGCCTCCTCCAGCAGGGGCAGGGCCTTGCGCGGATCGTAGGGGCGCCCCGGCTGGTAATGCGGGATGCCCGCCGCGGCGCGGCGGCGATCCAGCTCCACCGTGGTGTTGACCCATTCGGCGTGCACTTTCTCGCCGCGGGCGTAGGGTAGGATGAAATCGGTCGAGCGCTTGATCGAGCCGCCGCCGGGCGCCTCCCATGCGTAGAGATCCTCGCCGCGGCCGCGGACGAGCCGCGCGATGTCGAGCAAGGGGCGCAGGGTCGTGGTGTGGTAGGTGAGCGTGTCGCGCGAGCGGAAGTCCTGGCTCGTGCCGTCGGGGAAGAGGGCGCGCTGCACGAGGACGCGCAGCGCCGCGACGGCCTCGTCGAGCCAGCCGCTCTCGTCGAGGGCGAGGCCGGCGGTCGCCACGATGCCGAGGCGTTTGGCGTAGCGATTGCCGTGCGCGGCGCCGTGATCGCGCGCGGCGACCCGGTGCGGCTCGGCGAGCGCGCGCAGCCAGGAGTCGATCCGCTCCCGCTCCGCCGGCTCGAAGCCGGACCGGAGCGCGACGTAGGCCACGAGCAGCGGCATGAGCTTGTATTCGTTCACGTCGTTGCCGGTCGGCCGGTAGCTCGCGGACCAGGCGGCGATGTAGTCGCGGAGCCGGGCGGCGAGGGCGGGCTCGCCCGTGGCCTGCCACACCTCGAACCAGGCGCCGACGTGGTCGAGGTCGTGCAGGTGGCGCACGGTGGCGATGCGCTCGGGATCGGTGCTGAGGCGGCCTTCATAGACGATCACCGCGAGCGGCCGCGGACGGGCGTCCGCCAGCGGGGCGAGCGCGGCCTGTTTTTCCTCGAGCAGCGCCCGGGCCTCCGGATCGCGGGCGGTGATGGCGGCGAGGCGCGCCCGGGCGGCGGCGTCGAGCGGGATCACGGGGCGGATGTCGAGCTCGCCCGGATCGACGGCCGCCTCGCCGGGCTGCGCGAAGGTGGCGCAGAGGGGCGCGAGGCAAAAGGAGAGGCAGAGGCGAAGGAGCGAGGCGGGGAAGGGCATCTCGCCAGTTAGGGGTCGCGGGAGGAGGCGCGTCAACTCGACCAGGCCCGGATGCAACGACTTGCGGGCGGGGCGCGTTGGCGGGGCGGCGCCCGCGAACGACGCTGTGGACGATGAATACCGTGACTCTTCTTTCGCGAGCTTCGGCCGGGTGTGGCTGAGGCGCCGTCTGGAGTTCGCGCGGTTTCCCCTTCTCCCCGTGTCCATCGTCCTTCTCTCAGACCACGCCCTGGGCGACATCATCGCCCGCTACGAACACGACCGCGTGAGCGGCGTGGTCGCGCTCTCGCTGCTGCCGCGCTCGCGGCTGGGAGATGTCGTTCCGCGGCGGCAACGGCTCGAAGAGCCCGAGGTGCTGGAGATGCCCGCGCCTTGGTGCGACGCGCCGGCGAGGAGGCTCGACAGCCTCGTGCAGCTCCAGTGCACGGCCGACGAGCGTCCGGGCGGCTATGCCCAGGGGCGGACCCTGCGCAACGGCGGCACCACGCTCGCGCTGCGCCTCGTGGATCAAAGCACCGAGCCCGGCGCGGGCGGTCCCGGCGGCGAGGCGGCGCGCGAGATCCGCACCCGCCTCCTGGGGCCGCATGGGCTGCGTGTGACGCACCACCTGCGCTGGGTGCCGGGCGAGCCGGCGCTGCGCGTGTGGGTCGAGGTGGAAAACACCGGGGATCGCCCGCTGGACCTCGAGGCGCTGAGCAGCTTCTCGCTCGACGGCATCACGCCCTTTCACCGCGCCGACGCGTCCGGGCGCCTTTGGTTGCATCGTTTCCGCGGCGGCTGGAGCTCGGAGGGGCGTCTGGAGAGCGCTCCGGTGGAGTCGCTCCACCTCGAGCGCGGCTGGCAGGGCCACAGCGTCAACGTGGAGCGTTTCGGGCAGGTCGGCTCCTTGCCGGCCCGTGGTTTTTTCCCCTGCGCGGTGATCGAGGACATCGCCGCGAAGGTCACCTGGGCGGCGCAGCTCGCGTGGCCCGGCTCGTGGCAGATGGAGGTGTATCGGCAGGGCGACTGCCTCGCCTTCTCCGGCGGCCTCGCCGACCGCGAGTTCGGCCATTGGGTGAAGCGTCTCGAGCCCGGCGCCCGCCTGGAGTCGCCGCGCGCGCTCGTCACCGTGGCCGACGGCGGGCTCGACGAGGCTTGCGATCGCCTCATCGCCGCGCGTGAGCGCGCCTTGCCGACGCCGCCGGCGGGCGAGGAGGCGTTGCCGGTGGTGTTTAATGAATTTTGCACCTCGTGGGGCGATCCGCGCCCGGAGGGCATCCTCGCCGCGGCCGAGCGCCTGCGCGGCACGGCGGTGAAATACTTCGTGATCGACGCCGGCTGGTATGCGGATCTCGGCCGTCTCTGGTTCAGCGCCCACGGCGACTGGGAGCCCGGCCGCGACCGTTTCCCCAAGGGCATCGAGGCCGTGGCGGATCAGCTGCGCGCGCGCGGCTTCGTGCCCGGCCTCTGGTTCGAGTGGGAGACGTGCGGGCGCGACAGCGCGACTTTCCGCGACGAGGCGCTGCTCCTGCGCCGCGACCAGGCGCCCGTGACGGTGGCCGACCGGCGTTTCCTCGACCTGCGCCTCCCCGCGACGCGCGAGCGCCTGCGGACGCGCGTGCTCGACCTGCTCGCTGCGGGCGGCTTCGGGTATGTGAAATTCGACTACAACGAGACCCTGGGCCTCGGCGTGGACGGCGCCGAATCGCCCGGCGAGGGCCTGCGCCAGGTGATGCTCGCCACCGGGGAGCTCTACGCCGAGGTGCGCCGCCGCCTGCCCGATCTGGTCGTGGAGCTGTGCGCCTCGGGCGGCCACCGCCTCGAGCCTTCGCTGCTCGGCGAGGCGCACATGGGCTCCTTCTCCGACGCGCACGAGACGCCCGAGCTGCCGATCATCGCCGCCGGTCTGCACCGTCTGGTGCCGGTGCGGCAGTTGCAGGTTTGGGTGGTGCTGCGGCCCGGCGCGAGCCTGGGCAGGCTGCGCTACGCGCTCGCGGCCGGCTTTCTCGGACGGATGTGCCTCTCCGGCGACGTCTGCGGCCTGTCGGCCGCGCAGTGGGCGGAGTTGCGCGGCGCGCTCGAGCTTTACGCCCGGGCGGCCCCGCTCCTGCGCGAAGGCGTGACGCGCCGCCATGGTCCGCCGGTGCCCGCCTGGCGGCACCCGACCGGCTGGCAGGTGGTGTATCGCGCCGCGCGCGATTCCTCGCGTCTGCTCGTGGTGGCGCACGCCTTCGGCGACGACGTGCCGGCGGAGGTGGACCTGGAGCTGCCGGCGGGCGATTGGCGGATCCTCGGCGAAATGGGCGGCGCGATCAGCGTCGTCGCCCGTGGCGCTGGCTCGGCCTCGCCGCTGCCGGGAGAGATCACGCGCGGGGGCGGCCTGGCCGCGCTCAAGCCCGAGACGCTCGTCGCCCGGCGCCTCCTCTGGCGCCCCGCGGGCGCGTTTTCCGCCGCCGTCGCCCTGCTTGAGCGCGCCGGCTAACCGGCGATGCTCGCAACCGTCCCCCAGTTTTCCCCGATGAATACCCTCCTCCGTTTAATGGGCTGCTGCGCGTTGTTCGCCGGCGTCTGCCTCCTCTCCTCCGCCACTCCCGTGAAGATCATGCTCGTTGGCGATTCGCTCACCGAAAACGACCCCGGCTACCGCGGGCCTCTGCTCGCGAAGCTACGCGAGGCGGGCCACGAGGTGGAGTTTGTCGGCGGGAAAAAAGGCTCCACGCCGCACGAGGGCTACGGCGGCTTCACCATCGGCCCCGGCCCCTCGAAGGCCGACGACTGGACCGGCGGCAAGGGCAGCATCCACGCCCAGCTCGACCAGATCCTTGCGAAGAACCAGCCCGACCTGCTGCTGCTGCTCGTCGGCGTGAACGACTACTTCAACATCAAGAAGGACCTCGATCCCGACTACGACGTGAACCGCGACGGCGCGGGTCGGCTCGGCGGGGTGCTGGACAAGATCCACCGCCTGAGCCCGAAGACCCGCGTGCTCTACTCGTCGGTGTTGCCCGTGGGCTGGGACAAACATTTCGCGCGGCGCCACAACGAGCGTCTGCCGGCGCTGGCCGAGACGCGGCCCTTCGCGCGCTTCGTGGATCTGGCGACCACGGTCGGTCTAGAAAAAGGCGATTGGGCCTCGGACAACCTGCATCTCGCCGCTCCCGGCAACGCCAAGCTCGCGGCGGCCTGGGCGGAGGCCTTGGAGCCGGAGCTGAAAGCCGCGGGAGCGCGTGGCGCGCGGAACTGAGGTCATGGCCGGGCCCGCCGCGGCGGGCCCGGAGCCCGGAAGCGCGGGACCGGGGAATCAGTCCCCGAAGATCAGCTTCAAGGCGCGGGCGAGGGAGAGGAAGTCGGTGCGCTGCGCGCTGCCGGCGCTCGTCGTGCCGCCGGAGACGATGTTCGTGTGGATCAGCCTGCCTTCCGGATCGAGCAGGTAGTTGATGTAGGTCTGGTCGGAGACCGTCTCCAGCAGCGGATTTTTGCCCTCCGTCGGGGGGAAGGAGATCAGCCAGGTGATCGCGTAGTCCTCGATCGCTTTCTTCATCGTGGCGCGCACGCCGCTGGTGGAGAAACGCGGGTCGTCGGTGCGGCCGCGGTAGGTGTGCGGATGAATCGAGATGATCTCGAAACCGCGGGCGGCGTATTTTTCGTGCAGGAGCTTCAGGTCCTGGAGCTGGCGGGTGTTCAGGTGGAAGAACGCCATGGTGTGCACGTAAACGTATTTGCCGCGCAGCTGGTTCGACGTGACCTGGCGGCCGCTGACCGCATCGGTGAACGCGTAGGTCATCGGCTGCGTGTGCTTTCGCTTCAGGAGCGGGATGACTTGGATCGTCTCGTCGGCGGGAAAATCCGCCGGCAGCGGCGGGGCGGCGGCGGGCGTGGCCGGCGCGGGAGCCGCGGTCTTGGGTTCCGGTTTCGCGCCCGCGCCGCGGCCAAGAAAGGTCTGGTCGGCCGGGGAGAGCGCGGAGATGGGCACCTCGATCACCTCGCCGTCGAGTTTTTGGAGCCGCACCCGGTGCTCGGAGGCGGAGAGGAATTTCGCCTCGACCGTGGTGCCGACGGTGCTCGTCCAGGTGCGAAAGCCGGCGGGCGTCTCGCGGGAAAGCGGAGTGGAGTAGGGGTCGTTTTGCGCCCAAGCGACGACGGCCGACAGGAGGAAAAGCAAAAGCGGCGGCTTCATGGGGAAGCGCGTTTTTTAAGCCCATGCCCGCGGCTGGCAACGCGCTTGTTCACGGCGTCCGAATCGGCGAGAACCTCGGGCATGATTCGTTATCGTCACATTTCGCGGACCGAGCTCGACATGGCGGTGGCCTGGGCGGCGCGCGAGGGCTGGAATCCGGGGCTGGGCGACGCCGACATTTTTTGGGCGGCCGATCCGGAGGGCTTTGTGGGCGCGGAGCGTGACGGCGAGCTCATCGCCACGGGCTCGATCGTCTCGTATGGCGGCGAGTTTGGCTTCATGGGCTTTTTCATCGTGCGACCCGATCTGCGCGGGTGCGGGATCGGGCGGGAGTTTTGGCTGTGGCGGCGCGACAAGCTGCGGGCGCGGCTGCGGCCGGGCGCGGCCATCGGCATGGACGGCGTGTTCGCGATGCAGCCTTTTTATGCGCGGGGCGGGTTTGTGTTTTCGCATCGCAATCTGCGCATGGCGGGCCGCGGGCGGCGGGCGGTGGCGGGAGCGGAGGGGGGCTCGTTGCGCGAGCTGGCGACGCTGCCGTTCGAGGCGGTCGCCGACTACGACCGGCGTCACTTCGGGTTCGGGCGCGAGGCGTTTTTGCGGGGCTGGATCGCGCCGGCGGATGGGCGCGGATTGGGCGCGTGGGACGGCGGGCGGCTGCGCGGCATGGGCGTGGTGCGGCGCTGTCGCGAGGGGTTCAAGATCGGGCCGCTTTTCGCGGATACGCCGGAGATCGCGGAGTCGCTTTTTGGCGCGTTGGCGGCGGAGGCGGCGGGCGAGCCCCAGTTTCTCGACGTGCCGGAGAACAACCCCGCGGCGCTGGCCTTGGCGGCGCGGCACGGGCTGGCGGAGGTCTTCGGCTGCGCGCGGATGTATCACGGCACGGCGCCGGCGCTGCCGTGGGCGGGCATCTTCGGCGTGACGACGTTCGAGCTGGGCTAGGGCGGCGCGCGGAGGCGGATATCCACGAAAAAGCCCGTCCCGCGCGGAGCGGGACGGGCCTCGGGAAAAGGCGCGGAGCCTTGTAGTGGCGGGAGCCTTACAGGCGGCCGGCGTAGATGGCGGTGGAGCCGAGCTCTTCCTCGATGCGGAGGAGCTGGTTGTATTTCGCCACGCGGTCGGTGCGGGAGGCGGAGCCGGTCTTGATCTGGCCGCAGTTCGTCGCGACGGCGATGTCGGCGATGGTGACGAACTCGGTCTCGACGGAGCGGTGGGAGAGTACGGCGGTGTCGTTGTTCTTGTGGGCCAGCTCGACGGCGTCGAGGGTCTCGGTGAGGGAGCCGATCTGGTTGACCTTGACGAGGATCGAGTTGGCGGTGCCGGTGGCGATGCCCTTCTTGAGGAACTCGGTGTTGGTGACGAAGAGGTCGTCGCCGACGAGCTGCACCTTGTCGCCGAGGGCGTCGGTGAGCTTCTTCCAGGTGGTCCAGTCGCCCTCGGCGCAGCCGTCCTCGATGGAGTCGATGGGATACTTGGCGCAGAGGTCCTTGTAGTAGGCCACGAACTCGTCGCCGGTGAACTGGCGGCCGTCGGACTTCTTGAAGACGTATTTGCCGGTCTTCTTGTCGTAGAACTCGGAGGAGGCGACGTCGAGGGCCAGCATGATGTCCTTGCCGAGCTTGTAGCCGGCGGCCTTCACGGCGGCGGCGATGGCGTCGAGGGCGTCGGTGGTGGAGGGGAGGTTGGGGGCGAAGCCGCCCTCGTCGCCGACGGCGGTGGCGAGGCCCTTGGCCTTGAGCACCTTCTTGAGGTTGTGGAAGACCTCGCAGCCGGCCTGGAGGGCCTGGGAGAAGGTGTCGAAGTTCACGGGGCGGATCATGAACTCCTGGAAGTCGATGGGAGCGTCGGAGTGGGCGCCGCCGTTCATGATGTTCATCATGGGCACGGGGAGCACCTTGGCGTTGGGGCCGCCGATGTATTTGTAGAGGGGCTGGCCGAGGCTGTTGGCGGCGGCGTGGGCGGTGGCGAGGGAGACGCCGAGGATGGCGTTGGCGCCGAGCTTCGCCTTGGTGGAGGTGCCGTCGAGCTTGAGCATCAGGTGGTCGATGCCGACCTGGTCGCAGGCGTCCATGCCGACGAGGACCGGGGCGATCACGCCCTTGACGTTGCCGACGGCGGCGAGGGTGCCCTTGCCGAGGTAGCGGGTCTTGCCGTTGACGCCTTTGGGGAGGGACTTGGCGGAGGCGTTGGAGTCGCGCAGCTCGACGGCCTCGTGTTCGCCGGTGGAGGCGCCGGAGGGCACGGCGGCGCGGCCGAGGGTGCCGTCGGCGAGGCGGACGTCCACCTCGACGGTGGGATTGCCGCGGGAGTCGATGATCTCGCGCGCGGTGATGCTGGTGATGGTGGTGTTGCTCATGTGGTGAGGAAACGGTTGGCGATGAGGCGTCCGCGAGGACGCGAAAGGCGCGAGCGAAAGGGCGCGCTCCTCACGAGGAAAGCACAAAGCGGGCGGCGCGGGGCTTTGGGCAGGAATTGCGGGGCTCCGAGGAGTCGCCCGCTTTGAATGACCAATGACGAATGACCAATGACCAATGACGAATGACCAATGGCCGGTGAAACCGAAGGTCGATGGCGGGGCAGGCGCCGAGCGGGGGGCTATTTTTTCTTTACGCCGAGGGCGCTGCCTAGGCGGTCGAGGAGGCCGGGGGCGGCGGGGCGGAGATGCTCGGGCAACTGCGCCAGGTGCCCGCGATGGCGGGCGACATCGAGCGGCGTGACGCCATCGTAGTTGCGCAAGGCGAGGAGGTCGGGGGAGAGGATCGCGACCGGGATCTGGTCCAGATGGCCCTCGGCGGCGGCGGCGTGGAGGGGGGTGTCGCCGTGGTTGTTGCGGGCGCGGAGGAGGTCGCTGGTGAAGGCGGGGCGGGGGATGGCGGAGAGCTGGCCGGTCTCGGCGGCGGCGTGGATCACGGTGTAGCCGCTCTTGCTGGCCGCGACGAGGGTGTCGTGCACGAGGTGCTCCGGGGGGATGTGGTCAAGGTGGCCGGCGAGGGCGGCGGCGTGGAGGACGGTGTCGCCGGCCGTGGTGCGGGCGAGGAGCGCCTCGCGGGTGAGGAGGGCGAGCGGGATCTGGGCGAGGTGGCCGTTGAGCGCGGCGGTGTGCAGCGGGGTCTCGCCGGTGAGGTTGGTGAGCGCGAAGCTGGCGGCGTTGAG
>JAUWBD010000203.1 GCA_030605125.1 Verrucomicrobiota bacterium | reverse complement strand
CCAACTCCTATGCGGCGGAGCCGACGTGGCAGAGGATGCCGTAGAGCTGCGTGACCTCGTTTTCGAGGCGGCGGAGTTCGCGCTGGAATTGCGAAGTCTCGCGCTCGACAGCCATGAAGCCGGTGAGGCGGCCGGCGCGGTTGCGCAAGGGGCTGAGCGCGATGGAGACGGTGTAGGGCTCGCCGTTTTTGCGATAGTTCACGAGCTCGACCGTGATGGGGAGGCGCTCGCGGATGGCGTGGCGCAGGAGGGCGACGCTCTCCGGATCGGTGTCGGGGCCTTGGAGGAGCGAGCCGGGTTTGCGGCCTCGCATCTCGTCCAAAGTGTAGCCGCAGAGGTGGGTGAAGGCGGGGTTTTGCCAAGTAACCCGACCATGGATGTCGGTGAGGACGATCGCGTCGGAAAGCTGTTCCGCGACCGCCGAGAGGGAACGGGGCGTTTTCATGGCACGTGGGGTTGGAGCGGGGTGGGCCGTGCTTTGTTCAAAGTAAGCAACCCGTGCCGGAGGTCAGGCTTTTTCTGGCGGGGAAAGCGTGTTTTTTTGTGCCTTAGAAGAACTTGTGATGGGGTGTCGGAGGCGCGCTGGTCGGCGGCCGACGGGTGAGGGCGATGCCACCCCTGCGGCTCAGCGAGCGGGGCCGAGCAGGCGGTGCACGGCGAGGGCGCCGCGGTTCTTCAGCTCGAGCTCGCCACAGGCGGCGAAGGCGAAGTCGGTCTCGGACAACAGGTCGCGGGTGGCGGCGGAGACGCGGATCTCGCCGGGCGCGCCGTGGGACTCGAGGCGGCTGGCGATGTTGACGGTGTCGCCCCAGAGGTCGTAGGCGAATTTTTGCGTGCCGATCACGCCGGCCACGAGCGGGCCGCTGTGCAGGCCGACGCGGATTTGCCAGTCGAGCCCGTGGCGGCGGTTGAAGCCGGCGACGAGGTCGAGGAGGCGCAGCGCGAGGCGCGCGCAACGCGCGGCGTGGTCGGGATCGGGCAGGGGCACGCCGCCGGCGACCATGTAGGCGTCGCCGATGGTCTTGATTTTTTCGAGGCCGAGGGCGGAGGCGGCGAGGTCGAAGTCGGTGAAGAGATCGTTGAGGCGCGCGACGAGATCGGCGGCGGAGAGCTGGGCGGCGGTGCGGGTGAAGCCGACGATGTCGGCGAAGAGCACGGTGGCGGCGGGGATGTGGTCCACGATGTGTTCCTCGCCGCGCTTGAGGCGCTCGCCGATGGCGGCGGGGAGGACGTTGAGGAGGAGGGCGTCAGACTTGGCGCGCTCGGCCTCGATCTCGGAGAGGTAGGCGCGCTCGCGGTCGCGGAAGCGTTTTTTCTGAAGGCCGGCGCCGATGCGGGCGCGGAGCAGGGTGGGGTTGAAGGGCTTCGGGAGAAAATCCTCCGCGCCGTGCTCGATGCAGCGGACGACGGCGGCGAGCTCGTCGAGCGCGGAGATCATGATGACGGGGATGTCGCGCAGCTCGGGGTCTCGCTTCAAGGCGACGAGCGTGGAGAAGCCGTCGAGCACCGGCATCATCTGGTCGAGGAGCACGAGGTCGAAGGGCTCGGCGCGCAGGCGGGCGAGGGCGTCGGCTCCGTGTTCCGCGGTCGCGGTGGTATGCCCTTGGCGCGAAAGCTGGCGGGCGAGCAGCTCGCGATTGGCCGGCTGGTCGTCCACGACGAGGATGTGCCCGGTGATGGCGGCCGCGCGGCCGGCGATCTCCTCGGAGGCGGAGTCGGCGAGCAGGGCGGCCACGGAAGCCGGGGTGTCGCCGCCTGCGGCGGAATGACCAATGTCCAATGACCAATGACCAATGGGCTGAGCGGGAATTGGGCCGGGCTGGGGCTCGGCGTTCCCGGGGGCGGAGGCGAAAGGGAAGGGGGCGGCGGTGGCGGCGCCGCGGCGGACGATCTCGCCGGAGAGGGTAAGACGCTCGTCGGTGAGGTTTTCGTTGATGAGGTTGAGGAGCGTCTTCGCGGCCTGACGGATTTTTTGGAGGTCGGCCGCGAGTTCCTCGGGCGCGAGCGGCGTGGAGCGGAGCGCGGCCTCCTGCGTCTCTTCGAGGAGGAGTTCGCTGTAGCCGAGGATCTGGTTGATCGGTGTGCGCAGATCGTGCCGCAGGTGGGCGAGGGGGGCGCGGGGACTCGGGGCGGCGTCGGGCATCGGGCGGGAAGGGCGAAGGGATGACAGGAAGCGGCGCGCGGGGGAAGGGCGGATGCGGTGCGCGCGCGAGGCACCGCGCGGCGCTGTGGCCGGCGCGTGGCGGCACCGACCGCTCATCCGGCGGCCGGGCAGGGCGGCGGCCTTGCGCTCAGGCCTTTTTGACGAAGCACGCCTTCAGCGCCATCGCGACGCCGTCGATTTTGCAGTCGATCTCGTGGTCGCCGTCCACGAGGCGGATGTTTTTGGCCTTGGTGCCGCCTTTCAGCACCTGCGAGCCGCCGCGCAGCTTGAGGTCTTTGATCAGGACAATGGTGTCGCCGTCGGCCAACACGTTGCCCGCCGCGTCTTTCACCACCCGCGCCGCTTCCGCCGCGGCTTCCCTCGGCCACTCGTGCCCGCAGGTCGCGCATTCCCAGTGGTCGGGGTGGGGGAGAACTTCATCGAGGGTGCAGGCGGGGCAGGCGGGCGTGCTCATGGGCCTCGTCATGGATCGTGCCGGCTCCGCGTCCAGCTTTTGGTGGGGCGGCGGCGGGGCGGGACGCACAGAAAAAACGGACTGGTATGGTGCGTTCTAATCTGTTTATACATCAACGGAAATTATGAGAACAAAACAGCGACGAAAGGTGATCGGATATGCGGGGGCCGTTTTGGCGGTGCTCCTTCTTGGCGGCTGCGCGACCTGGGGCGGCCGGACTTCCACGCAGGGGACGAGCGTGATGCAGTTTTTGTATCCCGACAAAGCGACGCACGTGGTGGAGCTGGCGGTGGCGGAGCTGGCTTTGCCGCTGCGGGTCGGGGTGGCCTTCGTGCCGCCGGGCTGCGATCGGCGCGCAGGCTACTCGTATGCGGGGCAGGGCGATTTCAGCGCGGCGCAGCAAACCCGGCTGCTGGAGGTGGTGGCGGCGAAGTTTCGCGCGCTGCCCTACGTGGCGGACATCCAGATCATCCCCGGGGCGTATCTGCGGGCGGGCGGCGGCTTCGAGAACCTGGACCAGGTGCGCTCGATGTTCGGCGTGGATGTGATCGCGTTGGTGGCCTACGATCAGGTGCAGTTCACCGACGAGAATTTCCTGTCGTTGGCGTATTGGACGATCGTCGGCGCCTATGTGGTGCAGGGGGAGAAGAACGACACGCAGACGTTGATGGATGCGACGGTGTATGACATCGCGAGCCGGCGCCTGTTGTTTCGCGCACCCGGCACGAGCCGGGTGAAGGCGCACGCGGCGCCGGTGGGCTTGGAGGCGGCCCTGCGGAAGGATCGCGAGGAGGGGCTGCGCCTGGCGACGGAGGACCTGACGAAGAACCTGGAGGCGGAGCTGGCGGTGTTTCGCGAGCGGATCAAGGAGCGGCCCGAAGGCGGGGTGCGGGTGACGCACCGTCCGGGTTACTCGGGCGCGGGGGCTTTCGAGGGCGCGGCGGCGCTGGTGTTGGTCGGTTTGCTCGGGTGGGCGGGGCGGAGGCGCGGATGAGCGTGGCGCGCGGTGCGTGGCCCTGGGGCACGGTGGCGGTCGCCGTCGCCGTGGCGTGCTCGTTTCGGGCGGGAGTCGGGGCCGCGCTGGTGGGCGAGCGCTCGGCGCTGGCGGGCGGCGAGTGGTGGCGGCTTTGGACGGGGCACCTGGTGCATTTTTCCGCCGCGCATCTGGGCTGGAGCGGCTTGGTGTGGGTGATGGCGGGCGCCTGGATGGAGCGCGAGGATCGGCGGGGCTGGTGGTGGGCGGTGGCGGCGGGGGCTCCGGTGGTGACGCTGGCGGCCTTGGCGGGCGACGGAGCGATGGCGCGCTACGGCGGGCTGTCGGGACTGGCGTGCATCCCGGTGGCGTGGGCGGCGTGTTCGCTTTGGCGAAGCGGGGAGGCGACGCCGCGCGTGGCGGGCGTGGCGGTGTTTGCGCTGCTGGCGGGAAAGGTCGGTGTGGAGTGGATGGGCGGGGGCGCGATGTTGGCCCGTTTCGGTGCCGAGGCGGGCGAGGTGCGGCCGGCGCTGTGGGCGCACGTGGCGGGCGCGGTGATCGGGGCCGGGCTGGGGGTGCGAGCGGGCTTGCGTGCGAGGAAGGGCGGCGGTGAGGTCCGGGCATGAACAACGACACGAACACGCGGGCGACGGTGCGGGTGGAGACGGTGGCGGGCGCGGGGCACGCGACGGCGCACGTGAGCGGGCGGCTCGACGCGGCGGGCGTGGCGGCGATCGAGGGCGCGATGGCCCGCACGGCCGAGGCGGCGCCGGGCGGGCGGTTGGTGATCGATCTGGCGGGCGTGCCCTACCTCGCGTCGGTGGGGCTGCGCCTGCTCATGCTCGTGGCGCGCACGCTGGAGAAGCGTGGCGGGCGCCTGGTCGTGGCCAACCCCACCGACGAGGTGGCGGTGGTGCTCGCGGTGGCGGGGCTGGAAAAACCGCTGCGCGTGTGCTCGGGCGAAGCGGCGGTGGCGAAGGCGTTCGCGTAGGCGAGGAGTGCGCGAGGAGGCCTTGGCGCGAAGCGCGGCGGTCGTGCCGCGGTCGCCGCCGGGTGGACGGAGGCGAGACGCGGGCGCGGTCGCCGACGATCGACGACCCGGATCAGGCGACGGGCGGGGCCGCCTCGGCGGCGGCGGCTTGCTGCTCCTCGGTCTCGACGACCTTCGCGATGCTGAGGAGCTTGTCGCCCTCGGCGAGGGTAAGGAGCTTCACGCCCTTGCCGCCGCGGTTGACCTCGCGGATGTCGGCCACTCGCGTGCGCACGCTCTGGCCCTTCGCGGTGAGGAGCATGATCTCGTCCGAGTCCTTCACGCTGAGCGCGCCGGCGAGCTTGATCGAGCCGTCCTCGGGGAGGTCGATCGCCCACACGCCGCTCGCGCCGCGCGCGGTGAGGCGGTAGTCCTCGAAGCGCGTGCGCACGCCGAGACCGGCCTCGCTCGCGACGAGGAACTTCGATTCGTGATCCACGAGTTCGATGACCTCGAGGTAGTCGCTATCGAGCTTGAAGCGCATGCCGGTGACGCCGCCCGTGGCGCGGCCGGTGTCGCGGAAGAGAATCTCGCCGGTCTCGTGGTCCTTCTCGCGGAAGCGGACGGCGAGGCCCTGGTGCGAGACGAGCATGATCTCGTTTTCGCCGGTGGTGAGGATGCAGCCGATGACGGTGTCTCCCTCGGCGAGGTTGATGCCGATGAGGCCGCTCTCGCGGGTGGCGTTGGTGTAGCTGGCGAGCGCGGTCTTTTTGATCGTGCCGGCCTTGGTCGCCATGACGAGGTAGTGCGCGTCGTCGAACTCGTGGAAGCAGAGCATGGCTGCGATCTTCTCGCCTTCGTCGAGGGCGAGGAAGGATTTGACCGACTTGCCCTTGGCGGTGCGCACGCCCTCGGGGATGTCGTAAACCTTCTTCGCGAAGCACTGGCCGTGGCTGGTGACGAAGAGGATGTAGTCGTGGGTCGAGGCGGTGAAGAGGTGCTCGACGAAGTCGTCGTCGTAGGTCTCGGCGCCGATGACGCCCTTGCCGCCGCGGCGCTGGGAGCGGTAGTCGGCGACGGGGGTGCGCTTGATGAAGCCGAGGTGGGAGATGGTGATGACGCAGCCTTCGTTGGGGATGACGTCCTCCATGCGGAAGTCGCCGAGCGCGCCGACGATCTGGGTCTTGCGCTGGTCGCCGTATTTTTCCTTCAGGGCGAGGAGCTCGGTCTTGATGACCTCGCGCAGGCGCCAGTCGTTTTCGAGGATCTCCTTGAGGCTCGCGATGAGGTTTTGGAGCTCGAGGTATTCGGCCTCGATCTTGCCGCGCTCCAGGCCGGTGAGCTGGTAGAGGCGGAGCTCGAGGATGGCGTCGGTCTGGCGCTCGGAGAGGGGATACTTGGCGAGCAGGCGCTGCTTGGCCTCCTCGCGGTTTTGCGAGGCGCGGATGATTTTGACGAAGTCGTCGAGGTTATCGAGGGCGATGATGTAGCCCTCGAGGATGTGGGCGCGGTCCTCGGCCTGCTTGAGGCGGAACTTGGTGCGGCGGGTGACGACGTCGCGGCGGTGGTCGATGTAGCAATCGATCAGCTCGCGGACGTTCATCTGCTTCGGGCGGCGCTTGTCGAGGGCGAGGAGCGTGACGCCGAAGGAGGACTCGAGGGCGGTCTTTTGGTAGAGCTGGTTGAGGATGGGCGAGGCTTGTTCGCCGCGTTTGAGCTCGATGACGACGCGGGTCTGCTCATCGGATTCGTCGCGGACGTCGCGGATGCCCTCGATCTCCTTTTCGCGAACGAGCTCGGCGATGCGGATGACGAGGTTGGCGCGGTTTACGTTGTAGGGGATCTCGGTGATGACGATCTGCTCGCCGCCGCCGCTCATCTCCTCGGTGTGGGCCTTGCCGCGGATGCGGACGATGCCCTTGCCGGTCTTGAGGTAGGAGAGGATGCCTTCGCGGCCGGCGATGGTGCCGCCGGTGGGGAAGTCGGGGCCCTGGATGAGGGCGCAGAGGTCGTCGAGGGTGGTGGTGACGGGCTCGTCGAGGACCTTGACGATGGCGGCGATGAGCTCGTGGAGGTTGTGCGGCGGGATGTTGGTCGCCATGCCGACCGCGATGCCGGTGGAGCCGTTCATCAGCAGGTTCGGTAGTGCCGAGGGCAATACGGTGGGCTCGGTGGTGGACTCCTTGTAGTTGGGGGCGAAGTCCACGGTGTCCTCCTCGATGTCGGCGAGGAGCTCCTCGGAGATGTCGCGGAGGCGGCACTCGGTGTAGCGGTAGGCGGCCGGCGGGTCGCCGTCCACGGAGCCGAAGTTGCCCTGGGGGTCGATGAGCGTGTAGCGCATGACCCAGTTTTGGGCGAGGCGGACGAGGGTGTCGTAAACGGAGGAGTCGCCGTGGGGGTGGTAGTTTTTGAGGACTTCGCCGACGACGCCGGCGCACTTGTCGAAGGCGCGGTTGTGGAGGAGGCCTTCGCGGAGCATCGCGTAGAGGATGCGGCGCTGGACGGGCTTGAGGCCGTCACGCGCGTCGGGCAGGGCGCGGGCGACGATCACCGACATCGAATACTCGATGTAGGCCGACTGCATGATGTCGGTGATGTTGGCGGTGGTGAGTTTTTCGTTGGCGGCGAAGGACACGGTGGAAAATGACGAATGACGAATGCCTAATGACGAATGCCGGAGACGGGGAGCTCGGGGCGCTTAGGCGGGTGGAGTGGAAGCGGGAGCGGGAGAGTTAGGCGGAGGGTGGGCGAAGCTTGGCGCAAGCTGCTTGGAAAGCGCTTAGCTCTTCAGGAGAAGCGGTGCCGGCGATGATGTGGCCGGCGAGGGAGCGAAGGGCGACGGCTTGGGTGCCGAGGGGAAGCTGGCTGATGATCTGGCGGGCAATGGCGACAAAGGTGTTTCCGTTGTAGTTGAGAAACGGGGCTTGGCGGTGGCAGCGACGGCAGAGCTCGACGAGGTCGGCGAGTGCGAGCGCTTGGGTGTGGGTTTCTTCCCAGAGCTGTTTGGTGATGGCGTGGCCGTCGGAGGTGGGACCGTGCTGGGCGTGTTTGGCGGCGCAAAGCTGCTGGTTGATCGCGACGACCACGTTCCAATCGATGTTTCTGAGCCAAGCTTCCTTCATCGTTTGGTGGAGGCGGCTTTGGCGGCACGCTTGGCGGCGGCGATCTCGGACACGCCGGACGGGGCCATGTAGCCGACGCCGGTGCGGGCGTAAACGGGCTCGGCCTTGAAGCGGTCCTGGATGGCAAGGCCGTCGGCGACGGCGGCTGCGATGAAGGATTGGGCCGCAGGCGAGAACGACGAGGGCGCGGGGGAGCGTTTGGATTTGGCGGGGGCTTTCATGCCTAAAGTTAACACATCTGGCGCGCCGGCCAAACGCTCAGGCGTCGAGGAATTGGACGTTGAGGGCGTTGTCTTCGATGAATTGGCGGCGGGGGGGGACCTCGTCGCCCATGAGCAACGTGAACAAGGCGTCGGCCTTGGCGGCGTCGGCGATGTCCACCTTGAGCAGGCGGCGCTTGTCCGGATCCATCGTGGTCTCGAAGAGCTGCTTCGGGTTCATTTCACCCAGACCTTTGTAGCGCTGGATGCCGAGGCCCTTG
>JAUWBD010000096.1 GCA_030605125.1 Verrucomicrobiota bacterium | reverse complement strand
ATTCCCGCGCCTGCGCGGGTCTTGTCCACCTCTCCGCGCGCCCGCTTTCCCCTTCCCCCGCCTCCGCTCATTGGTCATTGGACATTGGTCATTGGTCATTCCGACAGTCACTCGTCATTCGTCCTTGGTCATTCGTCATCTTATGAGCACACCCTCCAGCCCGAATCGTCCGCGCAAAGTCGCCCTCCTCACCGCCGGTGGCCTCGCGCCCTGCCTCAGCTCCGCCGTCGCCGGCCTGATCGAGCGCTACACCGAGATCGCGCCCGAGATCGAGATCATCGCCTACCACGGCGGCTACAAGGGACTCCTCCTCGGCGACTCCTACAAGATCGGCCCCGCCGAGCGCGCCGCCGCCCCCATCCTCCACCTCCACGGCGGCTCCCCCATCGGCAACAGCCGCGTCAAGCTGACCAACGTCAAGGACTGCGTGAAACGCGGCCTCGTGAAGGAGGGCCAGGACCCGCAAAAAGTCGCCGCCGACCAGCTCGTGAAGGACGGCGTCGATATCCTTCACACCATCGGCGGAGACGACACCAACACCGCCGCGGCCGACCTCGCCGCCTTCCTCGCCAAAAACAACTACGGCCTCACCGTCATCGGCCTCCCCAAGACGATCGACAACGACGTCTTCCCCATCCGCCAGTCGCTCGGCGCCTGGACCGCCGCCGAGCAGGGCGCGCGCTACTTCCGCAACGTCGTCGCCGAGCACAACGCCAACCCGCGCATGCTCATCGTCCATGAGGTCATGGGCCGCAACTGCGGCTGGCTCACTGCCGCCACCGCCGCGGACTACCGCAAGCTCCTCGACCGCGAGGAGTTTGTCCCCGGTCTCGGCCTCTCGCGCGACAACCTCGAGGTCCACGCCGTCTTCATCCCCGAGATGAAGATCGACCTCGCCGCCGAGGCCGCCCGCCTGCGCGCCGTCATGGACCGTGTCGATAACGTCAACATCTTCATCAGCGAAGGCGCCGGCGTGGAGGCCATCGTCGCCGAGATGCAGGCCAAGGGCCAGGAAGTGCCGCGCGATGCCTTTGGCCACATCAAGCTCGACGCCGTCAACCCCGGCAAATGGTTCGGCGAGCAGTTCGCCAAGATGCTCGGCGCGGAAAAAACCCTCGTTCAGAAGAGCGGCTACTTCGCCCGCGCCGCCGCGGCCAACCCCGACGACCTCCGGCTCATCAAGAGCTGCACCGACCTCGCCGTGGAGTGCGCCCTCCGCCGCGAGAGCGGCGTGATCGGGCACGACGAAGACCGCGGCGGCATGCTCCGCGCGATCGAGTTCCCGCGCATCAAGGGCGGCAAGCCCTTCGACATCGCCACGCCCTGGTTCGGCGAGCTCCTCGCCCAGATCGGCCAGCCCAAGGCCGAGAAGGTCCACGTCGCGCACTGAGCGCGCCTGCTTGCGCAACAAGTCCCCCAGCGCGCCGAGCGACTTGAGCGGCGCGCCCTTGCCCTTGCCAACCGTCGTCGGGAGCAGCATCGCTTGGGGCCGCTCGTCCGCAGATCGTGATGTGCCTGCGCCAGCGCCGCCGCGACGCTTTAGCGTGGGCTCCGCCCCCCTCGTTTGCTCCGCAGCCACACGCGGCAAAAAATGCGATAAGGTTGACTGACTGGGCACCGCCTCGATGCCCAGCACCTCAGGCAGGGCTGGATCATGCGCCAGATGCGCCACTCTCGCCAGCTTGTCCGCCCCGCACAGCACCCCACCGATGAACCCAGAGCCGTGTCGGTCGGGTCGTAAGCGTTGCCGCGCTGCGACGCATGCGGCAGCGCCCTATCAGCCGGGCGCAGCGGGGTCCCCGCCGGGTCTGAATAGGGCGGGCACGACTCGCGGGAACGAAGCGCAGCGGAGTGGACGCGTGACGTGCCGGCGCGGGTCTTGCAGAAGCGCCGCGTTCGCGGCCAATACTTCGGCCACACGCCGCCCCCAGCGGAGCAGGACTCCACCGGACAGAGCGAAGCGGAGGGACGAAGCAGACGGCGTGACAGCGGCTCGCCGCTGGCGCGACGTGTGCCGCTTGGATCATTCAGGACGTTGTGACAAGCGGTTCTAAAAAGTCCCACGTATTGGGCCCAAGTTGAAGGGTCACCGTCGCTTCTTTTATGACCATAAGGTCAACCGCTTGAAGTGGCACTGAGTATTCAAACAACATTTGGCAGAGCAGTTCTAAGGCTACGCCGCATTCATTGTGATTTACCAAATCGAGCCCTTCTTCGACTACCCCAGCAGGTAGCGATGGCTCAAACCGGGTAAACAGACCCGCAACTTGCTTTTCGATATTCGCACTCATCTCAGTATTGCGGCGGTGATAATTCCTTCACCGGCAGGCTCGACGATCACCTTAACCGGAACGCCGTTGCGAACAGGCAGCCCACCCGTAGCAGGATCTATGACCATAAAACGAGCCGGCTTTCCGCTATTGTAGAGCAAGTCTGTTTTCCCATCAGAACGAACCCACTTCAGTTTTGGATCAGTGGCGATGTCCGAGACTTCATGCATAATCTTTTGAGCGCTCCAGTCCTGAGATACGGCGCCGGCCAGGAGAGTTTCTTGGGCGTCGGTGCTTTTCTTGCGTTCACGCAAGGCGTAGGCCCAAGCGCCGAAAGCTCGTCACGGGCTTCGGCGGTGAGGCACCATCCCCGCGCCGTCTGGCTCGAGCGCCAGCCCCACCACCGAGCGTTTCCGCCTGCACCAGCAAGGCGCCCCCCCCCGACGCGGAATAGTCGCCCGGGCCGTGCGTTCTTGCGCGGCGCGGGCGCCCTTGGTCGTTCATCTCCGAAACGCGTCCGCCATATCCCCCTCTCTGCTCGAGCCGATCCGCGGCGCGAGTTCCCCGCTCACCGAAACTCCAGCAACTCCACCTCGAGCAGCACCGAGGCCTTCGCGGGGATCTTATTGCGTTTGCCCTTTTCGCCGTAGGCGAGCCAGTAGGGCAACACGACCACGCGCCGCTCGCCCTTGCGCATCTCGTGCAACACGTCGCCCCAGCCGGCGAGCACGTCGGGGTGGCCGAGCGGGAAATTGTAGGGCCCGCCGTGGTCCTCCGACGCGTCGATCTTCTGGTCGTTGGCCAGCAGGCGCGCCGTGTAGTGCACGGTCACCAGCTGGCCGCGCTGCGGCGTGGCCTCGCCCTCGCCGGGCCGCGTGACCACATAGCGCGCGCCGTTGGGCGTCTCGAGCGCGCCGGGAAACCGCTCCGCGATCCGCTCCGCGTCGCCCGCCGGCCAGCGGTAGGCGCGGTCGGCGAGGGCCTGGCGCATGGCCGCGTTGATCGGCTCGCCCGGATCGTCGCGCATCAGCTTCCCGCTGCGCACCACGACCGCGATCGTGAGCAGCACCACGCCGAGCCCGAGCAGCACGAAAAAGGAACGCATCGCGAAAGAATTGACCGCCGATCAGTCGCCGCCGGTCCGCTCAGGGCAGGAAGGAGCAGATGTATTCACAAAGCCCCGACTTCACCTCGATGGTGAAGCCCGAGTTGGCCGGCACGTCGAAATAGGTGCCCGCGCCGTAGCTCTTGGTCTCGGTCTGATCCTTGAGCGTCACGCGGCACTCGCCCGCCACGATCTCCATGCGCTCGGCGGCCGCCGTGCCGAAGAAATAGGAACCCGGGCGGATGAGCCCGAGGGTCTTCTTCGACTTGTCGGCGAAGAGCACGGTGTGGGAGACGACGTTGCCGTCGAAATACACGTTGGCCTTGGTGTGGACGGTGACGCCGTCGAACTGGGTGGGCAGGGAGGACATGGAGGGAAAAGCCGCACGCTGCCCGCCCGCGTCCCCGGGTCAAGGCACGGGTCCATAGCGCGCCCGCCTCCTCATTGGTCATTGGACATTGGCCATTCCCCTCGCCAGCCTCCGCGCCTTTCCCGCCCGTCCATGCCGAACATCGATCCCACCACCGCCCTCAAGGAAAAGATCCGCACCATCCGCGACTGGCCCAAGCCCGGCGTGAACTTCCGCGACGTCACCACGCTCTTCCAAGACCCCGAGTCCTTCCGCATCCTGGTCGAAAGCATCTCGTGGGACGCCACCCGGCTCGGCGTCACCTTGATCGCCGCCATCGACGCGCGCGGCTTCATCCTCGGCGGCGCCCTCGCCTACCAGCTCCACCGCCCCTTCATGCTCGTGCGCAAAAAGGGCAAACTCCCCTTCCGCACCGTCGGCGCCGACTACGCTCTCGAATACGGCAACGCCTCGATCGAGATCCACGCCGATGCCTGCAAGCCCGGCGACCGCGTGCTCATCGTGGACGACCTCATCGCCACCGGTGGCACCGTGCTCGCCACCGCCGGCCTCATCCGCTCCCTCGGCGCCGAGGTCGTCGGCGTCTCCGCCATCATCGACCTGCCCGAGCTCGGCGGCTCCGAGCGGCTCCGCGCCGCCGGCATGCGCGTCCACGCCATCTGCCACTTCACCGAAACCGAGTAGGCCGCCCGCCCGCCCGCCGCTCACGCCCCATGCCCGCTCCCCGCTTCACCATCTGGACCAACGCCGCCCTCGCGCCCGCTCCGAGCGCCCGTCTCCAGGCCGCGCTCGCCTCCGGCGGCCACCGCCTCCTCGTCTCGCCCCACGCCTCCGCCTCGGTGCTCGCCGCCGGCGCCGCCGATCCGCTGCTCGCCGAGGCCGACATCGCCTTCGGCCAGCCCGATCCCGCCGCCTGCCGCGAACTCGCGCGCCTGCGCTGGATCGCCCTCACCAGCGCCGGCTACACCCGCTACGACAACGAGGAGACCAAGGACGCCCTCCGCGAGCGCGGCGCCTTGTTGACCAACGCCTCCTCCGTCTTCGCCGAGCCCTGCGCGCAGCACGCGCTCGCCATGATGCTCGCCCTCAGCCGCCAGCTCCCCGCCTCGCTCGCCGAGCAGCTCGGCGACCGGGGATGGAAATACTTCGAGCACCGCGCGGGCTCCCGCCTCCTCAACGGGCAGACCGTCCTGCTCCTCAGCTACGGCGCCATCGCCAAGCGCCTGGTCGAGCTGCTCGCGCCTTTCGGCATGAAGTTCTACGCGCTCCGCCGCCGCGCCTACTCCGAAAGCGGCGTGCACGTGATCCCCGAGGAGAAACTCTCCGCCGTCCTCCCGCTCGCCGACCACATCGTCAACGTGCTCCCGGAAAACGAGGCCACGCAAAACTTCGTCAACGCACGCCGCCTCGCCCTCGTGAAACCCGGCGCCTGTTTCTACAACATCGGCCGCGGCGCCACCGTGGACGAGCGCGCGCTCATCGAGGCGCTGGAAAACGGCCGTCTCGGCGGCGCCTACCTCGACGTCTTCGCCACCGAGCCGCTCCCGCCCTCCAGCCCGCTCTGGACGACTAAAAACTGCTGGCTCACGCCCCACACCGCCGGCGGCCGCGTGGATCAGGACGACGCCCTCGCCGACCACTTCCTCGGCAACTTCGAGCGCTTCGTCGCCGGCCACCGCGCCGCCCTGCGCGACCTCGTGCCGCTGTGAGCGCCGGCGCGTTGAACGCGCTCAACGCGCCCCGCGGGGCGCCAGCCGCAGCTCGCCGGTGAAAAGCTCCAGCGCACGCCCGCGAAACAAGGTCAGGTCGCTGCTCTCCGTCGCCACGAGATCCGCCCGCCAGCGTCCCTCGGCGTCGGCCCAGGTCTGATCCACCACCTGCCCCTCGGCGATCTCGGCTGCGCTCCCGTCCTCGGCGCGCGCCTCCAGCCGTCCGCGCCGCACGTAGCCCACCGCGCGCACCGGCTCGCCGCGCCGCGCCATCGGCTCGCCCGGCTCGAGATGGATCGCGCGCATCGTCTCGTCGGGCGGCGGCAGCACCACCGAGATGTCACGCCGGAAGATCGCCTCGAAAGTCCAGTCGATGGTGACGCGCAGGCGCCGCATCACACCGGGCAGCTTGGCCAGGTAGATCGTGCGCCACATCCACCACGCGAAAAATCCGCGGAAGTGAAACCCAAGCACCTCCGCCACCGCCTGCCGGGCGCCGATGCTCGCGAGCTGCCCGAGGTAGCGGTGCGTGAAGGGTCGCAGCCGCGCGTCGATCTCCGCCGCGCCCGCGCCCTCCGCCTCGGCGCGCAACACCCGCGCGAGGTTGGCCCCCAGCTGGGTCCCTGCCCGCTGCGCGAGCTGCGCGGTCGGCGGGGCGGTTTTCACCTCGCCGCGGTCGTTCCACGGCGTCGCCGCGCAATCGCCCGCCGCCCACAGCTCGCGTTGCCCTTTCACCCGCAGCGTCGGCTCGGTCGGCAGGCGCCCGCGCTCCGTCTCGAGCCCGAGCTGCCGCGCCACGTCCAGCACCACCGGGCTGGGCGCGTTGCCGATGGTGGAGATGATCGTGTGCGTCTCGATCGCGCGCCCGTCGGCCAGGACCACCCGCGAGGCCGTCGCCTCCGCCACGCGCGTTTCCAGGTAGAGCTCGATGCCCCGCTCGCGCAGCACCCGCGCCGTGTAGTCGCCGAGCTTCGGCCCGATCTCGGCGAGCAGTTGCTTGTGGCCGTGCACCAGCGCCACGCGGATATGCTCGTCGCGCAGCCGCGTGTAGAAGCGCTTCGCCTCGTGCAGCAGGTCGTGGATCTGGCCCGCCACCTCCACGCCGGTGTATCCGCCGCCCACTACGACGAAGGTCAGCAGGCGCGCGCGCACCCGCTCGTCCGCCACGAGGTTCGCCTCCTCCATCCGGTTGATCACCGCCGCGCGCAGGCGCAGGGCGTCCGCCACGCTCTTCAGCGGCCAGCCGTGCTCGGCCATGCCCGGCACGCGCGAGAGGTCCGTGATGCTGCCCAGCGTGATCGCGAGGTGGCGAAAGCCGATGGTCTGATCGCGCGTGAAGCGCCCGCCGTCCACCGTGAGCGTGCGCGCCGCGAGATCCACCGCCCTCACCGCGCCCTGCAAGACCGTCACGCCGCGGCAGTAGTGCCGCAGCGGGTTGACCACGTCGGCCGGGCTGAGCGAGGCGCCCGCCACCTCCGCCAGCATCGGGTGAAACACCAGCACGTTGCGCTCCGCCACCAGCGCCACCCGCCGCGTCGCCTCCTCCCGCCCCAGCGCCTTCACCAAGGCCCGCGCCGCATGCGCCCCCGCAAAACCCCCGCCCGCGATGACGACGTCGAATTCCATGGCGCACACCTGTTTCCACCGCGCCGCCTTCCGCAAACCGCCGCGTCGCCGCGAGCGCCGGGCGGGCAAACCGGAGATTTCCCGAGACGCCCGCCCCGGCCTTCCCGGTGGCGCGCCACCCGCCCCCGCGCCCACGGCCGCCCGTCGCCGCGTTTTCCGCTTCGACCTCGCCGCCGCCCGGCCCTTCGCTCCCGGCTTCGCATGTCCGACGCCGCCGAGCTTTTCCAAGCCGTCATCGACGAGCACCGCCGCCGCCCGCGCAACCGTGGCCCGCTGCCCACGGCCAACCGCGTCGCTCGCCGCGAGAATCCCGCCTGCGGCGACCTCTGCACCCTGCAACTCCAGATCGAAGGAGACCGCGTCGTCGCCGCCGCCTTCACCGGCGCCGGCTGCGCCCTCTCCCAAGCCTCCGCCTCGCTCGCCACCGTGGCGCTCATCGGCCGCACCGCGCCGGAAGTCCTCGCGCTGACCAAAGACGTCGAGGCGCTCGTTCGCACGGGCCACGGTCCCCGGCTGGGCGGCGAACTTTCCGCGCTCGCAGCCGTCCACGCTTTCCCCGCACGCCACGCCTGCGCGCTCCTCGTGTGGCAAGCCGCGGAGTCGGCCTTGGCAACGCCGGAAGCCGAAAGGTAATTGCATCGTCACAGACCCTGCCGCCGCTCACTTGCGGCCGTCCGGGCAATCCTGAGGGAGGCCCCCCACTCACGCCCGGCAGGAACCGCCCAGCCCACCCCGCCCATTTTATTAGCCGTCCGCACCTAACATCTCCGAGTCAATAAATGGTAAAGTGCCCGGGTGACAATCGACCGCCCGCTTCCCCCGCCCGCCCGGCCTCCCCTGCGCGAGCCGCTTCGCCGAACGACCCGCTTCGGCTTCGCCGCCCGCCGCCTCCGCCGCACGCGCGCCTTCACCCTCGCGGAGGTCATGGTCGCCGGGCTCGTGCTCGCCTTCGGCATCCTGTCGGCCATGGGCGTGCTGCTCCACGGTCTCCGCACCATCGAGAACGCGCGCTACACCGGCCTCGCCTCCCAGCTCGTCCAAAGCGGCATGGAAGATCTCCGCCTGCTCAACTGGGCGCAGCTAAACGCGCTCCAGACGACCGCCAACGGCGTGAGCGGCAACGTCCCCCTCGACGAGACCTTCTCCGGCTACAGCCAGTTTTCAGCCAACACGCTCTCCCGCTTCAGACTCACCCGCACGATACGCACCGTGCCCCGCACCCTGCGCACGGGCGTCACCGAGTCCGAGATGCGCGAACTGGTCCTCACCGCTTCGTGGAGCGTGAGGGGCGGCCGCCGACGCGAGATCACCGCCACCACCTACTACTCCAGAGGAGGCCTCCATGATTACCTCACCACCGCTCGTTGACCCCATGCATCCCCGGTCCTTCACCAACCGCGGCGCCTCCGCGCCCGCGCGCGGCTTCACGCTCAGCGAGGTGATTGTCGCCACCGGCATCTCCGCCCTCCTCCTCGGGGCCATCCTCTCCACTTTCGTGTTCATGGCCCGCAGCGGCGTGAACCTCTTTCACTACAATGAAATGGAGGCCCAGGCGCGCCAGAGCCTCCAGATCTTCGCGCAGGATGTGCGCAGCGCGCGCGACATCGTGTGGAACGACACCGAGCGCGCGAGCGGCGGATACAGCATCACCCTCACCCTGCCGGGCATCACGTCCAACTCCGACGAGTTCTTCGTCACCTACTACTTCGACCCCTCTTCCACCGGCCCCACCGCGCGCGCGTTTTGCCGCAAGCCCGGCGGCGCCGACTCCACCGCCACTCCCGTCATCCTCGTCTCCAACATCTCCCGCTTCGCGCTCGAGCGCTACAAGACCGGCGTGTCCTCCGCCCGTCCGATCGAGGAGCGCCGCGCGGTCAACAACCTCGAGACCAAGCAACTCCAGCTCACGCTCACCGCTGCGCGCGAGCGGGCCACCGTCGCCACCTCCACCCACATCGTGCTCTCCGCGCGATTCGTGCTTCGCAACAAACCCTACTCCCAAGTCGCCGCCGACGCCTGAGCGCCAGCGCCCCAACCCGCCCCCCCCGCCCGCCATGCCCTTTCCCGCCCACCGCCTTTCTCGCGCCCGCCTTCTCTCGGCCCGGCCCCGCGCCCCCCGGGGCGCCGTCCTCCTCGTCGCCCTCATCTTCTGCGCCATCATCGCGCTCTCCATCGGCAGCTATCTGCGCCTCTCCACGCAGAACATGCGGATCACCGATCGCGCGCACCTCGGCACCCTCGCCATGAACCTCGCCGAGGCCGGCGCCGAGCAGGCCGTCTGGTCCTTCAACCAACACCTCGCGGGCAACACCCACGCCTGGAGCACCACCAACGGCTGGCGCACCCCCTCGGGCACCACGATCACCGGCAAGTTCACCAACTTCACCCTGCCCGCCCACTTGAAGGCGGAGGTCCGGGTCCACGTCCAAGACTACAACTCCACCGGCGTCGTCCGCCCCCGCGTCGTCGCCCTCGCCGTCGTCCACCCCTCGAGCGGGCCGCCCGTGGAGCGCTACCTGGAGATCACCCTGCGCCGCCGCAGCCGTTTCGCCACCGGCATCGTCGGCCGCCACAGCGTGCGCTTCAACGGCAACAAAACCATCATCGACAGCTGGAACTCCGTCGGCGCGAACGGCGCCGTCGTCGCCTACTCCAACAGCACCCGCCGCAGCAACGGCAGCGTCGGCAGCGCGTCGGTGGAGGTGAACTCCCTGGTCGTGGGCAATGCCGACGTTTACGGCTACGTCTCCACCGCCGGCCCCGACCCGAAGGTCGGCGCCCAAGGCACCGTCGGCGTGTGGGGCGACGCCTCCGGCACCGTCAACCAGAACCGCATCGCCCGCGACTTCTCCGCCAACTTCGACGACGTCGGCGCCCCCGCCGCCCCCAACTCGCTCGCGGCCATCAGCGGCGCCATCACCCTGCCCCAAACCGGCGGCGCCGGCGGCAACACCATCCTCGACACGCCCTCCACGCTCAACGGCCAGACCGTCTATATCTACTCGGTCCCGTCCATCGACCTGAGCTCCGGCGCCGCCCTTTCCATCAGCGCCTCGCGCAACGTCGTCCTCGTCGTCACCAACTCCGTCGGCTCCGCCGTCCGCGTCTCCGGCCAATCCAGCATCAGCATCGGCAACGGTGGCAGCCTCGCCCTCTACACCGCCGGCGACATCTCCATCACCGGCCGCGGCGCCGCCAACGGCTCCAACAACGGCAACGGCACCAACAACCTAAACCAGCCGAAAAACTTCCAGATCTGGGGCACCCGCCCCTACAATCCCAACGGCACCCCGCAGGACATCCGTGTCGTCGGCAACGGCAACCTGAGCGCCGTCATCTACGCCCCCTTCGGCGACATCAAGCTCGCCGGCTCCAGCTCCAGCGGCCCCGGCTCCGCGCGAAACGACGTCTATGGCTCCGTCGTCGGCTACACCATCAGCATCCTCGGCGAGGAATCCTTCCACTACGACGAATCGCTCGCCTCTTTCGACGGCACCGCCCCCTTCGGCATCACCCGCTGGCGCGAGATCACCCAGTGGCGCCAGCTCACCGACCCCGCCGACAAGGCGATCGTCGCCTCGCTGCTGAGTTTCTGAACGGCCACCGCTCCCCCACTCTCCATCCGCCCCGGGGACGTCCCCGGTTTGCGCGGTTCGCCCACCCGGGAACGGGCCTGAAATTGGCCCACGAAGTTATCCTCGGCACGAGCGAAAGGATCGCGCCGCGCCCAACGCCGCCCGGGCGCGTCCATTGACGCACCTCCGCACCGGAGCAGCGTGACCGGCGTATGACGAAGAAGGTGCTGCTCCTCGCCGAAGACGACGACAACGACGCCCTCCTTCTCCAGCGGGCCCTCCACCGCGCCGACGCCCCCTTTCGCGTCGTCCGAGTCAACAATGGCGAAGAAGCCGTCGCCTACCTCTCCGGCCAGGGCAGCTTCTCCGACCGGCAGACCCACCCGCTGCCCGACCTCCTCCTCCTCGACCTCAAGATGCCGCGCATGGATGGTTTCGAGGTCCTCCGCTGGCGCCTCGCCCAAAGCATGCTTATAATACCGGTCATCGTCTTCTCCTCCTCCACCATTGAGCGCGACATCCGCCAGGCCTATGAGCTCGGCGCCTCCTCCTACGCGGCCAAGCCCATTCGTTCCGAAGCGCTCGACCACTTTGTCCACGCCCTGGTCGCCTGGTGGGCCGGGGTCAATTTCTCCGGCTCCCGCATCCCGACGTGATGTCTCCGCCCGGCTCAAGCTTGCGCCCTGGTCGCCTGCCCGGGTTTTTCGCGCACCCCGCGTTTCGCTACGGCCTCTGCATCCTCGGCGCCGTGCTCGTCGGCATGCTGATCTTCGAACTGGTGGACATGCCGCTCCTCGGGCGCATCGGCATGCCCCACGAGACCTGCTACCTGCGTGAGCCGCGGCTGGTGTGGCTGCATGTCATCACGGACTTCCTCATCGGCGCCGCCTACACCTCGATCTCCGTCACCCTCGGCGTGCTCGTCTGGCGGGCCAGCCGCGGCATCCCCTTCCATTGGGTCTTCCTCGCCTTCGGCCTCTTCATCGTCGCCTGCGGCCTCACCCACTTCATGGAGGTCGTCGTCATCTGGCATCCCGTGTATTGGCTATCCGGATACGTTAAAGTCGTCACCGCAGCGGCCTCCGTCGCCACCGCGATCGTCATCATCCCCCTCGTTCCCCGCGTGCTCCGCCTCGTCGCCGACGCCCGCGAGGGCAACCGCCGCCGCCTCGAGGTCGAGCAGCTCAACCAAGATTTGGAGCGCTTCAACTACTCCGTCGCCCACGATCTCCGCGCCCCCCTGCGCGGCCTCTCCGCCTTTTCGCAGATCCTCATCGAGGACCACGGCAAGGAGCTCTCGCCCGAGGCTCGCGCCCACCTCGACCGCATGCAGGCCTCCGTCGCCCGCATGGACGCCCTCATCACCGACCTCCTCAAATACGCCACCATCGGCCGCCAGGAGCTTCGCCTGGAGACAGTCGCCCTCGACGAGGTGCTCCGCACCGTGCGCTCGCTCATGGAGGTCGAGCTTCTGGAACGTAAGGCCGAAATCGCGGCCCCGGAGCCGCTGCCCCCCGTGCTCGGCGACGCGCTCCTGCTCCAGGTCGTCTTCCAAAACCTCCTCGGCAACGCGATCAAGTTTGTCCCGCCCGAGTCCACGCCCCGCGTGGAAATCACCGCCGAGCGGCACGACGACACCGTGACCATCATGTTCACCGACAACGGCACCGGCATCCCGCCGATGGCCCGGGAACGCATCTTCCGCCTCTTCGAGCGGCTCCACTCGAAACACCCCGGCACCGGCATCGGCCTCGCCATCACCCAGCGCGCCGTCGAACGCATGCAGGGCCGCATCGGCGTCGAGGCCGCCGAGCCCGGCCCCGGCAGCCGCTTCTGGGTCCTCCTCCGCGCCGCCCCCGCCCAGGCGCCAGCGCCCAAATCGAACGGATCACCACGTTAGCCGCGCCCACAGATGGCGAAACGACCCCGCGAAATCGCGCGGTCGCTCGCTCATCGCCGCATCGAGGGCCGCGCGCTCATACCACGCCCCGTCCATGATCTCCGCGGGGTGCAGTGTGAAGGGTCCCGCGTGCCGCACGCGATAAATCCAGAGAAACTCCATGCCCGTTTCGCGGCAGGCCTCCAGCCGCAGCCAGCGCTCCAACGCCGCGGGCGGCACCACCACCCCGATCTCCTCCGCCAGCTCGCGCAGAGCCGCCGCGTCGTAATCCTCGCCCGCATCCAAATGACCCGAGCATGAGGCGCACCACCTGCCCGGCGCCGAGTCCTTCAACATCGAGCGCCGCTGCAAAAACACCCGCCCGGCCTCGTCCAGGCAAAGCACATGCACCGCCCGGTGCCGCAGCCGCTGCGCGTGCACATCGGCCCTGCGCGCCTGCCCAATCACGCGATCCTGCTCATCGACCACGTCGAAAAGCTCGTCCGCGCTCTGCGCCCGCCCCTCGGCCTTTACTTTCAAATCCATGTATGCCCCCTTCGTGGGCTCTCCACCGCCCGCACGCCATGCCAAAGATCGATGTTAACCACGTTGCCGAAATTTTGAAACGCAACGACCTCGACCCCGCCCTGCTCCGCCAGATCATCGAGGAGCTCAACCTCGCCGCGCAGCCGGAGGTGGACGAGGAGAAGCCGCCGCCCGTCAAAAAGCAGTTCTCCATCCTCATCTCCGACCCCGACGGCAAGCTGCCCTCCGGCGAGTTCACCGGCTGGGTCTTGCAGATCCCCGAGGACGCCTCCGTGACCAGCGGCCCCGAGCGCATCCACAAGGCCGCCTACGAGTTCAACACCACGAAGAAGGGCCGGATGATGCCCGCCAAGACCATGGCCGACGCGATCGAGAACGTCCCCGCCAAGCACTTCAAGGAGCAGCAGGTCTGGATCAAAACCAAGACCCCCGTCTTCATGGTCACCACGGACAACGAGATCCCGATGGAGAAATCCGACAAGAAGAGCCATCGCGGCAAACTCGAGGACGCCTGACAAACAAGCGTCCGATTCGACGCCCATTCCCCGGACTTTAGCCGCGGATGGCGCGGAGCAGCGCGGATTTACCCGCGCCATCCGCGCCATCCGCGGTTTGTTTTTGGGCCGCCCGCCGCCGGCCCGCCCGGCCTCAACCCAGCCCCTCGAGCACCTGCCGGATCACCTTCGCGAAGTCGGTGATGCGATAGGGCTTCGGGATCATGCCCTTGAACCCGTAGGCGCGGTGATCGCTCATCACCGGATCGCTCGAATAGCCGCTGCTCACGATCGCCCGCACCTTCGGGTCCAGCTTCATCAGCTCGCGCATGCAGTCGAGGCCGCCCATGCCGCCCGGCACCGTGAGGTCCATGATCACGAGGTCGAAGCGCCGCCCCTCCTCCAATCCCCGTCGATAAGCCTCGACCGCCGCCGCGCCGTCCGCGGTCGCCTCCACGTGGAAGCCGATCCGCCGCAACAACTGCGACGCCATCGTGCGGATGCCCTCCTCGTCGTCCATGAGCAGCACGCGGCCGTTCATCGCCGCGGCGCCGCCGAAAGGCGTGTTGGTCAAGGTCGAGGCCTGCGCCGATTTGGTCGCGGGCAGCCAGATGCGAAAACGCGTGCCATGCCCGATCTCCGACTCCACCTCGATGTAGCCACCGTGCTTCTTCACGATCGCATACACGGTGGCCAGGCCCAGCCCGCTGCCCTCGCGCTTCGTGGTGAAATAGGGATCGAAGATGCGGCTCAGGTGCTCCGGGCGGATGCCCGCGCCCGTGTCGCTCACCGAGAGGCGCACCGTGGGCCCGGTCAGGCCCGTGCGCAGCGGCGCCGCGCTGTCGTTGGCGAGGTTGATCCAGATCACGCCCCCCTGCGGCATCGCCTGCGAGGCGTTGAGCACGAGGTTCTGCACCACCTGGCCGATCTGGCCCTTATCGACATCCGCCGCCCAAAGATCCTGCTCGATCTCGAACTGGCACTTCGCCTTGGCGCCGTGCAGGCAGAACTGCGCCGTCTCGCGCACCACCTCGGCCAGCTGCACCGCCGAGCGGATCGGATCGCCGCCCTTGGCAAAAGTGAGGAGCTGCTGCGTGAGGTCCCGCGCGCGCATCAAGCCCTTCTCCGCCTCCTGCAACCAGCGCGTGCCCGTGCTCTCCACCTGCGTGTCGAGCATCGCCAGGGTCACGTTGCCCATGATCACCGTGAGCAGGTTGTTGAAATCGTGCGCGATGCCGCCCGCCAGCACGCCGACCGACTCGAGCTTCGTCGCGCGCAGCATCTCCGCCTCGAGCTTCGCGCGCTCCGTCACGTCGCGCAGCACCAGCACCACGCCCGCCGGCTGGCTCGCGATGTCCCGGATCGGCGCGCAGCGCCCCTCGACCAGCCGCGGCACGCCCTGCCGATGCAGCATGGCCGTCGCCGCGGGCAGCTCCACCACCAAGGCCTCCGACAAGGCCCGGCGATGCGGCGACTCCAGCGGCTCGCGCGTGCGCTCGTGCTGCAACGGACACACCTCCGAGATCGAGCGCCCGATCGCCGCGCCGTCGGTCCAGCCCGTGAGCGCCTCCGCCGCCTCGTTCACGAAGTTCACCACCCCTTGCCGGTCCGTCGTGATCACCGCCTCCGCCATCGCGCGCAACGTCACGCGCAGACGCTCGCGCTCCGCCGCCAGCTCCTCCTCCGCGACCTTGCGGGCGTGGATGTCGGAGTGCGTGCCGACGAAGCGCACCGGCCGCCCCGCCTCGTCAAACTGCGCCAGCCCGCGGGATAAAATCCACCGATGGCGCCCGTCCTTGCAGAGCAGGCGATGCTCGACCCGGTAGCTTTCGGTCTCCCGCGCGAGATGCCGCCGCATCGCCCGCTCCGCCGCGGCCCGATCCTCCGGATGGATCAGGGCCTCCCAGGCCGCGCGCGAGTCGTCCAGGTCGCCATGCGCATAGCCGAGCATCTCGCGGCTGCGGTCCGACACGAAAAAACGCCCCGCCTCGAACTCCATCTCCCAGATGCCCGCGTTGATGCCCTGCACCGCCAGCTGCCAGCGGTCCTCGCTCTGCCGGAGCCGCTCCTGCGTCCGCCGCAGATCGCTCACGTCCGTCAACACCGCCATCACCCGCGCATGGTCCGGCCGCCCCTTGTCCACCGGCACCGACCAATGCATGATCGCCTGCACCACGCCGCCGTCGCGACGATGCATCGTCACGTTGTGCACCAGCTCGCGCCGCCCCTCCCACAAGGCCTCCAGCTCCGCCCCAAACGCGGCCGCGCAGTCCGGGCCGAAATCCGGCAGCCGCTCGCGCGCCTCCGCGATATCGCGCAGCCCCGTCAACTCCAGCGCCGCCCGGTTGATCGCCACCAGGCCGATCCGGTCAAACTGCTCGCGCAGCTGCTCCGGCCGCTCCCGCAACCACGCACCGATATCCTTCACCCCCTCCGCCTTCAACTGCGCCAGCCACGCCGCCTGCGCCCGCATATCCTTCACCACCACCGCCACCGGCACGTGATCGAAGAGAAACTGCAAACGCTCCGCCGACACCGCGAAATCCGCCGTGCGCCGCCGGAAGATGACCCGCAGCACAAGAAAGGACACCAAGCCCGCCAGCGCCCCCGCCAGCGCCATCCCCCACCATCCCGCCGGCGCCGCCGCCACCCAGGCGCCATCCGCCGCCCTCACCACCGGCGCCCCGGCCACGGCGCCAAGCACGCACCAGCCCAATCGTGAAGAGGAACTACGCGACGGGGTGAACATAGGCTCGATGAAACGCCGACAAAAACCAGACCAAGCCCCGCCCGGACCTGTCGAGGCGCAAACCGGGACATTTACCACAATATTACGCTTAGGGTGTTACCCCGGGGCCTCCCGCCGCCGCGCCCGAAAAGCCCTCGGGCCCGAGCCACCGCAGCAAGGTGGCCGCATCCCGCAAAAAGGCCTCCTCCGCATCGCCCTGCACAAACTCCAGCATCGCGAAACGCTCCCCCGGCAGCGGCTTCAGCTCGCGTAGAAACGCCGCCCAGCGCGCCTCGCCCTCCGCCAGCGGATGTCGCTCCGCCGAGCTCGGCCACCAGTGGAAAACGTGCACGTTGCCCACCCGCGGCGCCACCGCGCGCAGCCCCGCCACGCAATCCTCGGTCGCCTCGCCGTTGTGCGGCTGCCAGCACGTGAACAGATTCGGATGATCCACCTCGACGAGCAGCTGGCTCGCCGAGTCGTTGGTGTCGGTGAGCGTGCCGCCGTGAAACTCCGTCGAGATCGTCACGCCCACCTGCGCGGCCAGCCCGGCGATCCGGCGCAGGTCCTCGATCACGGCCCGGCGGCCCTTCTCGCCCACCTCCGCCGAGCCCTTGTTGCCCGGCCACACTCGGATTGTCGGCGCGCCGAGCTCCACCGCCGAGTCGAGCACCTGCTTGAAGGGCAGCCCGTTCGCCTCGCTAAAGCCCGCCCGGTAATAGCTGCCGTAGGCCGCCACGCGCAGCCCGGCCTCCTGCGTCATCGCCCGCACCTCCCGCGCCCGCCCCACGTCGCCATGCGGCACATGAATGTCCCCGCCCCACTCGATGCCCAGCAGCCCGGCCTTGCGCACCAGCGCGACGATTTCGGCGGGCGAGAGCTTGCGAAACGTGATCGAGACCAAACCCGGATGCATCATGCACCCACCACAACCTGCGCTCGCCCACCCCACAAGCCCGCGCACATTGGTCCCCGGACCGTCGCCTTCCTGCGCGTAACACCTCAAGCCTCCATGCGCCTCTCCCGCCTCGTTCCCCTCGCTCTCGCCGCCGCGCTCCTCCCGTCCGGCCACGCCGAGCCGCGGCTCGACACGCCCGCCCCGCCCCCGCCCGCGGCCGCCCTCCTCGCCGCCGTCTCCGAGGCCCCCGCCCTCCAGGCCGCTCGCGCCCGCGCCGAGGCCGCCCGCGCCCGTCTCGCCTCCGCCGGTCGCTTCCCCGACCCACAGCTCGAAGGCATGTATTCCCAAGTCCGCCGCCCCATGGGCATGGAGCAGTATCCCATGTGGGAAGTCACCCTCTCCCAGCCCCTCCCCAAGGCCGGCGAACGCGCCGCCGACCGCGACCGCGCCGCCGCCGCCGTCTCCATGGCCGAGGCCGACTACGCGCTCATGGCCGGCGAGATGGCCGCCGAGACCGCCATGGCCCTCGCCGAAGCCGAGGCCGCCCGCGCCCGCGCCGCCCTCCTTGAACGTCAGATCGAGCGCGGCGAACGCATCCTCGCCGGCCTCGACGCCCGGCTCGGCGCCGGCTCCGGCCGCGTCGCCGACCGCCTCGCCGTGCAAAGCCGCGTCGCCGCCCTTCGCCTCATGCTTGAGCAGGAATCCCGCATGGCCGACGACGCCCTCGCCGAGGCCCGCGGCCGGCTCGGCCTCCCGCCCGAGGCCCCGCTCCCGCCCTTTTCCGCCCCCGCCGCCGCCGAGATCGATCCCGCCGCCCTGCCTGCGCTCCGCCTCGCCTCCGCCCGCGCCGACGAAGCCCGCGCCATGGCCCGCATGGCCCGCGCCTCCGCCCGCCCCATGAGCGCCGTCGGCCTCCGCTTCGAACGCGAGGAAGAGCGTATGGGCAACATGGATACGGTCGGTGTCGCCTTCATGACCGAGCTCCCCTTCCGCTCCCGCGGCTACGCCCGCGCCGAGACCGCCGCCGCCCGCGCCGAGGAGCGCGCCG
>JAUWBD010000217.1 GCA_030605125.1 Verrucomicrobiota bacterium | reverse complement strand
AAGTCACCAACGCCCCGCCCATTGGTCATTCGTCATTGGTCATTGGTCATTCCCGCGCCCGCGCGGGCCTCATTCCATGCGCGCCCCTGCCGCGCCGCGCTTGCCAGCCTAGGCCCCCGGCGCGCATGGTGTCCGGTTCATGAACGCCGAGCCCAACGCCACGCCCTCGCCCGCCGCCACAGTCGCCCCGAGCGACTTTATCCGCGACATCGTGGCCCAAGACCTCGCCGCCGGCCGCTGCGCCGAGGGCGTCGTCACCCGCTTCCCCCCCGAGCCCAACGGCTACCTCCACATCGGCCACGCCAAGTCCATCTGCCTCAACTTCGGCATCGCCCTCGAAAACGGCGGCCGTTGCCACCTCCGCATGGACGACACCAACCCGGCCAAGGAGGACATCGAATACGTCGAGTCCATCACCGCCGACGTGAAGTGGCTCATCTCCGGCTGGGCCGACTCCGTCCTCGGCCTCAAGCCCAAGGGCGAGAAACCCGCGCCCGCCCCCGGCGGCGACTTCCGCATCCGCCCCGTCCCCGCCGCCGACCACGCCGCCCGCGCCCCCGAGCTAGAGCCCTTCTTCGCCAGCGACTACCTCGAGCAGCTCTACCTCTTCGCCGAGCGCCTCATCGAAAAGGGCAAGGCCTACGTCTGCGACCTCTCCCCCGCCGAGACCGACGAATACCGCGGCGCCCCCGACCGCCCCGGCAAGAACAGCCCCTTCCGCGAGCGCACGATCGCCGAAAACCTCGACCTCTTCCGCCGCATGCGCGCCGGCGAGTTTCCCGACGGCGCCCGCACCCTCCGCGCCAAGATCGACATGGCCTCGCCCAACGTCTGGCTGCGCGATCCCCTCCTCTACCGCATCCGCCACCTCGCCCACCACCACGCCGGCGCCGGCTGGTGCGTGTATCCGCTCTACGACTACGCCCACTGCCTCAGCGACTACCTCGAGGGCGTCACCCACTCGGTCTGCACCCTCGAGTTCGAGGTCCACCGCCCGCTCTACGACTGGATCCTCGAGTCGCTCGAGCTGCCCCGCGCGCTCCCCCGCCAATACGAGTTCGCGAAGCTCCACCTCGCCTACACGCTCGTCAGCAAGCGCCGCCTGCTCCAGCTCGTGAACGAGAAGATCGTCGCCGGCTGGGACGATCCCCGCATGCCCACGCTTGCCGGCATCCGCCGCCGCGGCATTCCCGCCTCCGCCCTCCGCCGCTTCGTGATCGGCGTCGGCGTCACCAAATTCGACAGCCTCACCGAGCTCGCCGTTTACGAAAACGCCGTGCGCGACGAGCTCAACGCCGCCGCCCACCGCCGCATGGCCGTGCTGCGCCCGCTCAAGCTCGTGATCGACAATTTCGACGCGTTACCGCTCGGCTCTTTTCAGCGCATGCACGCGACGGATCGGCCGGACGCCGACAAAGGTGGCGGCTCGCGCGACATCAAGGACAGCTTCGAAAAGGAACTCTGGATTGAGCAGGACGACTTCTCCGAGACGCCCCCTCCGAAATATTTCCGCCTGAAACCGGGAGGCGAGGTCCGCCTCAAATACGCCGGCATCATCAAATACAACTCGGTTGAAAAGGATGCGGCCGGGCAGGTGGTTGCCGTGCACGTGGACATGGATCCCGACAGCTTGCCCGGAGGCTCCGCCAAGGATCGGAAAGTCAAAGGCACCATCCACTGGGTGGGTGTAAAGAGCTGCATCGACGCCGAGGTCCGCCTCTACGACCGCCTCTTCACCCACCCCGAGCCCGCCTCGGCCGAAAACATCCGCGACGTCCTCAACCCGCGCTCGCTCGAGGTCGTGACCGCCAAGCTCGAGCCCTCGCTCGCCACCGCCACGCCCGAGGAGCGTTTCCAGTTCGAGCGCCTCGGCTACTTCACCCCCGACGCCAAGGACAGCGCCCCCGGCCGCCCGGTCTTCAACCGCACCATCACCCTCAAGGACACCTGGGCCAAGTAAGCAGCATGTCCACCGCCCTCGCCCAGCGCGCCGCGCACCTCGTCTCGCAAGTCTCGCCCGACACCCCGGCCGACGCCGTCCTCCGCCGCGAGGTCGGCGCCAACCGCGAACTCGAATCGCACGAGAAGCGCGCCCTCACCGGCGCCGTCTTCGCCTACTACCGCTGGCTGCGCTGGCTCGACGACTCCCGCGCGCTGCCCCAGCGCGTGCTCGCCGCCCTCGACCTGCAAAAGCGCTTCGACGCCGATCCCGCCTCGATCAAGGCCGAGGCGCTCGTCGCCCGCGCCCTGCCCGACTGGGCTCTCGCCGCCATTGATTTTCCTTCGCCCGAGGCCCGCCTCGCCTGCCTGCGCCAGCTCCAACGCCCGCCCACCCTCTGGATTCGCCCGCAACGCGAGTTCGCCGCCTCCGTCATCCGCGCGCTCCGCCACGCCACGCCAGCCGATCTGTCGCATTCGTCATTCGACATTCGTCATTCGTCATTCGCGGCCCCCACCGCGGCCCGCTACACCGGCCCGGTCGATCTCTTCAAAACCGAGGAATTCAAAAAAGGCCTCTTCGAGATTCAGGACCTCGCCTCGCAGCTCGTCGGCCACTCCTGCGCGCCCCTCCCCACCGAGACCTGGTGGGATGCCTGCTGCGGCGAGGGCGGCAAGACGCTCCACCTCTCGGACCTGATGAACAACAAGGGCCTCATCTGGGCCAGCGACCGCCACACCGGCCGCCTCGCCACCCTGCGCAAACGCGCGGCCCGCGCCCACGCCTTCAACCTTCGGCAGGTCACCTGGAACGGCGGCCCCTTCCTCCCCACCAAGACCAAGTTCGACGGCGTCCTGGTGGACGCGCCCTGCTCCGGCCTTGGCACCTGGCAACGCAATCCCCACGCGCGCTGGACCACCACCGAGACCGACGTGCGCGAACTCGCCGCGCTCCAGCTTCAGCTTCTCGAGAACACCCACAAGGCCCTCAAACCCGGCGGCCGCCTGGTCTTCGCCGTCTGCACGATCGCGCGTGCCGAGACGACCGACATCGTGCGCGCCTTCTCCGCCGCGCACCCCGAGCTCGAGCCGCTTCCGCTCGGCGGGTTCCCGCTCAACGCCGGCCTCCCCACCGGCACCTTCCTCTGGCCCCACGAACTCGACGCCAACGGCATGTTCCTGGCCGCTTGGCGCAGAAAGTAGCGGAGGATTTAGCGCGAAGACGCGAAGATCCAAACCAAGGCCGCAAAGCCCGGAACTCGATCTTCGTTCTCTTCGCGCCCTTCGGTCTGCTCTTCGCGTCTTCGCGCCAAAAAACTCCGTCCGCATTCGCATGTCCGCCCGCCCCATCACCGCCGCGCAGGTGCGCCGTGACTTCAACGATCTCCGCGCGGTCGTCCACTACGCGAAGGCCGCGCACGAGATCGGCCTCTGGACGAGCGAGCGCCTCATGATCGAGCGCCACTTCCCCGACCGCGCCGCCCCCCTCCTCGAGGCCGGCTGCGGCGCCGGCCGCGTCTGCGTCGCCCTCCACGCCCTCGGCTACCAAAACCTCACCGCCTTCGACTTCGCCAAGGAACTGGTGGACCAGGCCCTCGCCCTCGCCGCCGAGCGCGGCGCGACCATCGCCGTCCACCACGCCGACGCCACGAAACTCACCGCCCACCCCGCCTTCGCCGACGCCCGCTTCGCCGGCGCGCTCTTCCTCTTCAACGGCCTCATGCAGATCCCGCTGCGCCGCAACCGCCGCCGCGCCCTGCGCCAGCTCGCCGCCGTCTGCGCCCCCGGCGCCCCCCTCCTCTTCACCACCCACGACCGCGACCACTCGCCCGCCGAGCGCGCGAGCTGGCGCCTCGAGGCCCGCCGCTGGGCCGAGGGAAAACAGGATCCCCGCCTGCGCGAATTCGGCGACCGCCGCTTCAGCGACGACTGCGGCGACACCTTCATGCACCTGCCCGACCGCGCCGAGATCCTCGCCGATCTCGCCGCCACCGGCTGGCGGCACGTCGAGGACCACCTCCGCCGCGAGCTCGTCGCCCGCGAACCCGCCGCCGTCCGCGCCTTCAGCGACGAGTGCCGCTTCTGGGCCGCCCGCCGCGCCTGACTATCCGGCCGGCATCACCCAGGCGGAAGGATGCGCGGTGAATCCGATGGCCGGGTAATAATCCACCGCCCGCGGCGCCGCGAGCAGGATGACCCTCGCCTCCGGGTGCAGCCGCAGTCGGACGCGCCGAATTAACTCCTTGCCCACTCCCCGCCGCTGCCAGGCTGCGTCCACGGCCAGATCCGAAAGGTAACAACAATAGGAGAAATCCGTCAGCGCCCGCGCGACCCCGATCAGCGTCTCGCCCGACCAAGCCGTGACAAAGAGGTTGGCGTGCGCGAGCATCGACTCGATCCGGTCCAGGTCGTCCACCGGCCTCCGCTCGCCCAGGGTGGAACGCCGCAGCACGTCGATAAACTGCGCGGGAGCGGGCACCAGATCGTCGTTGTAGCGGATGGGGTTCATGGCGGGAGCGCATCCACCAACACCCGCTCCCGTGGCGTCCGTGAATCCTTTTCGTGCCTTTTCGGGTTTTTCGTGACCAATTCTCCGCCCGCCCACCCGACATGCCACCCATCACCGACCGCACCTGGCTCTGGCTCGCCGCCGCCTGCTACCTCGCCGGCGTGCTGCTCGGCACGCTCTCCCTCCTCCGCGAGCGCAAACACTCCCGCGCCCTGATGTATTTCATCCTCGCGGCCGGCTACGCCTTCCAGACCTTCGGCCTCTACCTCCGCGGCATGGCCGTCAAGGGCTGCCCGCTCGGCAACACCTTCGAGCTCCTCCAGTTCACCGCCTGGTCCGCCGCCACCCTCTACCTCGTCGTCGGCCCCGCCTTCCGCCTCAGCCTGCTCGGCTACGGCACCGCGCTCCTCTCCGCCGGCCTCTCCTTTGCCGCCCTACTCGTGCCCGCCTGGGACGCCGCGCGCCGCGTCCATGTCTTCGGCGGCAACGCCTGGATCGAGTTTCACGCCGCGCTCGCGCTCTTCAGCTACGGCGTCTTCGGCCTGCTCGCCTTGGTGGCGCTGATGTATTGGATCCGCGACTACGGCTTGCGCCGCAAGCACGTCGGCGGCGCCTACGTCTTCCTGCCCTCCATCCGCGATCTCGACCACATCGGCCTGCGCCTGCTCGGGGCCGGCGTCGCCCTGCTCGCCGCCTCGCTCGCCGTCGGCTCGGTGTGGTGGCTGCGCGAGCCGGGCTCGGTCAACCTGCTCAAGCTCCTCGCCACCGTCGGCGTTTTCGTCGCCTACGCCCTGGCCCTCGCCCTCCGCCTGCGCCAGCGCCTCGTCGGCCGCCGCTGGGCGCTCGCCTGCGTCCTGCTTTTCCTCGCCGCCCTGCTCTCGATCGTCCCCGTCGATTCGAGCCGTCAACCGCTCGACTCCGCCCCCGCCCCGGAGGCCGCCTCGCGATGAGCCCCGCCCCTTCCGCCGGCCCCCTCCTCTTCCACCTCGGAGCCAGCCACCACACCGCCCCGCTCGCGGTGCGGGAAAAGCTCGCGCTCCCGCCCGCCCGCGTCGCCGAGCTGCGCGCCCGCCTCGGCGCCGCCGGCCTGCCCGAACTGGCCGTGCTCAACACCTGCAACCGCGTCGAGCTCTACGGCGTGGCCTCCGGCGAAGCGGCGCTGTTCTCGCTCGAAGGCGCGTTCTGCGAGCTCACCGGCATCTCGCGCGACGATTTCGCCGCGATCCGCGCCCATGCCACCGGCCCCGCCGCCATCCGCCACCTCGTCGCCGTCGCCGCCGGCCTCGAATCCCAGCTTCTCGGCGAAAACGAGATCTTCGGGCAGGTGAAGGACGCCTACGCCGAGGCCCAGTCCGCCGGCCACGCCGGGCCGGTGCTGAACCGCGTTTTCCAAAAAGCCTTCCAGGCCGCGAAGCACATCCGCACCCACACCCGGCTCACCGAGGGCCAGGTGAGCGTGGCCAACGTCGCCGTGGAGCTCGCCGCCACCATCTTCGGCGATCTCGCCAGCGCGCGCGTGCTGCTGCTCGGCGCCGGCGACATCGGCGAAAAGACCGCCAAGGCCTTCCGCTCCCGCGGCGCCGCCGCCCTCACGGTCTCGAACCGCACGCCCGAGCGCGCCTTCGCCCTCGCGCAGGCGCTCGACGCCACCGCCCTGCCCTTCGAGCACTTCACCCGCCACCTCGGCGACTACGACATCGTGGTCGGCTCCACCGCCGCGCCCGAGGCCGTGGTGCGCGCCGCCGACGTCGCGACCGCGCGCGAGAAACGCCGCGCCGAGCCGCTGCTCTTCCTCGACCTCGCCCTGCCGCGCGACGTCGAGCCCGCCGTCGCGCGCCTCGACAACGTCTATCTCTACAACCTCGACGACCTCGCGAAGATCGCCGCGCAAAACCTCGCCGCCCGCGAGGCCGAGGTCGCCCGCGCCCGCGCCCTCGCCGCCGAGAAAGCCGACGCCCTCTGGCGCCAGATCCTCGCCCGCCACGGCGCCTGAGCCCCTCCCGCCCCGCCTCCTCCCGCTCCCCGCGCCGGATCGGGAAACCGAGGCGGCCGGTCGGGCGCCGACGCGGCCGGCCGCCGGAGCCGTTTCCCGAATCGCCAACCGGGGACTCGACCGCGCCGCGCCCACGCCGCCGCGGGCCCGTCTCGGCGGCAGGAACTTGCGATCCGGGAGGCCCTCCGCTGCGCCACGCGGCGCCGGCCGGCGCCGGTTGACTCCACCCCGGCCGGTTCTTCGGTGCGCGTTTTCACCATGAAAACCTTTGCCTTCACCCCCACCCGCCCGTGGTCGCTCCGCCTCGGCTGCGCCACGCTCACCGCTGGCCTCGCATTGCCCGCCTCCGCCCAAATCTCGGTCGGCGAGTCCGTGGTCGGCGAATCGATCGAGACGCGCCATGGCGCCATCCGCGTCGTGCGCACGGTCACCGGCCTCGCCCATCCCTGGGGCCTCGCCTGGCTCCCCGACGGGCGCATGCTCGTGACCGAACGTCCCGGACACCTCAACCTGATCGACGGGGAGCGCGCGGTCCGCCTCTCCGGCCTGCCCAAAATCCACACCGACGAGGACCAGAAGACCGCGCCGGACGGCGGCAACCAGGGCGGTCTGCTCGATGTCGCCGTGCACCCCGACTACGCGGAGAACCGCTGGATCTACTTCACGTATTCGAGTCCTGGAGACGACGATCCCGTGACCGACGACTCCAAGCTCGCCACCGGCACGGCCCTCGCCCGCGCCCGCCTCAACGCCGCCTCCGACGGGCTCGAGGACCTGCAAATCCTCTACGTGCAGTCGCCCCGCGCCAACCCCGGCCGG
>JAUWBD010000227.1 GCA_030605125.1 Verrucomicrobiota bacterium | reverse complement strand
AACTCGCCATCGCCGCGCTCGCTTTTGTGGCCGTGCCCGCGCTCGCCTTAAAAAAGGCCTACTCGCCCGAACCCGTCGTCGTTGCCAACTCGGCGGACGAAACCGACTTCGATGCGAGCGACACCGACGCCACTTCCGCCGACGGCGCGCTCGCTTCCGCCGATCCTCTCGTGCGCGGCGAAGCCCTCTACGCCCAGTCTTGCGCCGCCTGCCACCAGCCGACCGGCATGGGCATCCCGGGCGTGTTTCCTCCACTCGCCGCTTCCGACTACCTGCTAGCAGACCCCGAGCGTGCCATCGGGGTCGTGCTGAACGGTCTGGTCGGCGTCGTCACGGTCAACGGCGTCGTCTATGAAAGCGCCATGCCCCCCATGCCGCTCGAAGACACCGATGTAGCCGCCGTGCTCACCTACGTGCTCCAAACCTGGGGTAATCAGGGCCCCGCCGTCAGCGCGGACACCGTGGCCCGCATCCGCGCCGCCGGCCCCAAATCCTGAGCTCGCTTCCCCTCGTGCCGTTCCTCCGACTTTCCCCCTGATTCGACTACCCTGACCATGAAACCTGCCATACCATACCCCGCCCGCCTCGCAGGGCTCCTTCTCGCCTCGCTCGCCTTGGCCTCTTCCGCCTCGGCCGCCGAAGGCTACACGCCGGTCGTTGGACGCGTGCAACTCCCGCCCGATGTCGTCGCCTTGCCAATCGAGGAGGCCGTCCTCACCGCCCCGCCTTTCGTGCCGCCCGCCATCACCCGCCGCACTCCGGCGCGCGTCGTCGTGAATCTGGAGGTGAAGGAGATCACCGCGCGCATCGCCGACGGCACCGACTACACATTCTGGACCTACGGCGGCACCGTGCCCGGCTCCTTCATCCGCATCCGCGAGGGCGACGTGGTCGAGTTTCACCTTAACAACCACCCGTCCTCGAAGCTCCCGCACAACATCGACCTCCACGCCGTCACCGGCCCTGGCGGCGGCGCGGCGTCCACCTTCACCGCCCCCGGTCACAGCTCGCAGTTCACCTTCAAGGCCCTCAACCCCGGCCTCTACGTTTACCACTGCGCCACCGCCCCCGTGCCCATGCACATCGGCAATGGCATGTATGGCCTCATCCTCGTCGAACCCAAGGACGGCCTGCCGCCCGCCGACAAGGAGTTTTACGTCATGCAGGGCGATTTCTACGCCAACGGCCCCTATGCCGGCGGCGGTCTCCAAACTTTCGATACACCCAAGTCCATCGACGAGCGTCCCACCTACGTCTTATTCAACGGCGCGGTCGGCTCGCTCGTGGGCGACAAGGCGCTCACCGCCGAGGTCGGCCAAAACGTGCGCCTCTTTTTCGGTGTCGGCGGCCCCAACCTCACCTCGTCCTTCCACGTGATCGGCGAAATCTTCGACAAGGTCTGGCTCGAGGGCGGCAACCGCTTGGCGCAGGAAAACGTGCAGACCACCATGGTGCCCTCCGGCGGCTCCACCATCGTGGACTTTAAGGTGGACGTGCCCGGCACCTACGTGCTCGTGGACCATTCCCTCAGCCGTGCCTTCAACAAGGGTGCCATCGGTATGCTCAAGGTCACCGGCCCGGAGGATCGCGTCATCTACTCCGGCAAGGAAGTGGACGCCGTCTATTTCGGCTCCTCCGCCGAGGATGGCTCCGCCGCCGCCAAGCGTCAGGCCGAGCTCGAACAGGAGATCGCCGCCGAAATCAAAGCCAACCCCACCATCGCCGGCCTCACCAAGGAAATGCAGATGGCCAAGGGCAAACAGGTTTACATGCAGAACTGCTTCGCCTGCCACCTTCCCTCCGGCGAGGGCATGGCGGGGGTTTTCCCCCCGCTTGCAAAATCGGACTACATGATGGCCGACCGTGAGCGCTCGATCCGCATCGTGCTCAAAGGCATGAACGGTCCGGTCACCGTGAACGGCGTCGAATACAACGGCGTCATGCCGCCCCAGGGCGACGTGCTCACCGAAGAACAGATCGCCGACGTGCTCACCTACGTGACCAACAACTGGGGCAACTCCGCCGACGCCTTCACCGTGGACGAGGTCCGCAAAGTGAAAGGCGAGTAACCCACGCCCATCGGACCATTCGCCCATCGCTCCAAACCCCCACGCCTCCTCGCCATGCCTCGCCGCCGTCTCTGCTTCCCGCGCCCGCTCCGCCCGCTCCTCGCCGTCCTCGGATTGGCGCTGGGGATGGGCGGCCACGCGCTGCGCGGCGGCGAGGCCTCCGTCATCATCCCCGCCGGCGACTACCGCCCAATCACCCGCGCCACGAGCGATCCCGAAGCGATCGCCGTCGCCGCCTTCCTGCTCGACATCTTGCCCATCACCAACGCCGAGTTTCTCGCCTTCGTCACCGCCCACCCGCAGTGGCGACGCTCGCGCGTCTCTCCGCTTTTCGCCGACGAAACATATCTCCGCCACTGGACCGGCGACCTCGACCCCGGACCCGCCGCCCCGGCCGACGCCCCCGTGATCAACATCTCTTGGTTCGCTGCCCGCGCCTACGCCCGCGCACAGACCAAGCGCCTTCCGACCCTCGCCGAATGGGAACTCGCCGCCGCCGCCGGCTACACCACACCGGTCGGTCGCGACGAACCCGCCTTCAAACAAGATCTCTACACCTGGCTCTCCGCTCCCACACCCGAGGTGCTGCCCTCCGTCGCCACCGCTCGCGCCACGCTGCACGGCGCACGCGGGCTCCACGGGTTGGTCTGGGAATGGGTGGACGACTTCGACACCGCCATGGTCACCGGCGAATCCCGCGCCGACGTAGCCACCGACCAAAACCTCTTCTGCGGCGGGGCCGCCGCCTCCGCTACCGACCCCGGCGACTACGCCGCTTTCATGCGCCAGGCCCTGCGCTCCTCGCTCAAGGCCCGCCAGGGCACCTCCTCCCTTGGCTTTCGCTGCGCCACCGATCTCCCGCCTCCCTCCGACCAACCATGAAAACCTCCGCCCTTTTTCTCACCCTTCTTCCGCTCCTCGTCTCGCCCTCCCTGCGCGCAGCGGACGCCTGCTGCCCGCCCGCGTTGCCCGCCGAGGCTCCGCTTCCCGCCGCGTCGATCTATCAAACCGAGGTCGATTTCACCACCGACGTCGACACTCCCTTTCACCTCGCCGAGCTGCGTGGTCACCCCGTCGCACTGGTCATGTTTTTCTCCACCTGCGCCTACGCTTGCCCGGCCACTGTGGCCGACCTCGCCCGTATCCGGGAAAAACTACCGGAGGCCGACCGCACGCTCACCCGTATCGTCATGGTGAGCTTCGACACCGAGCGCGACATCGTGGCCGTCCTCCGCCAGTTCCGCGAGTCGCGCGCCCTCGACGCCAACTGGGTGCTTCTGCGCGGCGCCGACGACTCCGTGCGTGAACTCGCCGCCCTCCTCGGCGTGAAGTTCAAACGCGAAGCCGACGGCAATTTCGCCCACTCCAATCTCATCACCATCCTGTCGGCCGAGGGCGAGATCGTGCATCAGCGCGCCGGCCTCACCGGCGGCCTGAACGAGGCCGCCGCCGCTCTCCTCGGTGCCGTGCGCTCCGGCGAGAAATCTCCCGACGCTTGACCCGCATCAAGGCGCACCGCCTTCGCAACCGCTACAGTTTACCCGTCATGAAACTTAAACACCTCCTCACCCTCTCCCTGCTCGCCATCGGCTCCATCGCCTCCCCGGCCCTTCGCGCCGCCGATCCCGCCCCGCGCGAGATCGCCATCACCGCCAACGACGCGATGCAATTCAACCTCAAGGAAATCACCGCAAAACCTGGCGAGAAAATCGCGGTGAAACTCAGCCACATCGGCAAACTGCCCAAGACCGCCATGGGCCACAACTGGGTGCTCTTCTCCGCGTTGCCCGACGCCGAGGTGACCAAGCTCCTCATGGATGCCATGAAAAACGGCCCCGAATACCTGCCCAAGGACCGCACCGCCATCCTCGCCCACACCAAGATCCTCGGCGGCGGCGAGAGTGACACCGTGACGTTCACCGCGCCCGACAAGCCCGGCACCTACCCCTACTTCTGCTCCTTCCCCGGTCACTTCAGCATGATGAAGGGCAAGCTCATCGTGAAGTAAGACACGCCTTTCCCCCGTCTCTCCCGCTCCCGGGCGCGCAGAAACGTGCGCGCCCATTTTCGTCTCCCATCCCATGAAAAAACTCATCCGTCTCCCTCTTGTAGCGAGTGCCACGCTCGTTGCCGCCTCCGCCGCCTTTGCCGGCCCTTGGTCCATGCGCGTGGGCGCCACCTGGCTCGAAACCGTGGACAAATCCACCAACTCCGCCGTGCCGGTCGAAATCGAGGACAAGCTCATCCCCGAACTCGACATCACCTACGCGTTCGACGCCAACTGGTCCGCCGAGCTCGTGCTCTCCGTCCCGCAGGAACACACGGTCAAGTCCGCCGGCACCTCGCTCGGCAGCTTCAAGCATCTGCCGCCCACCTTGCTCGCGAAATACACCTTCGATCCCATCGGGTCTTTCCGTCCCTACGTGGGCGCGGGCGTGAATTTCACCCTTATCTTCGATGACGATCTCGCCGTCGGCGCCACCCGCCTGAAGCTCGACAACTTCAGCGTCGGCCCGGCCGTGCAGGCGGGTTTCGACTGGGCCTTGAACGAGGCCTGGTCGCTCAACTTTGACGTCAAACGCATCATGCTGCGCACCGACGTCGAGGCCGCCGGCGTGAAACTTACCGAGGCCCGCCTCGATCCCTGGCTCTACTCGGTCGGTCTGCGCTACGCTTTCTGATCCGTCCCGCTGGTTTCTTTGATTTCTGCGACGCCCCTCTTTTTGAGGGGCGTTTTTTTCGCCCGCTTGGTAACGGCCCTCACCACTGGTCCACCACCAGCGCCGCCATCACTGGCAGCAGATAGAGGATCGTCGTGAAAAACAGTCGTCGCCCGTTCGCGTCGCGCTCGTCCGCGCGAACGAGAAAACGCCAGCTCGCGCGAACCATCGCCGCCGCGCCCAAGGCCGCCACGACGCCATAAATCGGCCCGACCCAGCCGAGCGCCCACGGCGCGAGCGACGCCACCGCCAGCAGGAGCGAGTGCGCCAGTGACCACGCCGCCGTGCGCGCGCCGTCCGCATCTATCGCCGGCAACAAGGGAAAACCCGCCGCGCGGTAGTCTTCCCGATACATCCATCCCACCGCGAAAAAGTGCGGCATCTGCCAAAAGAGGATCACCCCGGCCAGCACCCACGCCGCCGTCGAGCCCGCGTCGCCCGCCGCCGCCGCGCCGAGCACAGGAGGCAGCGCGCCCGACAAGGACCCGATCTCCGTCGCCCAGCGCGTGCGGCGCTTCAGCGGCGTATAGACCAGCCCGTAGAGCACGATAATCGTCGCCGCGATCAGGGCCGCCAGCGGAGTGGTAAGCGCCGCCAGCAAACCCACGCCGCCCAAGCTCAGTGCCAGACTCAACACGAGCGCGCCGCTCGCGCCGATCTCCCCGCGCGGCAGCGGACGCCCGGCGGTGCGACGCATCAGCGCGTCGGTCTTTCGCTCCCACCATTGGTTGAGCGACAGCGCCCCGCCCGCCGCCAGCGCGATCCCGGCGAAGGCCGCCCCGAGCCGCATCCAGTCTCCGCCCGGCGCACGCGCCACCGCGTATCCAGCCAGTCCCGACAAAATGGAAAACGTCGCGAGGCGAGGCTTGGTCAACGCGAGCAGGGTCTTCGCCCGACCGCGCAGCGACGCGCGGCTCTCGTTGACAGATAAAACGGCGGACACAGGGGACGCGGCGGCGGCGGAATCAGGCATGGCGCAGCATAAATCAAACAACGCGCCCCGCCCTTGATCCATATCAAGGCCGTGCGCGACGCGTGCGGTTATAACCTGCGCCTCCGTTTCACCTCGTCACGCCGACCATGCCCACGTCCACCTCCGAGCCATCGCCCTTCGTCCGACGCTGGCTCGCGCTCGCCCTCGGCAGCCTGCTGCTCGCCGGGCTGCTCTCGCTCTCCGTCGTGCTGGGCCGACTGCCCGGGCTTTCACGGATCATCGACGATCCGCTGTTTTTCAAGCGCTGCCTCGTCGTGCACGTGGACCTCGCGCTCGTCGTCTGGTTCTACGCCTTCGCCTCGGCCCTCGCCGCCCTGCGAGCGTCCACCCGCTCCGGCCCGTCCGAAAAACTCGCCTTCGCCGTCTCCGTGATCGGCGTGCTCGGCCTTTGCTCCGGCGGCCTCGTGCGCGGCGCGATGCCTGTGCTCGCCAACTACGTGCCCGTGATCGACCACCCGTTTTTCCTCGGCGGCCTCGCCCTGTTTTTTGCCGGCGTGCTCACCTTTGCCCTGCGCACCGTCGCCCGCCCGGCGGCGCACGTTTCTGGCGGCCTGCCGGACGACGCCGCCGTCGGCGTGCAGGCCTGCGGTGTCGTGCTCGTCCTTGCGGGCGTCACCTGGTTGTCGGCGCGCGTCGCGTTACCAGCCGGCCTGGAACGCCACACCTTTTTCGAGTTTTCCCACTGGGGCGCGGGCCACGTGCTCCAAGTCGCC
>JAUWBD010000219.1 GCA_030605125.1 Verrucomicrobiota bacterium | reverse complement strand
GCCTTGAAAATCTGGCCCGACCAGCCGATCGCGTTTTCCAACAGCTCCTTTTCGCGGCCCTCCGGCTCGTGCGCGACCTTGCAGGTCTTGCAGACGCGGCGCATGAGGCGCTGGGCGCAGACGCAGAGCAGCGAGGAGCTGATCATGAAGGGCTCGATGCCCATGTCGGTGAGACGGGCGACGGTGCTCGGGGCGTCGTTGGTGTGGAGCGTGGAGATGAGCAAGTGGCCGGTGAGCGCGGCCTCGACGGCGATGCCGGCGGTCTCCTTGTCGCGGATTTCGCCCACGAGGATGATGTCAGGATCTTGGCGGAGATAGGCACGGAGGGCGCTGGCGAAGGTGAGGCCGATCTGCCGGTGCATCTGCATCTGGTTGATGCCGGGCAGGGTGTATTCGATCGGATCCTCCGCAGTGCGGATCACGATGTCGGGCGCGTTGATCTCGCCGAGCGCGGAATAGAGCGTCATCGACTTGCCCGAGCCGGTGGGGCCGCAGTGCAGGATCATGCCGTAAGGCTGGCGGATGCACTCGCGATACTTGGTGAGGTTTTCCTCGGAGAAACCGAGCGCGGTGAGCGGAAGCGTGGACTTCTGCTTGTCGAGGATACGCATCACGACGCCTTCGCCGTAGTTGAGCGGCGCGGTGGAGACGCGGAGGTCCACGTCGATCCCCTTCTTCGTGTAGTGCTTGAAGACGATGCGGCCGTCCTGCGGCAGGCGGCGCTCCGCGATGTCGAGATTGCACATGATCTTGAGGCGGGCGATCAAGGCCGGCCCGACCTTGTTGGGCAGTCGCAGCTTTTCCTGACAAACGCCGTCGATGCGGTAGCGAACGACGATCTCCTTTTCCCAAGGTTCGATGTGAATGTCGGAGGTGCCGGAGTAGTAGGCGTCCTCGATGATGCGGTTGGCCAGCTGGACGATCGGGGCCGAGTCCTCGGAGACTTCGCTCTCGCCGGCCTCGAGCTCGACCTCGCCGCCGTATTCGGCGCCGATCGCGCCGACCACATCGTCAAAGCCGGCGGGGCGCGTGGCCTCCTTGGTGAATTTATCCAGGATGTCCTTGTCGCGGGCGAGGAGGCGGACGACGCGCTTGCCCGTGAGCTCGTGCACCTTTTGCGGCACGGCGAGATCGAAGGGGTTGGCGACGGCGAGCAGCAAAGTGTCGCCGGCGTAGCCGACCGGAAGGCAGAGGTTTTCCTGGCAGAACTCCTGCGGGATGCGCTCGTAGGTGGAGCCAGTGACGCGAAACTTCGCCGCGAAAAACGGCGCGAGGTGATAGGCGTGCGCCCTGGCGACGAAGAGCTGAGTGGGGCTGACGCCAAACTGCTCGCGCAGGAGCTTGTCCAACTCTTCGCCCGAGATCTCGTCGGGCCGGGACGAAAGGTCCGCGACCTGCTCGGCGGTGAGGCGGCCTTGGGTTTCTAGTTGCTGGACGATCTGAAGCTGAAGTTTGCCGAGCGGCATGAACGGAAAGGGGAAGAAGGTTTAAGAAAGGGGCGGTCGGAGGCGAAGGAGCGAGCCAGACGTGTCAGGTTTTGGCCGCCGCCGAGAGTCGCTCCAATGTGTCAGCGATCATTTCAAGGGTGGTGCCATACCAGATCACCCGGCCGCCCAGCTGCTTTTCCCAAAAGGTGCGCACGGCGGGGCTCATGTAGTAGGCGGAGGCGACGAGCGTGAAATCCTCCTCGCGGTCAAAGGGCAGCGTCCACGTGGCCCAGCAGGCGGGATGGCTGAGACCGACGCGCACCTCGTCGGCGCCTTCGTAGTTGTGCAGATCGACGAGCCCGATGCCGTGCTCATCCACGCAATACTGGAGCACGTCCTCCTCCTTCACAACCTTCAGGTCGTAGGCGAGCACGCCGAGCAGGGTGCACTGGCGAGGGGTGCCCCCGGCGATAAGCTCGAGCAGTTTTTCGTTGGCGTTTTCGAGCTGATCCACGGTCACGAGATTCGCCTCCACGAGGTTCGCGCCGAGCAGGCGGTTGGCGCGCATCAGGAGCGAGCGGATCTCGGCGGGCGTGGGGGCGGGAGCGGGGACGAGGGGAGCGGCCATGCGTAGTTAAATGATGAATACAGTGGATTCGAGTCCGGCGAAGGAGGCTCAGGCGACCGCGCGCGGGCGCGACATGACGCGGGGCTTGCCGCCATGCTTGATGACGCGGGCGCGGATGGCCTGCTTCAGCTCCTCGAGGCCGTCGCCGGTGAGGCAGGAGATCTTGAGGATATCGACCTTATACTTCTTCTTGAACGCGGTGAGGTTCTTCTTCGCCTCGGGCAGGTCGGTCTTGTTGGCCACGACGAGGCGCGGCTTTTTGAGCAGCTTCGGATCGTAGGCCTTCAGCTCGGCGAGCAAGGTGGCGTAGTCTTCGCGCGGGTCGCGGTCGTCGGCGCCGGCCATGTCGATGAGGAACATGAGCAGTTTGCAGCGCTCGATGTGGCGGAGGAAACGGTGGCCGAGGCCGCGATTCTCGCTCGCGCCGGCGATCAAGCCCGGCACGTCGGCGAGCAGCAGGCGGTCGTAGGTCTCGGGAAACTCGATCACGCCGATCTGTGGATGCAGCGTGGTGAAGGGATAGGGCGCGGTCTTCGGGCGGGCCTTGGTGATGGCGCGGGTGAGCGAGGATTTGCCGGCGTTGGGGAAGCCCACGAGCCCGACGTCGGCGATGGATTTGAGGACCAGCCGGAAGGTGCCGGCCTCGCCCGGCAGCCCGGGCAGCGCGGTGCGCGGGGCGCGGTTGACCGAGGACTTGAAGTGGGGGTTGCCCCAGCCGCCGTTGCCGCCGGCGCAGAGCACGATCTGTTGCCCGTCCTCGGTGATCTCGGCGACCACCGCGCCGTTCTCCTCGTTGATAACGACCGTCCCGAGCGGCATCCGGAGCAGGGCGGATTTGCCCTCGCGGCCGTGGCAATCCTTGCCTTGGCCATGCTCGCCGCGCTCGGCGTTCCAGTGCGGCTTGTATTTGTAGTCGATGAGGTTGTTCGTGTCGTCGTCGCCGACGAGGATCACATCGCCGCCCTTGCCGCCGTCGCCTCCGTTCGGCCCGCCCCAGGGCTCGTATTTTTCGCGCCGGAAGGACACGCAGCCTCGCCCGCCGTCGCCGGCTTTCACCTTGATCACGCACTCGTCGATAAACATGCGCGGCGAATGGTGCACAAAGCCCGGCGCTTGCCAAGGGGCGCGACAGGCCGCACCGGGCAAGCAAAGGTCAAAAAGATTCCCGGGCTCGGCGCGCATCCGGCGCAGACCACGCCCGGATGGGCCTCCTACGGATCAGAAAAGCCCCCCGCCGGCCCCTCCTGCGCCCCCCGTTGACAGACCCCCGGCGGCCTCCCAGCCTCCGCCGTTTCTCCAGCACCACGACATGGAAGCCACCACCTACACGCTCGAGTTCGAGAAACCGTTGCGCGACCTGAGCGCCCAGCTTGAGCAGCTTCGCAAGCAGTCGCTTGAGAACAACTTGGACCTCGGCAAGGAAGTCGCCGCGATCGAGAAGAAGATCGCCGCCACCCAGCGCGAGATCTACTCCAGCCTCACCCCTTGGCAGCGTGTCCAGATCGCCCGCCACCCGAAGCGCCCCTACGCCCTCGACTACGTCGCCCTCATGTGCACCGGCTTTCAAGAGCTGCACGGCGACCGCCAATTCGGCGACGACCGCGCCCTCGTCGGCGGCACCGCCTTCTTCGACGGCACGCCCGTGATGATCATCGCCCAGCAAAAGGGCCGCGACACCAAGGAGAAGATCGCGCGCAACTTCGGCATGCCCCAGCCCGAAGGCTACCGCAAGGCCCTGCGCCTCATGAAGCTCGCCGAGAAATTCGGCCTGCCCGTGCTCACCTTCATCGACACTCCCGGCGCCTACCCCGGCCTCGGCTCCGAGGAGCGCCACGTCTCCGAGGCCATCGCGGTCAACCTCCGCGAGATGGCGCTCCTCGGCGTGCCCACCGTCTCCATCGTCGTCGGCGAGGGCGGCTCCGGCGGCGCCCTCGGCATCGGCGTCACCGACCGCGTGCTGATTTTCGACAACAGCTACTACTCCGTCATCTCGCCCGAAGGCTGCGCCGCCATCCTTTGGAAAGACCCCGCCGCCGCCCCCAAGGCCGCCGAGGCCCTGAAGCTCAACGCCGACGTGCTCGAAAAACTCGGCGTCGTGGACGAGGTCATCCCCGAGCCCTTCGGCGGCGCGCACAACGACCCCGAGCAGGCCGCCGCCACGTTGAAGTATTCGATCCAGAAACACCTCAACGACCTCCGCGCCCTCAGCACGACCAAGCTCCTCGACGCCCGCTACGAGCGCTACCGCCACCTCGGCGTCTATCAGGAGGCCGGCGTCGCCCACAACTGAGCCCGGCCGCACCCGCGGCCCGCATCCACCCCACCTCCGCGTCCCGCCCGATGAGCGAAGATCCGCCGCCCGGCAGCCCCGCCGCGAACGCCTTCGCCCAAAACCGCCTCCTCGCCCTCTCCGAAGGGCAACGCCCCCGCGAGCGCGCCCTCGCCCTCGGGGTCGGCGCCCTCGCCGACGTCGAGCTGCTCGCGCTCATCCTGCGCAGCGGCACCCGCGGCCTCGATGTCGTCACCCTCGCTTCCCGGCTCCTCGCCGAGGCCGGCTCCCTCCACGCCCTCGCCCGCTGGCGCGACGCCGACTTCCGCCGCCTCAAAGGCATCGGCAAGGTAAAATCCATCCAGCTCTGCACCGTGATGGAGATCACCCGCCGCGTGCTTGGCGCCGAGCGCCGGCTCCCACCCGAGCTCCACACCCCGGAGGACATCTACGCCTTCCTCCGCCCCCGCACCCTCGGGCTTGAGGTGGAGAAATGCTGGGTCGTCTCGCTCAACTCCCGCAACCGCGTGCTGCGTTGCGCCGAGCTCACCTCCGGCACCGCCCGCCAGACGCTCGTCAGCGCCTCCGAGGTGCTGCGCGAGGCCGTGCGCGAAGGCGCCTCCGCCTTTGTCCTCGCCCACAACCACCCCAGCGGCGATCCCCGCCCCAGCGCGGCCGACGCGGGCATCACGCGAAAAGTGCGCGCCGCCGCCGAGCTCGTGGACATCTCGCTCCACGACCACGTCATCCTCGGCGAGCCCGCCGCCGACCCCATTGGTCTCGGCTACTACAGCTTCCGCCGTGGCGGCATGTTGTGATGCGCGTCCGCAAGTCGCTCGGCCCGGCGCGGACACCGGAGCAAAAACCGCGACAAAAAACTCCTTGAACTCCCCGGCGCGGGTCGCGAAGTTCCGCCTCCCGTTTTTGGTGCGATATCCAAGTGGCCAAAGGACGTTGACTGTAAATCAATTCAGCTACGCTGTTCGCTGGTTCGACTCCAGCTCGCACCACCACTCCTGAAACCCCGGCCGGCCCGCCGGGGTTTCTCGTTTCCCGGCCTCTCGCGCCACGCCCCTCCCTCGTGCGGCCCACCATGAGCACGCCCCGGGAAAACGCCCGGGGATACGCTCCGGAGCGCGCCGCAGCCACCTCCCGCCTTCGCGCCGGTCGCAAATGTGCGCCAGCCGCGGTCGGCTCCTCGCCCGCGCCGCCCCACCGTGAATGAACCCCGCACCGCACCCGCCCCCCCGCGCCCCCGAGCCGCCTCCCTGGACCCAGACCCCCGAGTTCTTCGAACTCATGGTCAACAGCATCCGCGATTACGCGATCTTCGCCCTCGACCCCGAGGGCCGTGTGGCGAGCTGGAACACCGCCGCCACCCGCGTGAAAGGCTGGCGCGCCGACGAAGTCATCGGCCGCAGCTTCGAGATGTTTCACACCGCGGAGGACTGCGCCGCCGGCAAGCCGCGGCAGGAGATGAGCATCGCGATCGAGCGGGGCCTCTACGAGGAGGAGGGCCTCCGCCTGCGCAACGACGGCTCGCTCTACCCCGCCCGCATTTCCCTCGCTCCGATGCACGATACCGACGGCCGCCTGGTCGGCTTCGTGAAGGTGATCGAAAACATCACCGACCGCCGCTCCCGCGAAGATGAACTCAAGCATCTGCGCGAAGGCCTCGAACGCAACGTGGAGGACCGCACGCGCGAACTTCAAGCCGCGGTGGACCAGCTCGAGACCTTTTCGTATTCAATTTCCCACGACCTGCGCACTCCCCTGCGCGCGATGGAGGGCTTCTCCTCGATCCTGCTCCAGGAATACGCCGACGTGCTCGACGATCGCGGCCGCCACTACCTCGAGCGCATCGCCGCCGCCGCGCGACGCATGGACCGCCTGGTCCAGGACGTGCTCACGCTTTCCCGGCTGCAACGCGCACACCTCCCCGTGCACGACATCGACCTCGACCGCCTCGTGCCCGAGGTCGTGGCCCAATACGAACAGGTCCGCGACGGCGCCGCCGAGATCGTCATCGCCACCCCGCTCCTGCCCGTCCACGCCCACGAGCCCTCGCTCGTGCAGTGCCTCTCCAACCTGCTCACCAACGCGGTCCGCTTCGCCCGCGACGGCGTGCCCCCGCGCATCCACATCGGCACCGAGCCCGTCGGCGACCGCTTCGTGCGCGTCATCGTCTCGGACAACGGCGTCGGCGTGAAGCCCGAGGACCGCGAGCGCATCTTCCGCCTCTTCGAGCAGGTCAAGGGGCCGCGTTCCGGAGACGGCACCGGGGTGGGCCTCGCCATCGTGCGCACCGCCGCCGAGCGCATGGGCGGCGAAGCCGGCCTCGCGGAAGACGACGACGAAGCGGGCAGCCGATTCTTCCTCCAACTCCCCGCCGCGCGCGGGACCCAAGCGTCATGATCGAAGATCCCATCCTTCTGGTGGACGACAACCCCGACGACCTCGAGCTCATGCAGCTCGCCTTCCGTCGCGCCCAGGTGCGCAACCCCGTGCACATGGTCCAGGACGGCGAGAGCGCCATCGACTACCTGCGCGGGGCCGGCGAATACGCCGACCGCGAGCGCCATCCCCTGCCCTACCTCGTCCTGCTCGACGTCAAGCTCCCCGGGAAAAACGGCATCGAAGTGCTCCAGTGGATACGCGCCAACCTCGACCACAACGTCGTGGTGGTGATGCTCAGCTCCTCCGCCCAGCCGCGCGACGTCACGCTGGCGGCGAAGTCCCACTGCAACTCCTACCTCGTGAAACCCGATTCGCTCCACGAACTCGTGAAGATGGTCGAGCTCATCAAGGCCTACTGGATCGAGCGCAACCAGTGGATCCGCCGCTGAGTCGGGATC
>JAUWBD010000102.1 GCA_030605125.1 Verrucomicrobiota bacterium | reverse complement strand
TGGGACCACCCGAAGTTCCCCGTCCGCTCCTGGGCCGCGCCCTTCGGCTTCGCGCAAAACAGCGCCCTCGCCGCCCGCGCCACCATGCCCGCCCGCATGATGCCCACCCGCATCTTCGGCCGCCCCTTCGCCGTCACCGAGTTCAACTTCTGCCGCCCCAACCAGCACCGCGCCGAGGGCGCGCTCCTCATGCCGGCCTACGCCAGCCTGCAGGACTGGGACGCGATGTATAACTTCCAATACGCCATGAGCGACGACATGGCGATCAACGGCGGCGTGCAGAACTACTTCGCCATCGCCACCGATCCCATCGGCCTGATCGGCGACCGCGTCGGCTCGCTCGTCTTCCAGCGCGGCGATATCGCGCCGGCCAAGAACGCCGTCGTTTACGCCGCCCGCCCCGCCGAGGCCTTCTCCTCGATCGGCCGCCTCTTCCCGCACGATTTCAACGCCGTCGGCCTCGTCGCCCGCATCGGCAGCTTCCCCGGCGAGCCCGCCGAGGCCTTCGCCAAGCTGCCCGACATCGCCGGCGTCGTCACCGGCGCCTCGCCCGCCCCCGAGGACCCGCTCCCGCCCAAGACCGTGTTCTCCGAGTCGAATCTCGTCCTGCGGCTCGAGCGCGAGGGCATCCTCCCCCGCGGCTCCGCCAATCCCGAGCACACCCGCTTCACCAGCGACACCGGCGAGATCGAGCTGAGCAGCGCCCAGCGCACCTTCCGCGTCGTCACCGCGCGCGGCGAGCACTTCTTCGCCCAGCAGGGCTCCAGCCTCCGCGGCGAACGCGTCGCCGTCTCCGGCGTCACCCAGCGCGCCGCCATCAGCGTGCTCGCGCTCGACACGCCCGGAGCCCGCCCCGGCGCCACGCTCGCCGACGCCCGCCGCATCCTCGTCACCCACCTCACCGACGCGCTCCCCGAGGGCATGAAGTTTGCCAACGCCGACCGGAAGCTGCTCGAAAGCTGGGGCAAGGGCCCGCACCTCCTCCGTCGCGGCGAGGCCGAGCTCACGCTGCGCCTGCCCGCGGGTTCGTGGAAGGCCTGGGCGGTGGACGCCACCGGCGCCCGCCAGCGCGAGGTCCCGCTCACCCGCTCCGGCGACACGCACGTGCTGAAGCTGGCCACCGTCTCGCCCGACGGCACCCGCCTCGCCTACGAGCTCAGCCGCTAAAGCGTAACCTTCCGAGGTAGGGGACGGCCCGCTGGGCCCGCCGCGTCTGCCTCTCAGCCTTCGCGACGCATCGCCGAACTCCGACTCAACTAGTCCCGGCCATGCCCCGATCTGCGCTCCGCGTTGTCGCCGCATTTGCGTTAGCCCTCGCCTTCTTCCACGGCCCGACCTTCGGAGGGACCGCCTCCCCCCGCGCCGAGCACAAAACACGCTTCGTCGCCGAGGTCCGCGACTGGGTCGCCGCCAATCCGATCCGCCGTCGGCACGCCACCGTCGCCGCGCTCGCCGACGATTCGGCCTACCGGATGAAATACCGCGAGAAGCCCGCCCACCAGGCCCACCTCGACGACGACGCGTGGGAACGCTTCGCCCTCTCGCTCGCCGACTCCGACGCCTGCCTCTCCCTCGCCAACATCCTGCCCGAGATCGCCGCCGCCGCCCGCCTCTCCGGCGATCCCGCTTTGCTCGACCGCGCGCTCGCCCAGCTCGCCGAGCTCGCCACCTGGGCTCCGCTGCAACGTCCCGGCTGGTCCGGCGGCAACGCCACCCGCAGCGCCTGGCTCGGCACCGCCTGGGGCGTGCGCGCGATCGTCGAGTCGCTCGCCGAGCTGCCCGCGGGCGCCGTGCCCGACGAGCTCGCCGCCGCGCTGCGCGAGCGCCTCGCCGACGAGATCGCCGGCATTCGCGAGGACTTTCGCGCCGGCCGCGCCTGGTATGTCCGCGACGACGCCGCCCACTCCAACCAGTGGGCGCTCCCGCTCGAGGCCCTCACCCTCGCCAGCCTGCACAACGGCCTCGACCGCCACCGCGGCGACTACGAGTTCGCCGTCGCCGGCCTCCTCCGCTCCCTCGACGCGCAGGGCCCGGACGGCGAGGGCGTCGAGGGCATGCAATACGCGAAGATGACCTTCGAGAGCGCGCTCTCCGCCGGGCTCGCCGGCCGCGCCGTCGGCGACGAGCGCCTCCTCCGCCACCCCGCGCTCGTCCACTTTCCCCTCTGGTATCTGCACCACCGCCAGCCCGCCGGCTTTCTTGTCAACGCCTTCGACTCCAGGAGCGCCGACCTCGACTGGAGCGTGCTCGCGCGCTTCGCCGTTGGCCTCAAAGATCCCTACGCGCGCTGGGCCCTCGACCACCGCCCGCCGCACTCCGGCGCTCCGCGCAGCCTCCCCTTTCTCCGCGTGGCGCACACCCCCGGCCTGCCCTCGCGCGAACCGCCGGCCTTCGCCGCCTACGCCGTCGCCGCGCGGGTCAACTGGATCGAGAGCAACGCCGCCTTCGCGCGCGGCCCGGCCAATCGCGTATCCGGTTTTTGGATGCGCGGCGGCCACGCCTCCGACGACCACGACCACCAGGACCGCGGCCATGTGAACTTCATCGTCGCGGGCCGCCCCGTGCTGATCGAGGCCGGCCTCGCCTCCTACGGCATCCCCGAGCACCCGACGCACTACAAGAGCGTCGCCGGGCACAACGTCCTCCAGATCGGCGCGCTCGCGCCCGCCGCCCTCACCCCCGTCGCGCTGCGCCGCGCCGGCCAGATCCTCGACCGCGCCCACCGCTCCGCGCCGCTCGACGTGCGGCGTCTCGACGCCGCCGGCGGCGAGGTCGCGGTGGACGCCTCCGGCTGCTACGAGGGCCTGGTGCGCTGGGTGCGCGTCGCCACCTGGACCGCCACCGAGCTCACCGTGCGCGACGAGGTCGAGCTGGCCGCGCCCGAGGTCGTCGTTTTCCGCTGGCACCTCGGCGCGCCCGCCGACGCCGCGGTCGCCCGGCCCGCGCCCGGCCGCATCGAGATCGACGGCATCCGGCTCGACCACGCGTCCGACGCCCCGCAAGCGCTCGCGGTCGAGGTGCAAGCCATGCCCGACGCCACCCTCGGCCCCAAGCCCGGCCGCCACGCCACCGTGGTCCTGTCCACCGCCGAGCCCGTGCGCACCCTCTCGCTCACCACCCGCGTCTCGCTGGTCCCCTAGCCCGCGACGTCGCGCGTCTTGTGTTTCCATGGCTCCATCCAACTCATCAAAACCACCCAATCTCCGGTCCGAGGAGCCAGCGGACGCTCAACTCGTTGGTGAGCTCCCGCGCCGCGGCCTCGGCGGCCTCTTCAACTGCGCCAGCACCCAGGTCGGCGTCGTCCTCCGCGGCCTGCTCGCGGTCGCGAGCCTCGCCGCTCTCCCGCCCGCCCGCGCCGACGCGCCCGCGGGCAGCCTCGGCACGCCGACGACGCGCGCCGTCGTTTACCCGGCGCGCACCAAGCAGACGATCAAAGGCCTCGGCTTCGAGATCCAGTCCGACTCCATCGGCTCCGGCAACCAAGGCCTGCCCGAGCACCGCGTCTCCGTGCCGCACGACCTCACGCCCGCCGAGCGCGAGCGTTTCTTCCGCGAGATGCTCGTCGGCTTCCGCTACTGCCGGCTCGCCGGCGGGCTCTACTGGCGCGGGCTCGACGCGGAGCAAAAACAACTCCGCCCGCGCTGGCCGGAGCAGCTCGAGGAGGTCCGCACGATGCTCGACGCCGCCGGCATCGAGGGCGTGTCCTTCGAGTATTGGTCGCCGCCTCCCTACTGGAAAGCCAACCGCAGCTACGTCAGCGCCAGCGCCGAGGACACGACCAACATCCTGCGCTGCTTCGCCCCCGACTTCGCGCAGGACCCCGAGTATCGCGGCGACATTGACCGCTTCCTCGCCGACTTCGCAGCCGCCGTCGTCGCCGACCTCCGCACGCTCCGCGCCGCCGGCATCCGCGTCTCCATGTGGGGCCTGCAAAACGAGCCTTGGTTTCTCCACGGCCCCGGCTTCTCCACCTGCGGCTACCCCGACGCCGCCAGCTACGTGCGCACCTACCGCGCCGTCGCCGCCGCCGTGCGCCGTCTTGATCCGGGCATCCTGCTCTTCGCCGACACCGAATCGAGTTTCCCGCGCAAGATCGCCGCCGGCATGCACGACCCCGAGGTCGCGGCGCTCGTGGACGCCTACGTCGTCCACACCATCGGCACGCCCTCCGAGCACGTGCGCGCCGTGCACAAAAACATCCGCACGCAGCTGCCGCGCCGCCCGTGGTTCCAAAACGAATACGAGTATCTGCGCGGCGGCGCCACGCCCGAGCGCTGCCTCAACACCGTGCAGCACATCATGAACTCGTTCCAGCTCGCGGAGAACCCGACCTGGTTCTGGCTGCACGCGCTCAAGCCCTTCCAAAACGCCGAGGCCAGCGGCTACTCGCTCGGCTTCTGGCGCTCGCTCATCGACCCCGGCGAGCCGCACGTGGACGAGACGCGCCGCCGCTGGCGCGACGGCCCCGCCTTCGCCTCCCTGCCGCCCGAGCTGGAGGAGCTGGAGATGATCAGCGCCACGCGCGGCGATCCCGCCAAGCCCGGCCAGGCCTACGAGTTCGTCCTCAACCAGCCCGCCACCGTCTATCTCGTCGTCGAGGATCGCGGCGAGCACCGCCCCGGCCCCGAGTGGCTCGCCACCGGGCTGCGCGCCGCCTGGGGCGAGGACGCCCGCGCCGACACGATCTACCGCCGCGATTTCCCCGCCGGCATCGTCAACATCCCCGAGCACGGCGGCCGCGCCGACGGGCGCTTCGGCGCGCCGCACCTCGTCTTCGTCCGCCCGAGCGATCCCGCCACCTTCAAGCCCGAGATCGGGCTCAACGTCCCCATCCGCATCCGCTCCGAGTATCTCGCCCTCGAGCGCGAGGCCGGCCGGCTCCAGCCCGGGCACTGGATGTTCAACCGCCACAACTGGCACGCGGTCGGCAGCTTCTCCAAACGCATGCCCTGGGACAGCGTCGCGGTCGGCATCGAGGAGGAGGCCTACGATCCCGACGCGCGCCTCTTCGCCTTCCTCCGCCCCGACGGCAAACTCACCGTCGTGGTCTCCAACCGCAGCGGCCGCGACCGCGCCTTCGAGCTCGCCATCGAGGGCCGCGAGGGTCGCTGGCGCGGCCACCGCTACACGCCCGACGAGGCCGGCGAAGGCACGCTCGGCGTGCCCGTCGGCGAGCGCGAGGGCGCGCTGCTGCGCTTCACCCTGCCCCACCTCAGCTGGGAGTTCTGGGACGAGCAGTGAACGGCCGCCCCGCCTCGTGCGCCTTCGTCCAGGCCCGCGGCGCCGCGCCAAAACGCTCGCGAAACCACGCCGTGAAGTAACAGCTCGAGGAAAAACCCAGCGCCAGCGCCGCCTCCTTCACCGGGCGGCGCTGCTCGCCGAGCAGGTGCGCCGCCGCGCGTTTCCGCCGCTCCTCGTAATACCGCTTCGGCGTCGTCTCAAACGCCGCCACGAAGAGCCGGTTCAGCTGCACCGCGCTCAGGCCCGCCCGCCGCGCCAGCTCCGCCGGGCTCCACGGCTCGTCGAGCGGGATCGTGTTGAGCCACCGCGCCGCGCGCAGCACCCGCTCGTCCGCCCGCGCCGGCGTGGACGGCGGCTGCCCGGCCTCCTCCAGCCGCGTCGCCAGCTCCGCCAGCCAGCCGAAGAAGTGCCGGTTTAGCTCGAGATACTGCGCGGCGTCGGCCCGCTTGAACTCCATGCCGGTGTCGGCCCGGGTGAAGACACGCGCGGCGAAGCGCTCCAGGCGAGTGGCCAGCCGCGTCAGCGCCTGCGAGCGCTCGCGCGCCAGCACCACGCACTCCGTCGGGTCGATCAACTGCCGCCCGTCCGGCCACACCGCGTGGTAGCGCACCGAGAGGATCGAGGCCCGCTCGTCGAAGCGCGTGCGGTGCGCGCCGCGCGGCGGGATGATCCACTCGCCCGCCCGCGCCGTCGCCGCGCGCCGCGCCGTCGTCACCGTCGCGGTGCCCGTGCGCACGAGCCACGCGGCGTTGTGCGGCTGCCCCTCGCCCTCCCACGAGCGCCCCGCCACCGGGAAGGCCCGGTCATAGACATACACCGGCCAGCAGCTCAGCCCGAACCAGTCCCGCAGCCGCAACAGGCCGTTTTCCTCGGATGACGCCATGATCGGTTTTCTATAGTTTTTGCTACAGTTCCACAAGCCCGGGAAATTGCCCGCCCGGGCGGCGCGGTGTCTCCTTGGGGGCATGGAAACCTTTTCCCTCACCGCCCGCTCGCTGCCTCTCGACGCGAGCTGGGACGTCATCGTGGTCGGCGGCGGCCCCTCGGGCTGCACCGCCGCCGCCGCCGCCGCGCGGCAGGGCGCGCGCACGCTGCTCGTCGAGGGCAGCGGCGCCCTCGGCGGCATGGGCACCAACGCGCTTGTGCCCGCCTGGTGCCCCTTCTCCGACAAGAAGCAGATCATCTACCGCGGCCTCGCCGAGAAGATCTTCCACGCCTCCAAGGCCTCCACGCCCCACGTGCCGAAGGCGCAGCTCGACTGGGTGGCGATCAGCCCCGAGGACCTGAAGCTCATCTACGACGACCTCGTGCTCGGGCACGGCGCGCAGGTCTTGTTCCACACCACGCTCGCCTCGGTCGAGAGGGACGCGGACGGCGCGGTTGGCACGCTCGTCGTCGCCAACAAAAGCGGCCTCTCCGCCCTGCGCGCCAAGGTTTACATCGACTGCACCGGCGACGCCGACCTCTGCCACTTCGCCGGCGCCGAGTCGATCAAGGGTGACGGCGAGGGCGGCGCGCTCATGCCCGCGACGCACTGCTTCGTGCTCACCAACGTGGACGAATACGCCTACCGCCACGGCGAGAATCTCCACGGCAGCAACAAGAACAGCCCGATCTACGCCATCCTCGCCTCCGGCCGCTACCCGCTCATCGCCGACGCCCACCTCTGCTCCAACCTCATCGGCCCGCGCACCGTCGGCTTTAACGCCGGCCACGTCTTCGACTTCGACAACACCGACCCGTGGAGCATCTCCCGCGGCCTCACCCGCGGCCGAAAGCTCGCCCGCGCCTTCCGCGACGCGCTCGCCGAGTTCGCCCCGGCCGCCTTCGGCAACGCCTACCTCGCCCTCACCGGCTCGATGATGGGCGTGCGCGAGACGCGCCGCGTCACCGGCGACTACGTGCTCACCTTCGAGGACTACATGCGCCGCCAGTCCTTCCCCGACGAGATCTGCCGCAACAGCTACTACATCGACGTCCACCGCAAGGTGGAGGAGGCCGCGCGCTCCTTCGAGCAGCTCAAGAAATCCGACGAGACGCACTCGCACCGCTACGCCCCCGGCGAATCGCACGGCGTGCCCTACCGCTGCCTCACGCCGAAGACCCTGCGCAACGTGCTCGTCGCCGGCCGCTGCGTCTCCACCGACCGCCTCGTGCAGGGCAGCGTGCGCGTGATGCCCACCTGCCTCGCCATGGGCGAAGCCGCCGGCCTCGCCGCCGCGCTCGCCGCCGCCACCCCCGGCCACGACACGCACGCGGTGGACACCGCCCACCTGCGCACCCTCCTCTGCGGCTACGGCGCCTATCTGCCGGAGTAGCCGACTTCGCCCTCATGTTCCCGGCCCTCCTCCGCGCCGCCGCCTTCGTGCTCGCGCTCGCCCTTGTCTCCATCGCGCCGGCCGCGCTTCGCGCCGAGACCAGCCGCACCTCGCTCGATGGCGAATGGCGTTTCGCGCTCGATCCCGTCGAGGTCGGCGAGACGCAGGCCTGGTTTCGCCCCGGCCTCGTCAACGACAAGTGGGACGCCGTCACGGTGCCGCACTGTTTCAGCGTGGACCCGCGCTACTACTACTTCACCGGCAGCGCCTGGTATTTCCGCGGCTTCCCCGCCCCCGCCCTCGCCGACGGCGCGCGCGCCATCCTGCGCTTCGACGCCGCCTTCTACCACGCCACCGTCTGGCTCAACGGCCGCAAGGTCGGCGAACACGAGGGCGGCTACACCCCCTTCGAGTTCGACGTCACCGCGCTGCTCACGCCCGGGGAAAACTCCCTCGCCGTCCGCGTGAACAACCGCTGGGACACCACCACCATCCCGGGCGCCAAGACGCCGGTGGACTACCAGACGCTCAACATGGGCCAGCTGTATCCATGGATGAATTACGGCGGTCTCACCCGCCCCGTCGCGCTCCTCGTCCGGCCCGCCCTCCACATCACGAAGGCCCGTCTCCACGCCGCCCCCGATCTCTCCGCCGGCGACGCCGCGCTCGATCTGCGCGTGTTCGTGAACAATCGCTCCGCCCGGCCTTGGCGCGCGGACGCGCTCCGCGTCACGCTCCGCCGGGGCGAGAACGTCGTCCCCGCGACCTTCACCGTCGATGCCCCCGCCGCCGAGATCGCGCCCGGCGCCGAAGGCGTCGTCCACGCCCGCGCCACGCTCGCGCCGGGCCACGTCGCGCTCTGGGGAATCGATTCCCCCGCGCTCTACGAGGCCGAGATCGCCATCGGCGAGGATCGCCACCGCGTGAGCTTCGGCATCCGCAAGATCGAGATCCGCGGCACCAGCCTGCTCCTCAACGGCGAGCCGGTCCGCCTCGGCGGCGCCAACCGCCCGATCGACGCCCCCGGCTACGGCTCCATCGACCCGCCGCACGTGCTCGAACAGGACCTCCGCATGATCAAGAGCGCCGGCATGGAGCTCTCGCGCCTCAGCCACTACCCGGTCTCCACCGAGACCATGCAGTGGGCCGACCGCCACGGCTTGTTGATCATCGCCGAGGCCGCGAACTGGCAGATGACGCCCGCGCAGCTCGCGGATCCCGTCCTGCGCGAAAAATACCGGGCCCAGATGCGCGAGATGATCGAGCGCGACTGGAACCACCCCTCGCTCATCGCCTGGAGCCTCGGCAACGAATACGCCTCCGAGACCGCCGAGGGCATCGCCTGGACGCGCGACATGATCGCCTTCGTCAAGGCCCTCGACCCCACGCGCCCCGTCACCTTCGCCAGCAATCGCCTCGAACGCGCCGCGGTCACCCGCCCGGAGGACGAGGCCTCGGCGCACGTCGATTTTATCAGCGCCAACATCTACGGCGGCCACCTCGCCACGCTGCGCAAGATCCACGCGCTCTACCCGGAAAAGCCGATCTACATCAGCGAATTCGGCTTCCGCGCCGACCGCGTGCCCGCGGAGGAGAACCGCGTGCGCTACGTCCGCGGCACCCTCGCCGCCATTCGCCAGTGCGACTACGTGATCGGCGCCTCGGTGTGGACGTTTAACGACTACCGCAGCCTCTTCCCCGGCTCCGCCGCCGACGGCTACCGGCCCTGGGGGCTCGTCACGCCCGACCGCACGCCACGCGCGATGTATCACGCCGTGCAGGAGGAGTTCGCCCCCGCCACGCTAAGCGTGCGCGAGACCGGGCCCGACCGGGTCGAGGTCACCATCGCCGCCCGCGCGGACTTTCCCCGCCACCCGCTCCGCGGCTACCGCCTCGAGCTCGGCGACCTCTCCATCGAACTCCCCGACCTCGCTCCCGGCCAGAGCCTTGTGATCCCCGACCTCGTCGCGCCGAGCGCATCTGCCGATCGCGCCGTCTCCCTGATCAAGCCCGGCGGCTTCACCATCCTCCGCCACCGCTTCTGATTCCGCGGCGTTTCCGGAACGATTCCGTTAAGCTTATGTAAGACTCCCCGCCCCTTTGGAGCCCCGCCCTGCTGCGGCACTCTGGAAACACGCCCCGCCCCGCCTGTTTCCATGACGACCCTCTCCGCGCCTCCAACTCCCTCCCCGCGCGCCGCTTCCGAGCCGGCCGCCGCGTCCGTTTGCGGCGCCTCGTGGGAGGGCGGCGTGCTCAGTTTGTGGAACGCGCGCTTCGCCGAGCGCTGGCGCGCCGAGGCCGAAGGGCGCCTCCGTCTCATTTCTTTCTACCGCGTCGGCGGCCTGGAATGGGTCGCGGAAAACGCCCCCGCCACCCCCAGCCCCGACGACGCCCCGCTCTCCACCTTCGCCGCCGCGCCTTCTGCCGCGTCCACGCAACTCGCGACCGCCGCCCCCGCCGCGACCGCCGCGACCGCCGCCTGGCCCGCGAGCTTCGCCACGCGCGAGACGCCCGACGACGGCATCGCCGAGCCCGTCTTCATCGCCTCGCTCAAGTTCACCGGGCCCGACGGCGCCTGGCGTTCGCACGAGTTTCGCCTCCATCCCGACCTCGCCGGCTCCGTCCACCGCATCGACGGACCCGAGATCGACGCCACGCTCGCCGCCCTCGCCGCCGATCCCGCCGCGCGCGCCGGCACGCCTCCCGGCTCCGCCCTCGCCGGCCGCCTCCGCGTGAAGCCGAACGGGCAGATGTTCCTCACGCCGCCCGCCGCCGCGCACCCGCTCTTCGCCCTCGCCACGCCGCACGTCACCGTGCGCGAGGTCGGCTTCGTCGATCAGACCGACCACCACAGCAACCTCGTCCACGAGCGCGCCTGGCTGATGCACCCGGGCGAGCGTTGCCTCCCGCTCCGCGCCAACCTCGTCTGCGTCGAGAGCAACGCCCACCGCGGCGACGAAGGCTTCGCCTGGCTGCTCGTCGGCCCGCTGCCCAAGGTCCGCGCCGACTGGAACCCGCTCTACGATTTCGCCTTCGCCTTCCAGGCCGGCGCGCTCGTCGTCAGCGCCTGCCCCGTCGGCTACTCGCTCGCCCGCGTCGCCTACTCCGGCGGCCGCGCCGGCCTCACCCTCGCCCTCGACGCCCTGCAACGCGCCGTGCACGAGCCGCTCTCCGCGCGCCTCCCGCGCCTCATGTCCAACACCTGGGGCGACCGCGCCGGCGCCGCCAACCTGAGCGAGGAGTTCATCCTCGCCGAGATCGCCGCCGCCAAAAACCTCGGCGTCGAGATCGTGCAGATCGACGACGGCTGGCAGAAGGGCGACACCGTCAACACCGTCAGCCACGGTGGCGGCGTGTGGAACGGCTTCTGGGCCGCCGACCCCGAGTTCTGGACCGTCCACCCGCGCCGCTTCCCCCGCGGCCTCGCCCCGCTCGTCGCCGCCGCCAAGCAGGCCGGCGTGCTCCTCGGGCTCTGGTATGCGCCCGACTCCACCGAGGACCTGCGCAACTGGGAACGCGACGCCGCCCGCATCCTCGCCCTCTGGCGCGAGCACGGCGTCGCCCACTTCAAGCTCGACGCGGTCAAGCTCCACTCGCGCCTCGCCGAGACCCGTTTCCACGCCCTCTGCGACCGCGTGCAGGCCGAGAGCCGCGGCGCCATCGAGTTCGACTTCGACGCCACCGCCGAGCACCGCCCCACCTACTGGGGCCGCACCTGCGGCGGCCCCGTCTTCCTCGAAAACCGCTTCACCGAGCAGGCCAACTACCAGCCGCACCAGACCCTGCGCGCCCTCTGGACGCTCTCCGCCTACGTCGCCGCCCGCCGCCTGCGCGTCGAGTTCCTCAACCCCGCGCGCAACGACGCCGACTACCGCGGCGACCCGCTCCGCCCCGCCGCCTACCCGGCCGACTACCTGCTCGCCATCACCCTCCCCGCCGCGCCGCTCGCCTGGTTCGAGAACTCGCGCATCCCGGCGCCGGTCGCCGCCCGCTGGCGTCCGCTCGTATCCACGTGGAAAATACACCGCGAGGCCTTCCACGCCGGCGCCGTCTTCCCGGTCGGCTCCGCGCCCGACGGTTTCTCCTGGACCGGCTTCGTCGCCGGACCCGCCGCCGGCCGCGCCGCGCCCGGCGCCCACGCCTACGCGCTGCTCTTCCGCGAGCTCCATCCGGACGACTCCGCGACCTTCGCCGCTCCCTCCGTGCTCGCCGCGCCCCGCGCCTCCGGCCCCGTCGAGGTCCTCGCCGGCGAGGGCTCCGCCGAGATCCGCGCCGACGGCACCCTCCACGTCCGCCTTCCCGCCGCCCAGCGCTTCCTGCTCGTGCGCTGGCCGCTCGCCTGAGCCCACTCCGATGACCTTTCGCTCCGTTTACGATACGCTGTGGGACGTCGCCATCATCGGCGCCGGCCACGCCGGCTTCGCCGCCGCCCTGGCTTGCCGACGCGCCGGCAAACGCGCCCTGCTCGTGGACCGCCGCGCCGCCCTCCTCGCCGAGAGTGGCTGGGCCTTCGCCACCGAGAGCGGCGACTGCGCCAACCCGCTGTGGCGCGAGCTCGTCTCCGCCCTCGCCGACCGCTCCGCCGCCGGCCCGGGCTGGATCGACGGCGCCGTCGCCGAGATCGTCGCCACCGAGATCCTCCGCGAGCGCGACATCCCCGCGCTCTACTACGCCGCGCCCGTCGCCGCCGAGTTCTCCGCCGACGAATCGCTCGCCTCCGTCATCCTCGCCACCAAGTCCGGCCCGCGCCGCCTCCGCGCCCGCCGCTGGATCGACGCCACCGACACCGGCGAGCTCGCCACCCTGCTCTCCCCGCGCTGGTCCGCCCCCGTCCCGGCCTCCCGCTCGCTCCGGCTCTTTTTCCGCCACGGCCGCGATATCCCCTCCTGCGCCGGTCCGCTCGCCACGCCCGCCACCCTGCCCTCCGCCGCCAGCCTCGTCCACGCCCCCGGCCGCTGGGCCGGCGAGAGCGTGCTCACCGTCGGCCTGCCCGGCGGCTTCGCCCGCCCGCGCGACGCCTGGCTGCCCGCCCTGCGCGCCCTGCACGCCTCGGCCGGCGAACTCGTCGCCGGCGCCGTGCTCACCCACGGCAGCGTCGTCCCGCTCGACTCCTTCCCCTCCCGCGAGGACCAGCCCGCCCCGCATCCCGCCCTGCCCGCCAACGTCCTCTTCGCCGGGGCCGACGGCGCCCTGCTCGGGCAAAAATTCTCCGCCGGCCTCCGCGCCGCCGCCCGCCTCGACGACCGCCCCGCCTGCTCCGCGCACCCGCGCGCCGAGGCCCCCGTGGCCCCGCTCGTCGGCTTCGCGCCGAGCACCACCGACGTCGTCGTGGCCGGTCTCGGCACCGGCGGCGCGCTCTCCGCCCTCGCCGCCGCCCGCGGCGGGGCCAAGGTCCTCGCCTTCGACGCCATGCCCTTCCCCGGCGGCGTCGGCTCCGGCGGCGGCATCCACGTTTACTACTTCGGTGTGAAGGGCGGCCTCCAGGAGGAGGTGGACAAACGCGTCCGCGAGCTCATGCCGCTCTTCGGCACGCCCGCCCAGGTGGGCGGCTTCCACCCCGACGCGAAGAAGATCGCCCTCGAGGCCATGCTGCGCGAGGCCGGCGTCGAGATCGTCACCGAGGCCTCGCTGCACTCCGTGCGCGCCACCGCCGGCCGGGTGGAGGAGATCGTCATCTCCTCGCCCGAGGGCCCGCGCCGCGTGCGCGCCTCCGCCTGGATCGACGCCACCGGCGACGGCGACCTCGCCGCCGGGGCCGGCGCCGCCAGCCGCCTCGGCCGCTCCGGCGACGGCCTGCTCCACGCCTACGGCCAGTCCTCCGGCCGCGCCACGCTCCAAAACGGCGCGCCCAAGCTCCAGATCGTCAACTTCGACGCCGGCTTCTGCGATCCCACCGACGAGCAGGACCTCACCCGCGCCCGGACCGAGGCCGTCGCGGTGTATTTGCAGGAGAAATACACCGCCGCCGACCGCCCCACCTACATCGCCCCGGTCATCGGCCTGCGCCAGTCGCGCCACATCGACACCGACTACACCCTCACGCTCGACGACCTGATCGAGCGCCGCAGCTTCGCCGACGCCGTCGGCTACACCGGTTGCCACTACGACAACCACGCCCGCGACTACGAATTCGAGACCGACGAAGCCGCCTTCTGGGTCTGGGCCTGTCAGCAGTGGTATGGACGCCTCGCCTGCGAGATCCCCTACCGCGCGCTCCTGCCCCGCGACCTCAAGAACCTCGTGCTCGCCTGCCGCGCCGTCGGCGTCTCGGAGGAGGCCCACCACTCCTTCCGCATGCAGCGCGACATGCAGCGCATCGGCGAGGTCGCCGGCTCCGCCGCCGCGCTCGTCGCCCGCCTCGGCGTGGATTTTCGCGCCATCCCTTTCGAGTCGCTCCGCGGCCGCCTCGCCGACACCGGCGCGGTTCGCCTCGCCGAGTCGCCCGATCGTTCCTTCGGCCACCAGGCCGATCCCGACTACTTCGACCACGACGCCGGCCAGCTCGACCACTGGTTCGAGGAGCTGCGCGGCGGCCCCGCCACCTCCGCGCTCTGGCACCTCTACCGCACGGGCAAATCGATCGCGCCCCGGCTCGTGGCGCTGCTCGACGACGCCGATCCCACCGTGTCCTGGCGTGCCGCCACCGTGCTCGCCATGCTTGGCGACGAGCGCGCCGAGCCTCGCCTCCTGCAAGCCATCCGCAACCACGAGGACGACAAGCACCGCGACATCACGCGCCCGCAGCAGGAATGGTTCTACGTTCCCCGTTGGTATGCGGCGCCCACGCTGCTCAAACGCTGCATCACACCGGCCTCGCTGCCGCTGCTCGAGCTCCTCGCCGCCTGCCCCACGCTGCAGCTCAACCTGCGCAACGCCGTCGCCCTCGCCTGCGAAGCCCTCGCGTTGCGCCACAAGCTCACCGCCGCGGAATCCGCCCGCGTCTCCACGATCCTCGACCAGCTCCTCGCCACGCCCGCGCCCTGCACCGTTCGCGATCCGCAAGGCTGCACGATGACCCAACCGCCCTTCGCCGTCCGGACCGAGACGGAGCGCCGCCCCGTGCTTGAGGACTACTCTTGGCAACTGCACTTCGCCGTCACGCGCGCCCGCCTCGCCTTGCGCGAGGAGCCGGGGGTGGACGCGTTGGCCTTCCTTGACGATCCGCGACGTCTGGTGCGTCAGGCCTTCGCCCGTCTGGTCGGGCAAAGCACGCCGGCCGCTGCGGTGCGCACCGGCCAACCGATTTTGCCCATCCCCGCGCTGAGCCAAACCTGAGCGGCTCGCGATGCACCTTATCACCCCGCTCGCCGCGCTCATCGACCGCGTCGCCGCCGACCCCGCCCACGTCGCGGCGCGCGCGGCCTTTTGCTCGGCCGCCCGGCAAAAACTCGCCGCGCTCGGACTGGTCGCCCGCCCGCGCAGCCTCGCCGACCTCCTCGCCGACGCGCGCTTCCCGATGAAGTATCGGGAGCGGCCCGCCCACCGGCCCGACCTCGATCAAGCCGGCTGGGAGCGCTTCGCGCTCTCGCTCGGCGACTGCGAGCGCACCAAGCCCTTGGCCGACCTGCTGCCCGCGCTCGCCGTGGTGGTGCGCCTCGAAGGCGACCCCGCGCTGCTCATCCACCTGCGCGACCAACTGCACGAACTCGCCACCTGGACACCGCTCATGCGCTCCGGCTGGTCGAGCGGCAAGGAGGGCGACGGCGCCTGGCTCGGCACCGCTTGGGCGGTGCGCGCGATCCATTGGACGCTCGCGCTCCTGCCGGCGGGCTCGCTCGAGCCCGCGCTCGTCGCCGCGCTGGAGGCGCGACTCGAGGCCGAGCTGGACGGCATCCTCTCGGACTGGAGCGAGCGCCGCCCGTGGTTCGTCCGCGACGACGCCGTTTATAGCAACCAATGGGCGCTCCCGCTCGAGGCGCTCCTGCTCTGCGCCCTGCACACGAAGTCGCCCGAGCGCCGTCGCACCGCGCTCGAGCACGCCGTCGCCGGCCTGCTCCGCACGCTCGACGCCCAGGGCCCGCGCGGCGAGTTTGTCGAGGGCGTGGACTACGGCTCGATCACGATGCACTCGGTCCACTCCGCGGCCCGCGCCGCCGCCGAGGCCGGGGACCGCCGCCTGCTCGACCACGCCCACCTGCGCACCTTCCCGCTCTGGTTCCTGCACCACCGCCAGCCGGGCGGCCGCATCATCAACGCGTTCGACACGATGGCGCAGGACCTCGACCACGAGCTTCTCGCCCGCGCCGTCACCGATGTCGGCCACCCGCAGGCCGCCTGGGTGCTCGCCCGACGTCCCCTCCCGCCCGAAAGCGTGTCCTCGCTCGCCGCGCTGCCCTTGCTCTCCGCCCTCGCCGCGCCTCCCCCGCTCTTCGCCGCCTACGAGGTTGCCGCGCGGGTCAACTGGGTCTCGCACGAGGCCGCCTTCGGTCCGGAGCCGGAGAGCCGCGTATCCGGTTTCTGGATGCGCGGTGGCCACGCCACCGACGCGCACGACCACCAGGACCGCGGCCACGTCAACCTGATCGTCCGCGGCCGCCCCGTGCTTATCGAAGCCGGGCTCGCCTCCTATGGCGCGCCCGAGCACCCGACGCACTACCGCGGCGTGGCCGGGCACAACGTCCTTCAAGTCGGCCCTTGGTCGCCCGGGCAGCTCACGAAGGAGGTCGTCGCCGCCGGCGCCGGCCAGCCGCTCGTCGCCGCGCACCGTGCGGCGCCGCTGACCGTGCATCGGCTCGACGCGCGAGGCGGCCTGGTGGAGTGCGACGGCAGCCGGTGCTATCCGGGGCTCAAGCGCTGGACGCGCCGGGTCGAGTGGGACGCCGATTCGGCCACCATCGCCGACGAGGTCGAGCTGGTCGCGCCCGAGGTGGTCGTTTTCCGCTGGCACCTCGGCGCGCCGGCCGACGCCGCGCCTCGTTGGCTGCCCGGCGGCCTGCGCATCGACGGCCTCCGCCTGGATTGCGAAGGCCGAGGCGACGCGGACGTGCCGGTCGAGCTCTCGCTCGAGCCGATGCCGGATCGCACCCTGACGAAAAACGGCGTGGGCCGACACGCCACGGTGGTGGCGCGCAGCGCGGCGCCAGTCACGCGATTCACGCTCCGCACGCGAGCGTCGTGCCTCAACGGAGCGGGCGTGCCCCCACGCCCGTAGCGTTGCCTCTCCGTTTTCCGCCAAACCGCGGGCACGAGGTCGTGCCCGCTCCTTCACATTCCTCACCCGCCCGGCCGGGTGGCCCGCTCCAGCGCGCCCAGCCCGGCCAGCGCCTCCTCGCGGTCGCGCCCGCACATCTCCGCCGTCGGCCGCAGGCTCGCGCAAAAGGCCGGCCGCTCCGGCTTGCCAAAAAGCGCGCAGCGCAAGTCCGGGAGCAACTGCACGCAAGGCACGCCCGCCGGCTTGCCCCATGGCATTCCGGGGATCGGCGACGTAATGCTCGGGGCGATACAGCAGGCGCCGCAGCCCGCGCGACATTCCACCGCGCCGCTCACTCCAGGTGAGCGCGCAGCATCCACGCGGTCTTCTCGTGGTCCTCGAGCAGGCCGGTGAGGAAATCGTTCGTGCCCGCGTCGCCCGCGCCGCCGGCCACCTCGATGCCCTCGCGCAGGGAGCGGATCACCGACTCGTGGTCGCTCAGCAGCGCGGCGATCATCTTCACGGCCTCCAGCTTGCCGCCGGGCTGCTCGTCGAGGCGGGTGAGCTTCAGAAACTCCTTCATCGA
>JAUWBD010000135.1 GCA_030605125.1 Verrucomicrobiota bacterium | reverse complement strand
GGCGGGCGGCGGCTCGTTCAACCCGATCACCACGCTGCTCTTCCAAGATGGCTCGCTGCTTCAGGTGGACTTCCCGCCCTCCTCGGCGCCGGCCGAACTCTCCACCGGCACCTTTGCCCGTCCGCTTCCCGGCCTGCTGCCGCTCTCGCTCGGCGCCAACACGGTGGAGCTGCGCGCCACCTCCCGCACCGGCCCCGAGACGCGCACCTACACGATCAACGCCACCCGCTCGTCCGCCCCCGAGCTCGCCCTCGAGTTCCCGCCTCGCCCGGCGCGAATCTCCGACGGCATCCCGATCAGCCTCGGCTTCATGAAAGCGGGCCCGCCGGGCACGACATTCCCCGTCAAGATCGTCAACCCCGGCAGCGCCGACCTCACCGTGAGCGGCGCCTCCCTCTCCGGGCCTCAGGCGGCGGAGTTTGTTCTCTCCGGCCTCAACTTCCCCTTCACCCTCGGTCCGGGAGAGGAACTGGCCTTCTCTCTCACCGCGACGCCGTCGGTCCACGGCCAGCGCTCCGCCAGCCTGGTCCTCCAAAACAACCTGCCCCACGGCGGCCCGGTCAGCCTGCCGCTGCGCGTGGAGGGCCTCACGGTGCCGGGTTTGCTTTCGGGTTGGCGCGCCAGCCGTTTCACCAGCGCCGAGCTCGCCGACCCCGCGCTCGAGGCCACCGTTTGGGGCGACCTTGCCGATCCCGACGGCGACGGCATTCCCAACTTGCTCGAATACGCGCTCAACACCGCGCCCAAGTCGCCGGGGCAAATGCCGCCCGTGGTCCTCGATACGTCCGATCCCGCCCACCCGCGCCTCACGATCACCTATACTCGGCTCCTGCGCGCCCCGGCCGCCGGCCTCGACTACCGCGTCGAGTGGAGCGACACCCTCGCGCCCAACTCATGGACCGTGGAGGGCGTGACCGAAGTCGTCACACCCGGCGCCGGTGCCTCGGCGACCACCCTGGAAACCGTCACCGCCTCCGTCCCCGCCGAGGGCCCGCGCCGCTTCCTCCGCCTCCGCGTCACCGCGCCCTGATATCCTGCGCGAGCGGCGTTGCCTTGGCCCTTTCGCCGGGGCAGCGTGCGCCATGCGCCAACCTCCGGCCCTCGCGCTCCTCGCCCTCGCGCTCGCCCCGCTCGCGGCCTCCGCCGCCCACGACCCCGCCTCCGCCCTCGAGGCGCTTCACCGCGGCAACCACCGCTTCGTCTCCGGCGCGCCCGCGCACCCGCGTCAACACGCCGCCCACCGCGCCGAGCAGGCCAAGGGCCAGACACCCTTCGCCACCATCCTCTCCTGCTCCGATTCGCGCGTGCCGGTGGAGCAGGTCTTCGATCAGGGCATCGGCGACCTCTTCATCGTCCGCGTCGCCGGCAACGTCGCCCAAACCAACGAAATCGGTTCCATCGAATACGGCACCGCCCACCTCGGCACGCCGCTTCTCCTCGTGCTCGGCCACGAATCCTGCGGCGCCGTGACGGCCGTCGTGGAAGGCGCCGAGGTGCATGGCAGCATCCCGAAGCTCATCGCGCCGATTCGCGAGCCCGCCACCGCCGCCCGGGCCAGTCATCCCGAGGCGCAGGGAGCCGAGCTGGTGAAAGTGGCGGTCGAGGAAAACGTGCGCCACTCCATCGCCTCGATCCTCAGCGGCAGCGCCGCCGTGCTCGAACGCGTCGCCGCGGGTAAACTCCACGTCATCGGCGGCGTCTATGACCTCGCCACCGGCACCGTCCGCTGGCTCGGCCCCCACCCCGAGCAAGCGCGCATTCTGGCCCAAGCCACCCCCGCTGGGTCCGGGGCGCACTGAGGTCAACCCGCGTGTCGCCTTCGCGCGCAGGCTTGGGCTATGTGCGCTTCGGCCACGACAGGTGTCTCGCCGACTCCGCGATGAGCATCGCAACCTCTTTCCGCCGCGCTTTCTGGGCTTCAGGGTCGGCATGGCGCGGCCAACCACGAATGTTGGCGTGCCGTTTAGGCGGCTCGGAGGCGAGTGCGTCGAGCCCGGCGGCGCTGTAGGGCACCGGTGGAGCCTCTTGGCCATCCCAACCGGGGGCCGAATGCTTGGCGACTAGAGCCCCAATTTGTTACACAAGGCTCATGGTTTTTGGGGCGGGCTCAGAGGGCGCTGAGGTAATCGCCGAGGTGTTGGGTGAGGGTCCACTTGCGGGTCGTGTCGAGCGCCAGTTCCAGACAGACGAAACGCTGCTCGGGTTTCCGTCTCTGCAAGGCGTCGATCGTCTCGGGGGCGAGTTGAGCGTCGAGGCAGACGAGGGCGGCGCGCTCGCCGTCGCGAACCTCATAGACCGTGTTTTTCGGGAACTCGCTTTCGAGCCGCACAAGGGTGCGAGCGAAGCCGAAGCCTTGTTTCAGCAGCACTTCCTCCAGGAGCAGGTCGGCGTCGAACTGCATGGTGAGGCTCGCCTCCTTCGCCTTAAGTGTGGCGTCGAGCGCTGCGAGGTTTTCCGCCTCAGTCTTCGCGGGATCGGGCGCCCATTCACAGCGCGGGAAGTAGGATGGACGGAGGCGATAGACGCGGAAGCCGGCGTCGAAGGGAGCGGCGGCCGCGACCCCGCCCACGAATTCCTCGGCGACGCCGGGCAGTTCCGCCCTGTCGGCATTCGCCGCTCGCGGAGACTCGGACATACGGGCGGCGGCCTTCGTAAGCCGGCAAATGGTGACATCGCTGACGCGTGTGAAGCCCGCCCGACGCGCCGCGGTGTTGGGTTCGGTGAACTCGGGGATCTGGACCAGAAGAAACTGACGGCGTCCGCCGTCCTTTTGGTTTTGAGTCCAGACTGCGTGACCGGTGGAGCCGCTGCCGGCAAAGAAATCGAGCACGATGTCGTCCGGGCCGGTCGTCAGCGCGATGAGCTCCGCGAGCACGTCCTTGTCTTTCGGAAACTCGAAGACACCCGGCCCGACCAGCGATTCGACTTCGAGCGTAGCCGCACGGCCGTCGCGGTAAAATACCGAGGCGAAGGCTTCCGAGTCGATCTCGTGGAGGTAGCTCTTGCGGCACGGGATCGTGGTCTCGTCCGGGCCGAAGTGAATGCGCGGCGGAACTTCAGCCAAAGCGGCTTGCGTCTTCGCCTCGTCCCAGCGCCAACCGGTCGAGGGCTTCTTGCACGGTTTGCCCGTGCGGGGGTGAAGGATGTCGTAACGAGGGCGCGAGTCACGGCCATCGTCCGGGCCGGCGAAATTGTCGGCAAAGTAGAGCCCCCGATCATCGGACCAGCGGTAGTGAGCGTGGGCTTTACGCGGATCGTCCTTCGGCAGGTCAGCGAACCATTCGCGTATTTGGGTCTGGATGGCGTCGTGAGCCTGTGCGCCGTATTTCTCGCGTAGAGTCTGGTAGTGCGCCAAGACGCCGTCCGCCCCCGGTTTTTTACGACGCCAAGGACCATGAGCCAAGGCGTGGTTGGAATTTTTGACGTAGCAGACGATATATTCGTGCGTCCGGGCGATGAGCTTCGCATCTCCCTTTTTCGAGCGCTGCCAGATGACTTGGGAAACGAAACAGTCTTCGCCGAAAACTTCGTCCAGAGCTCTTCGCAGATTGCAGACTTCGTTGTCGTCGATGTGGACGAAAATCACGCCGTCCTCGGTAAGAAACTGCCGCGCGAGCAGGAGGCGACTGTGCATCATCGACAGCCAGTCCGAGTGGTAGCGGCCGGAGGTGTCGGTGTTGGTGTCCACCTTCACGCCCTGCTCGGTGACGCCGGTTTCCTCCCAGTATTCCTTGCGGTCGCGAGCGTAGTTGTCGCGATAAACGAAGTCCTTGCCGGTGTTGTAGGGCGGATCGATGAGGATGCACTTCACGCGGCCGCGGTAGGCGGGGAGGAGCAGCTTCAGGACCTCCAGATTCTCGCCCTCGATGATGGCGTTGCCGCCGGCCTTTTCGGGGCGGCAGGAGCGCTTGGCGTCGTAGGCGAGGGCTGCGAGAGAGGGGGTGAAGGCATGACGCTTGGAGCGCTGCTTGCCATACCACTTGAATTCGTAGCGCTCGGCGTCGGCGGTGCCCTGAGCATCGGCGAGGCGGCGAAGCTCGTCGGGATTGAGCCGGCCCTCAGCGGTGAAGAGGTCGGGCAGCAGGCGCTTGAGCGCGGCGAGGCGCTCGGCGTTGAGGTCAGGCGTGGCGACGCGGGCCAGTGGCGCGGGTAAGGGATCGGGAAAAGGCGGGCGGGGGTCGCTCATGAGAGGCCGGTTTTTTCGAGGAAAGAGCGCCACGATTTCACGGGCGCGACGAAGGCGGCTTCGACGCCGAGGGCGGCGAAGTGTTTTTTGGCGCAGCGGATTTTGAACTGCTCGTCGCCGGTGAGGGCGCGGGCGTCGTCGATGAGGTCGGTTCCCTTGGTCTCGACGACGAACTGGAAGCGCTCGGGCTCGCCCTCGGCGAGACTGGTCTGCTCCAAGACGACGCCCCAGTCGGGCCGGTAGCCCTCGGCATGGCCGGGGATGGGGATGACGTAGTCGTCTGGCAGCTTGAGAAAGCACACGACCTGGCAGCCGCCGAAGTGGTCGGCGTCGGCGGAGGTGGCGAAATCGGCCTCGATCTCGCTGTCGGTCGGGGCGTGGTCGTAGAGGCCGCGCTTGGGCGTCGGGGTGACGGGGCGGAAGGTCTCGAAAGATTCGAGCAGGGAGGTGAGCGGAACGATTTCGGCGGTCGGGGTGTAGGTGAGGGCTCGGAGCATCTCCTCGCGCTCGATGTGCTGGAGGGCGGCGACGGCGTGCTGGAGCCAGACCGGCGGATTCCGGAGGAGCTGGCGGCGCGCGGCGGGCGCGAGCGCGCAAAGGATTTTGAAGGCGGTGGGCCGGGCGAGCGCGGTGCGGTCGCTGAGTTGTTCCAAGAGATCGGTCGGGGCGAAGGTGGCGGAGAGCGCGGCGGTGTCGCTGCCGAGGTGGGCGTGGCTGAAGCCGCCGTCGGCGGCCATGTGGTCGATGCGATTGAGCGCGATCTCGGCGCGGTAGGCCGGCACGGTGAGGGCGTCGAGCGCCTCGACGCCGCGACGGATGAGCTGCGCCTCGTCGAACGCGACGGTGTAGCGGGTGCGGCGCGCGAGTTTATCCCAAAACGCCTTGAAGGCGGGGCTGGTGTAAACCTCGTCGCGGCGGCGCACGGTCTTTTTCTTCGCGCGGCCTTTCTCGTTTTTGCGGAGGGGCGAGCCGGCGGCGGCGTTGCCGTAGGCCTCCTTGATCTGCTCCTGATATTGGAGGGCGAAGGTCTCGTAGGTCTCGTTGGGGATGACGGTGAGGAGATTGATCTCACGGCCCTCGGGCGTGTCGGCGGCGTCGTGGACGCGCGCGCCGTGTTCGTCGCGGCAGAGGCGGAGCCCGCGGCCGATTTCTTGGCGCTTCTTGGTGTCGCTGTAGGAGAGGTTGAGGGTGGCGATGTTGAAGATGTTTGGGTTGTCCCAGCCTACGCCGAGGGCGGAGTGGGAGAAGATGAACTCGATGGGCTCGTCGAGGGCGAGGAGGGCGGTGCGAGAGCGGATGATTTTGTCGAATGCGGCCTTGTTCTTCAACATGGCGGCCTCGCTGTCGGTAAACTCTCCGCCGCCGGTGCGGGCAAAGTAGCCGTCGTGCATGGTGTCCAACTCGGCGTCGGTGGGCGTGCGGCCGAGGTAGCGGGGCGCGAGGGCGCGCAGCTCGTCGAGGAAGAGGCGGCGGATCAGGCCGTCGGGCTCGACATAGGAGGCGACGCGGTCGATGAAGACGAGCGAGAGGGGCTTGATGCCGCGAGCGACAAGGCCGGCGGGCTCGCCCGGGCGGAGGGGCGGGAGGGGTTTGTCGTGTTCGTCGAGGCCAAGCTTTTTTTGGTAGTGGCGGCGGATGAGGTGGTGGAGCTGCAAGCGGAAGAGCCCCTCGCGGTCGCCGGAGCGCTCGCCTTGGACCAGCTCCGTGCCGTTGGTGAACTTCACGCGCCAACGGCCGTCGGAAAGGGATTTTTGGATACGCTCGATGTGGTAGTCGCGATAGGATGGGTTACCGGTCTTGGCCTCGATGGAGTCGCCGGGGCGGCGGCCCTCGGGACCTTTGAGCCAGGCGGTGTCCTTCCAGTCATAGTCTCCGGCGGCGCGGAGTTTCCACGCCTTCAGCTTCACCTTGGGCGCGCCGGTCCCGGTCTGGATGTCGGCGATCTCTAGTTTGAGCGTGGCCTCGTCGCTTTTCTCGGCCACGGTGAGCACCTCGATTTTTTTGACGAGGCGCTGGTTGTAGGCTTCGCGCGGGAGAAGACGGTAAACAAGGTTGCGCGTCTCGGCCGGCTTATGGGTGGCGGAGTAGCGGAGGCGAACGAGGGGATTGAGGGTGGGCGTCGGATCGGTGTCACCGGGAGCACGCACGCGAAGGCGGCGCTTGGCGTTTTCTGTGTCCATGCCCTCCTGCGGCTCGTCCATGATCACGATGGGGCGGGTGCGGCCGATGGCGTCGAGGTAGGACAGGCCGAGCACGGAGTCGTCGCGCCCCGGGCGATTGACGACGGCCTCGTCCGAGGTGAAGGACTGGATCGTCATCACCATGATCTGCGGGAGCGGGTTGCTCAGGAAGTCGCGGACGGCGGGCAAGTCGCGGCTGTCATATTCGAAGAAGCCGAGCCGAGTGGCGTAAAGGGACTCAAGTTGCGGCCCAAAGGTCTTGAGCGTGGACATCACGCCCTCGCGGATGGCGACAGACGGGACGAGAATGATGAATTTGGTGAAGCCGTGCTTCTTGTGCAGCTCGAAGGCGGTGCGAATATAGACGAGCGTCTTGCCCGTGCCGGTCTCCATCTCGACGCAGATGTCAGGTTCGGCGGCGGCGACGTGGGCGTCCTCCGAAGCAATTCCATTGGCGGCAGCGGCGGCGATCAGATTTTGCGCGAATTGCTCGGGTGAAAGGTCGGAGACATTGGCCTGAATCTCCGTGAAGTAGGAGTTGTCGAAGCTGTTGGGGGTCTGCCCCTCGAAAGCGTTCACCACGGCATCAATGGCGTGGCGCTGGTAGTCGAGCTGTTCGAGTTGAAGAGTGGTCACGGGCGCAGGGGACGGTTTGGCGCGAAGCGGCATCGGAAACAAGCGCGATGCAGCCGGCTGGCCGTTGATTCTCGCCACGCGCGCTAACCCTCCGCCCGCAGCACTTCCAACGGCGGGCGGCGGAGCAGGCCACGCTGCGTGAGCAGGCCCACGCCGATGGTGAGCGCGGTCACGGCCGCGGTGGTCACCAGCACCGGCGTCCAGGGCAGCACCGGCGTCACCTTGAAGGCGAACACCGCCACCGCCGCGCCGCCGCCCAGCGCCAGCAGCGCGCCGGTCGCACCCGCCATCAGGCCCAGTGCGGCCAGCTCGGCGACGAGCGCCGCGCGCACCTGGCCCGCGCTCGCGCCCAGCGTGCGCAGGAGCACCGCCTCGCGCACGCGTTGCTCGCGCCCCGCCGCCAGCGCGCCCGCCAACACCACCACGCCGGTCGCCAGCGTGAAGAGCGCGATGAAACGCACCGCCAGCTCCGCCTTCGAAAACACCGTGTCGAGCGACTCGATCACGAGCCCGAGATCGAGGATCGACACGTTGGGAAAGCCGCTCGCCACCGCCCGCTGCACCGCGGAGTTCAGCTCCGGTTCCTCCGCCCGCGCCGCCAGCACGTGAAACTTCGGCGCGCCCTCCAGCACGCCCGTCGGGAAGAGCACGAAAAAGTTGGGCGACATGCGCCGCCACTCCACCTCGCGCAGGCTCGCCACCCGCGTGCGCAGCGGCACGCCTTGCACGTCCCACTCCAGCTCGTCGCCGAGTCCGATCCGCATGTCCTTCGCCAGGCCCTGCTCCACCGAGACCGGCACCACCTCGTCGTCCGCGCCCGTGGCGGCGAAAGCCGACACCCACTCGCCCGCGACCACTTTTTCCGTATCCGCCGGTTCGCTACGGTAGCTGGAGCGATATTCGCGGCGCAGCATCCAGCCGGGGATGCCCGAGGCCGGGTCGCGCAACACGTCCTCGACCGTGACGCCGCGGATCCGCGCCAGCCGCATGGTCACGATCGGCGCCTCGGCCAGCATCGGCGCGCCGGCCTGCGTCAAAGTTTCGCGCAAGCCTTCCACTTGGTCGTCCTGCACGTCGAAAAACAGGAGGTTTGGCCGTCCCTCCGAACCCGCGAACTTGATCTGCCCGAGCAAGGCTCCGCGCGAGAAGGCCAGCGTCAGCAAGAGAAAGGCCCCCAGCCCGAGCGCGACGACGAGGCGCGCGGTGCGGTTGCCCGGCCGATAAAGGTTGGCCAGGCCCTGGCGCAGCGCGAAGGGCAGCCCGCGCCGCGCGATCGCCCCGCGCCGGATCGCCCACATCACCAAACGCGCCACCAGAGCCAGCGCCGCCCCGGCGACTAGCAAGCCACCAGCGAAGCCGAGCCCGCGCCGTGCGTCGCCCGCCAGCCACACCGTGAGCCCGAGCACCATCGCCGCGAGCAAGGCGCCGGCCAGCCAGCGCAGCCCGTCGCGCCGGCCCGTCTCCGGCTCCACCGCGCGCAGCACGGCCAGCGGCGACACCCGCCGCACCGCGAGCAGGGGCACCAGCGTGCACAGCGCGGTGAGCGCCGCGCCGATCCCCGCCGCTTGCGCGATCTCGGCCCAGCGCACGGAAAACTCGCCCGCCTCCACCGGCAAAAAGTCCTGCACGAGCGCGCCCAGCGCCGCCTGCAAGCCCGCCCCGGCGAGCGCGCCCGCCGCGCTGCCGAGCAGGCCGACGGCAAGCCCTTGCGCGAAGAAAACGCCGAGGCCCAGCCCCGCGCCCGCGCCGAGGCAGCGCAGCATCGCCACCGTGGCGAGCTTGCGCTTCACCATCGCGCTCATCGCCGCCGCCACGCCGATCGCGCCGAGCAGCAGGGCCACCAGACCGGTGAGGCTGAGAAACACGTTCACGTTGTCCATCGCCCGGCCGAGCTCGCGTTTGCGCTCCTCGACCGTGTCGGCGTTGAGCCGGAGCGCCTGCATGCGGCTTTTCTCGCGCGCCGCCAGCCCCTCCACGTCGGTGCCCTCGGGAAAACGGAAATGCGTGCGGTAGCGCACCAGCGCCCCGGGCCCGAGCAGTCCGGTGCCTTCGAGGCCTTCGCGGCTCACCAGCACGCGCGGCGAGAGCAGGGCGACGGCGGCGGATTCGCCGGGGAGCTTTTGCAGGGCGCCGGCCACGCGAAACTCCTTTTGCCCGAGCCGCACGGTGGCACCGGGCGCGAGGCCGAACTGGCGCAGAAGCGTCTCCTCGACGAGGACGGAGGCGTGGTCGGCGAGCTCGGCGCGAACGGCGGGGGGCGAGGTGACGACGTCGCCGAAAAATGGATACGCGGCGTCGGCGGCGCGCACCGTGACGAGCCGCGATCCCGCCACGCCGCCCTCGGCCGCGGGCACGGCGAGCATGGAGGCGAAGGCGATCTCGCGGGCTTGCTCGCCGCCGAGCGAGGCGAGGAAGGCCTCGACCTCGGCGTCCGGCGCGGAGCGCGACTCGACCACGAGGTCGGCGCCGAGCAGGGCGCGGGCCTGGCCGTCGATCGCGGCGCGGATGTTTTTGCCCAGCGAGCCGGTGGCGGCCAGCGCGGCGACGCCCGCAACGACGGCCAGCGCGGTGAGGAGCAAGCGGCCGCGGGAAAAGCGGGCGTCACGCAGGGCGAGTTTGAAGAGGAAAATCATCGGGAAGGGCCCACGAAACACACGAAAAGACACGAAAGGATCAGACCACGATCTTCTCCCACTCCACCTTGGGGTGGTGGCCGAAGTTGACGAGAAGCCCGGCCCTGAGGCCCGAGGCGTGGAGATAGTTGATGACCTGCGCGCGGTGCTCGTCCGCCAGCTTCGACACCGCCTTCAGCTCCACGAGGACCGATCCGAAGCAAACGAAGTCCGGTCTGTATCGCTGCTTGAGTGGGAATCCCTTGTAGCTAAGCGGGAGCTCCGGTTGCGCGACGAACGGGATATTTTGCAGTCCGAGTTCCAGCTCGAGGCATTCCTGAAACACCGCCTCCAAGAACCCGCAGCCTTTCTCCTTATACACCTCAAAGCAGGCTCCCATCACCGCATAACATTCGTCCCGCAAAATCAGCTCTTTGTTCATTGGGTTTATTTTCGTGTCTTTTCGTGTGTTTCGTGGGCACCCCTTCAGTCTGCTTCGACGATCGCTCCGCCCCTGAGCCGAAGCACTCTGCCGCAGCGTTTCGCCAGTTCCTGATCGTGGGTCACGAGCACGAGCGTGGTCCCTTTTTCGTGATTTAGCCCGAAGACGAGGTCGGCCACCAGCTGCGCCGTCGCGCCATCGAGGTTGCCCGTGGGCTCGTCGCAAAACAGTATCCGCGGACTGGTGACAAAGGCCCGCGCCAGGGCCACGCGCTGCTGCTCTCCGCCGGAGAGCTGCACCGGATAGTGCCCGAGCCGCTCGCCCAGGCCCACGCGCTCGAGCAGCGCCCGCGCATCGCGCTCCACGTCCGCCCCGCGCTCGCCGCGCAGTTCGCGCGGCACGCAGACGTTCTCCAGCGCCGTGAGCGAGGGGATGAGCTGGAAGTTTTGAAAGACGAAGCCCGTGTGCTCGTTTCGCACCCGCGCCCGCTCGTCCTCGCTCAGGCCGCCGAGCGCGCGGCCGGCGAGCGTCACCGTGCCGGTGCTGGGCTGGTCGAGCCCGGCGCAGAGGCCGAGCAGCGTGGTCTTGCCGCTGCCGCTCGGGCCCACGAGCGCGAGCGATTCGCCGGCGGCGAGGGAAAACCCCGCCCCGCGCAGCACCGTCAGGGGCCCCGCCGCGGTGGCGTAGGTGCGGCTGACGTTTTCGACGGCGAGAATGGGCGCGGAGGCGGCGGGCGTGGACATGCGCTGGCAGCGAAGCCGCCCCGCCGGGTTTCGCAATCAGACGCCCAACGGAACATGCAAGCGGATGGCTTCAAGCTTGCGGGATGCGATCACCCCTGACGTGTATCGGAAAAAATACCCTCCGCTCGCCCATGCCACCGCTCCCGCGCCCCCGCTCGCTTGCTCGCGCCCTCTGCCTTGGGACCCTCGCCGCCGGCGCCGGTCTCTCCGCGCAGGCCTTCGACATCGTTCCGCTCGTCCAAAACACCGAATACAATTACTTGGTGAACATCGTCACCGCGCGCTTCGCCTATTTCAGCGGCGAAGCAGAGACGGTCACCATCGCCTTTGGCGCGAACAACTTCTTCACCCCGCCGCCCGCGTTCCGCGCGCAGACCACGACGTTTCTGCCCGGCCTGCACCTCAACGCCTTCACCGTCTCTTTCCCCGCGAGCACCTTCGCCGAGTGGAATCTCGCCGGCACCAAGGTGCGCGCCGACCTCAACGCCGCCGCGAGCTTCGCGGAGAATTTCGCCTTCTTCGGCACGAGCGAAACGGCCAACCACGACTCGGGCCTCAACTCCGGCGGCGGCGTCTTTAAGATGACCGGCGGGGGCACCCTCATCATCGCGACCCGCTCCTTTGACTCGACCCGTTTCGAAAACACCTTCGGCACCGTGCGCCTCACCGGCGCCACGCTCCACGCCACCACGAGCTTTCTCAATTCCGGCGTCCTCCGCTTCGAGGGTGGTGCAATCGAGACACCTCAACTGGTCAACACCGGCCGCATCGAGTTCGCCTCCGGCGCCTACGAACTCCCCTCCAGCCTCACCAACCGCGGCCTCCTCGTCGTCTCCGGCGGCAGCCTCGCCACTCCCTCCGCCCTCGCGCTCGATTCACTCCAGACCCTGCGCCTCACCGGCGGCACCTTCACCGCGCCTTCGATCAACAACACCGGCGGCACCGTCGAGCTCGATGGCGGTAAGCTCGTGCTCACCAACCAATCTCTCACCGCCTCCGCCACCGGCCCGCTCGGCGCGGCTCCCGTGCTCGGCCCCGGCTCCCGCCTCGAACTGACCAACGGCCAGACCAGCATCGCCGCCGGCCAGAGCCTCACCGTCGCCACCGGCGCCTCGCTCCTCACCCAAGGCGGCGCCAACTCGGGCGACCTCCACGTCGCCGGCGGCGCCTTCGAAAGCGCGAGCGGCGCGTTCACCAACCAAGCCGGCGGCGCGATCCACGCCAGCGCCGCCACGCTCACCTTCACCGGCGACGGTGTGAAGAACACGAGCGACGGCCTGCAAAACCTCGGCACGCTCAATCTTCTCAACACCACCGTCCACGGCGACGTCCATTCCCCCGCGGGGTCCACCATCAACGCCGGCGGCGGCGTCACCTTCACCGGGCTCGTCAGCGGCGCGGGCGCCTTCACCGGCGGCGGCACCGTGACCTTCGCCGGCGGCTACTCCCCCGGCGACAGCCCCGCGATCGTCCAACACGCCGGCGATCTCGTGCTCGCCTCGACCAACACCCTCACGATGGAGCTCGCCGGCCTCGCCCCCGGCACCGGCCACGACCAGCTCGTCGTCTTCGGCGCGCTCGTCTTCGGCGGCACCCTGCGCGTCGAACTCCTCGATGGCTTCACGCCCTCACTCGGCGACGTCTTCGACCTCTTCGACTTCACGACCGGCAACTCCTCCGGCATGTTCGCTTCCTTCGCCCTCGCCCCGCTCGCGCCCTCGCTCGCCTGGGACACCAGCTCGCTCTACGACACCGGCGAGTTGAGGGTCGTCGCCGTGCCCGAGCCTGCCGCGGCGGCCGCGCTGCTGGGATTCGCCGCCCTCGGCGTTGTAGGCCTGCGCCGACGCCGCGAGCGCGCTTGAGTTCCGGCGGCCCGCGCCACGCGGTCCGCCAAAACTCAGCCCGCGCCGCGCCCGCCGTCGTGCTCGGCCTGCAGCGCGTGCAACTGCTCCAGGATCACCGCGAGTTTTTCGCCCACCGGCGTAAGACGATACTCCACGTGCAGCACCGCGCCCTCGGAGCGATCCTCGCGCAGGATCACGCCGTAGTCGGCCAGTTTGCGCAGGCGCTCGGTGAGCACCTTGGTCGAAATGCCCGGGATGTAGCGCTCCAGTTTGCCCGGACGGGTGACGCCGCGGCTCAAGGCGCCGACGACCGCCGCCGACCACTTGCAGCCCACGACGTCCTCGAGGCGGCGATAGGCCTGACGCTCCGTAAGACTAAGGTGCCGGGATTTCATGGAGCGGAGCGTGGCCGCGCCGCGCGGCGGCGTCCAGTGGGCACCAAACGGTAACCGCTCCCCGCTTTTGTGCCTTCTGCCGCCGCGCGCCGACTCGCGCTAAAGTCTGCTCATCGAAGGCACGACGCCTCGAGATTCACCCAAGACCCACAAACCATCACACCCACCATGAAAACCTCCGCCAAGTTCTACCACGCCGGCTGCCCCGTTTGCCTCGACGCCGAGAAGGTCGTGCTCGCCTACCTCGACCGCTCCAAGGTGGACCTAGAGATCGTGCACCTCGGCTCAGCCAAGGCGCGCGTCGCCGAGGCCGCCGCCGCGGGCGTCGCCTCCGTGCCCGCACTCGTGATCGATGGCCAAGCCCTGCACATCAACCACGGCGCGCCGCTCTCGGCGCTGGCCTAATCAAGACGCCGCGGCGCCGCGGCGCACGGCTACTCGCCGCGCAGCTCGGCGCTGCGTCGCACCAGCCCGACAAACTCCGCGCGGTGCCCGTGGGGGTCATGGGCCAGGCCGTCCTCGGCCCAGCGCAACACGTCCGCGAGCGTGGCCGAGCCGGCGTGTGGCGATTCGCGCAGGATCATGCCCCAGGCCGCGACGGCGGCGGCGAAGCGGAAGTCGGCGTCGGCCGAGGCGAAGCCCGCGCCGCGATCCACCAGCGGAAACTCCAGCTTGCGGCTCACGTCGCCCTCGGGAGCCTTGTAGCGGATCTTCACCGTGAGCAGCTCCGCCGAGGCGTCGGCGGGCGGAGGCGGCGACGCGGCGGGCCGCGAGGGCGCGGCGCGGCGGCCGTATTTGAGCGGGTCCACCGCCGGGCGCGGCGCCTCGTCATCGTCGGCGCCGGCGGTGGCGCCCACCGGCACGATCTCGTAGAGCGCGGTCACGGTGTGGCCGGCGCCGATCTCGCCGGCGTCCACCCGGTCGTCGTTGAAATCCTCCTTCGCCAGCGCGCGATTCTCGTATCCGATCAGCCGATACGAGGCGACGCGGGCGGGGTTGAACTCGACCTGGATCTTCACGTCCTTGGCGATGGTGGCGAGCGTGCCCTGCGCCTGCTCCACGAAGACCTTTCGCGCCTCGCGGGCCGAGTCGATG
>JAUWBD010000026.1 GCA_030605125.1 Verrucomicrobiota bacterium | reverse complement strand
CGCTGCAGGGCCTCGACGTTGTCGAGCGTGGTGTTGGTGAGGACAGTGGGGCGGAGGAAGAAAATCAGCTCGGTGCGGCTCTTTTCTCGGGAGCGGGCGCCGAGGAGATCGCCGATGATCGGGATGGGCCCGAGGCGGCTGCTGTTGCGCGATTGCGAGTTTCGTTGAAGGCCGCCGAGGACGATGATGTCGCCGTTGCGGGCGCTGACGTAGGAGGTGGTGGTGCGGCGGCCGACGATGGGCTGGTCGTTGCGGTCGATGACGACGGTGCCGAGGATGTCCTCGACCTCGGTCTCGATCTCGAGCTGCACATTGCCGGAGCTGCCGATGAGGGGGAGGATGCGGAGGCGAACGCCGATTTCCTGCTGGGTGATGGTGGAGCTGGAGGTGTCGGCGTTGACGGTGGAGGTGGTGGTGCCGGAGATGACGGGGCGCGTCTCGCCGACGAAAATTTCGGCCTCCTTGTTGTGGGTGGTGGTGACGGCGGGCGTCTGGAGGATGGTGGAGCGCGTCTTGCGCGGCGTGGTGGTAAGCCTGACGATGCCCGAGAGGTCGTAATCGGAGCTGGTGGCGACCTCGGTGATGGAGGCGAAGGAGCCGGCGCTGTCGGCGAGGCCGGAGACGCCGCCACCGGGGAAGGAGGTGTTGAAGCCGGTGAGCTTGTTGTTTTCGACGCGAAGGCCGAGGGAGTTGATGCCGGAGCTGGATTCGTCGGAGAGGGTGACCTCGGCGATCACGACCTCGATGCGCACCTGGGCGAGGAGGACGTCGATGCGATCCACGAGGGAGGCGACGAGCTTGATGTCGTTGGGCGTGCCGGCGACGACGATGGCGTTGGAGCGCTCGTCGGCGACGATGGTGAGGTAGCTGGAGAATTCCTCGGAGGCGATGGCGTTGGCGGCCGCGTTGACGGCGGCGGCGGGCGGGGGCGGGGTGGCGCCGCCTTCGCCGCCGGCGGCCGCGGCGCGCCGCTGGGCGGCGGTGGTGGGGCGGGTGGCGCCGGCGCCTTCGCGGGAGGCGGCGGTGTTTTGGCCGGAGATGAGCTGGCTGAGGAGGGTGGCGACCTCGGTGGCGTTGGCGTGCTTGAGGAAGAGGACCTCGCTGCGGGTGTTGGGCGAGGCCTCGGCGTCGAGCTTGGCGATGAGCTGGTCGAAGAAGGCGTGTTCGCGCTGGTCGGCGATGAGGAGGACCTGGTTGGTGCGGTCGTCGGGCTGGTAGGTGGTGGCGGTGCCGATCTGGGCGGCGAGGGGGCCGGAGAGGAGGGTGCGGAGCTTGTTGACGAGATCGGAGGCCTTGGCGTTCGCGATCGGGTAGGATTTGATCGCGAGGTTGGCGGCGGCGGGGCGGTCGAGGCTGGCGATGAGCCGCTCGATGCGCTGGAGCGTGGCGACCGAGTCGATGACGAGAACGGAGTTGTTTTTCTCAAAAACGACCGGGGCGGCGCCGAGGGCGGGGTTGAGAAGGGAGCTGACCTGCGGGACGAACTCGGCGACCCGAAGGAAATCGAGGTTGAAAATCTTGGCGACGACGCGGCCGCTGGCCGGGAGGTGGAGCAGGCTGCCGTCCACGAGTTCGGGGGTCTCGGTGCGGATGAGATTGAGCGGGGCGACCTTGATGAAGCGGTCGCCGAGGGGGGCGAGGCCGACGCCGTTCATGGCGAGGAGCGTCTCGATGGCTCGGAGGGCCTCGGCCTTGGGCAGCTGTTTGTCGAGGGTGATGGCGTAGTTGGCCGGCGGGAGGCTGGCGGGGCGGAGCAGGACGCGGCCGGTCCAGCGCTCGACGAGTTCGAGGATCTGGTCGAGCGGGGTGTCGCGCAGAATGAGGGGGCCGACCATCTCGGCCGGGGCGACGGCGGCGAGGGGGGCGGGCTCGGCGGGCGCGGCGGGGACGGCGGGGACGGCGTTGGCCGCAGGCGCCGGGGCGGGGGGCTCGGGGGTAAACTCCTGGGCGGCGAGGCGGGCCGGCGAGGCGGTCGCGGCGAGGCCGAGGGCGAGAGCGAGGGAAAGGGGATGGTGCGGCCGGGAGGAGAGGCGGGAGGGGCGGGACATCGGGACGTTAGACGCGCGAGGCTCGCGCGGGTTGCAGGCGGGTGGCGAGGTTGAAAAGAAAGCATGCGCTTGGTCCTGCGTCACGTGCACCGGAAAATTTCCCGAGGCGCGGGTTAGGGCTGGCACCGAGGCGATGGAGCGCGCTGGAGTGGTCGTTTAAAAGTATGCCGACGGAAACGGTGATGTGGATCGTGTGGGCTTTGATCGCGGCGCGGCTGGCGGCGCAGCTAGGGCTGGCGGCGCTCAATCGTCGCGAGGTGCGGCGCCATGCGGACGCCCCGCCGCCGGCGGTGGCGGCGATGACGGATGCGGCGACCTATCGGCGGAGTGTGGACTACACATTGGCGAAAAACCGTTTCTCGGTCGTTTCGCTGATTTTCGACGCGGGCGTGCTGGCGCTGCTTCTCGCAAGTGGGATCCTGCCCTGGCTCTTCGCGCACATCGCGGCCTGGGCGCCGGTGGCGAAGTGGGATGACGCCCTCTTCATCCTTGCGGCGATGATGCTGGCGGGGCTGCCGAGCCTGCCCTTCGAGTGGTGGGAGACCTTTCGGCTCGAGGCGCGTTTCGGGTTTAACAAGATGACGCCGGGCCTCTGGGTGATGGACCGGGTGAAGGGCGCGTTTCTGCTGGTCTTGATCGGTTTTCCGCTGCTCTGGGGGCTGCTTTCGCTGGTGGATCTGGCGGGTCGGGCGTGGTGGTTGTGGGGCTTTGGCCTGCTCTTTGGCGTGCAGCTGCTCATGCTGGTGCTGTATCCGCGGCTCATCCTGCCGCTTTTCAACAAGCTCACGCCGCTGCCCGAGGGGCCGCTGCGCGAGCGGCTCTTCGCGCTGGCGGACCGCACGGGCTTCCGCGCCTCGACGATCGAGGTGATGGACGGCAGCAAGCGCTCGGGCCACGCGAACGCGTTTTTCACCGGCTTCGGGCGTTTCCGGCGTATCGTTTTGTTGGATACACTGGTCAACCAGCTCACGGAGGAGGAGACGGAGGCGGTGCTGGCGCACGAGGTGGGGCACTACCGGCGCGGGCACGTGCCGAAGATGCTGGCGACCTCGGCGGCGCTGCAGTTTGGCGGCTTCTTCGTGATCGCCTGGCTGGCGGAGAGCGCCTGGTTCAACACCGGCTTCGGTTTTCCGGCGGGGGAGCTGGCCCCGGCCTTCCTGCTCTTCGGCCTGACGAGCGGGCTGGTGACCTTCTGGTTCGCGCCGCTGGGCAACCGGGTGTCGCGCAAGCACGAGTTTGAGGCGGACGCCTTCGCGCGCGAGGCGATGGGCGGGCCGGCGCCGCTGGTCTCGGCGCTGCGCAAGCTGGCGGGCAAGAGCCTGGTGAACCTGACGCCGCATCCGCTCTTCAGCGCGGTGTATTATTCGCATCCGGCGCTGGTGGAGCGCGAGCGGGCCCTGACGGGGGCGAAATGAGCGGCTTTCGCGCGAGCTGGGCGCGGTGGTTGCGCGCGTGGTTGGTGGCGATGCTCGCCTGGGCGGCGCCCGGGCTGGCCGCCGAGGGGGCGCTCGTGGTGGCGACCTACAACGTGCAAAACTACACCCTGGCCAACCGGCGCACGGACGACGGCTATCGGCCGGGCTATCCGAAGCCGGAGGCGGAGAAGGCGGCGTTGCGCGCGGTGATCCGGCGGATGGACGCGGATGTGATCGCCCTCCAAGAGGTGGGCGGGCCGGCGTTTTTAGCCGAGCTGCGTCGCGATCTCGCGAGCGAGGGCGTGTCGTATCCGCACGGCGAGGCGATGCTGGCGGCCGACACCGAACGAGGCCTGGCGGTGCTGAGCCGCGTGCCGCTTGGCGCGGTGCGGGCCCATCGCGATCTGGCGGGGCGGAGGCGCGGGGCCGACGCGGCCGAGCCGGTGCGGCGGGGCTTGTTGCAGGTCGAGGTGCCGCGGCCGGACGGGCCGATCACGCTCTTCGTGGTGCATCTGAAGAGCCGGCTGGGCGTGGACAAGGACGATCCTCAGGCGGAGGATCAGCGCGTGGCCGAGGCGCAGGCCGTGCGCAATCGGGTGCTGGAGCTGTTTCCCGATCCGGCGTCGGCGCGCTTCGTGGTCTTGGGCGATTTCAACGACCTGCCGGGCAGCCGTGCGCTGCGCGCGGTGGAGGCGCGGGGGAAGACGCGGATCGCGCGCTGGATCGATGCGGAGGACGAGCGTGGCCACCGCTGGACGCACACTTATGCCGCGCGCGGGCTCTATTCACGCTTCGACCACGTGCTCGTCTCGCCGGGTTTGGTCGGCGGAGTGGGGCGGGCGTGGATCGCGGACTGGCCGGAGGTGGGGCAGGCGAGCGATCATCGCCCCGTGCTGATCGAGCTGCATCCGCGGGGCGCGGGCGCTCTGCCGCGGCAGGAGACCGAATCAGGCGACGGAGATTTGGCCGACGTTGACTGATGCTTGCCGCGAAAACCGGCGGAGGGATCAGTGCGGGCCGTCCTTGGCCTTGGAGCTCTTGCCGTTGGCGTGGGGGACGGGGGTGGCGGTGAAGGGCGTGACGGTCGCGGTAACGCGAAAATCGGCCGGCTTGGCGGAATTGTAGGGCTGGTGCGCGCGGCGGGCGGCGCGCCAGCTGTCGCGGTGCTTGCGAATCCAGTCGAGCAAGGCGCGCTCGAAGCCGATGTCGTAACCGAGGCGTTCCGACTCGAGCCACTTGTGGCGAAGGATCTCCTCCCGCTCGGCCAGAAATTCCTGATAAAGACTCGACTGCTTCACAAAGTCTTTGCCGCCGGAGGGCTCTTGCGTGGGAGGCGGGATGGGCATGGCGTTTACGGAAGGCTGACAGGTCGTAATGCATGAATCGCGACCTGAAAAATGAATGCCGAAACCTAGGGTGCTGCTCGGGACTGTCAATGCCCTCGCCCCGCTTGAGGCAGCGGTGGTTTTGCGCATGGCAAGTCCCGGGTAAAAACGGGTTGCGGCACGCGGTGGCGCCACTCACGTTTTGTCTTTCGCGCCGTCCGCCTTGCGCTGGCGCGTCGTCCTCCGCAGCACCAGACCCACAACCAACCCAACCTTCCACATGGCTCTCGCCGTCGGCACCAAAGCTCCTGATTTCACGCTTAAGTCCAAGACCCCTGAGGGTCTCGTTGATGTGAAGCTCTCGGCCAACTTCGGCCACAAGCAGACCGTGCTCCTCTTCTTCCCGCTCGCCTTCACCGGCGTCTGCACCGCCGAGATGTGCGACATCACCTCCGGCCTCGCCGCCTACGCCTCGCTCGGCGCCGAAGTGATCGCGATCAGCGTGGACAGCCCCTTCGCGCAAGAGGCCTGGGCCCAGCAAAACAAGATCAAGCTGACCATCGTCTCCGACCTCAACAAGGAGGTCACCAAGGCCTACGACGTGCTCTTCCCCGCGCTCGCCGGCATCGGCGACACCTCCGCCCGCGCCGCCTTCGTGATCGGCAAGGACGGCGTGATCAAATACGCCGAGCGCACGCCGACCCCGAAGGACCTGCCCAACTTCGAGGCGGTCAAGGCCGCTCTCGCGAAGTAAACCTTCATTCCATCTTCCATCGCCCGCGCCTGACTAGCGCGGGCGATTTCGTATCCGGACACCCATTAGATTTTCTACGACCACGATGAGCCTTCCGAATCCCTTCAACACCCTCCAGAAGTTCTCCGCCAACGGCGCCGAGCACTCCTTCTACTCGCTGCCCGCGCTCGAGCAGGCCGGCTTCAAGGTCTCGCGCCTGCCGGTCTCGATCCGCCTCGTGCTCGAGTCGCTCCTGCGCAACTGCGACGGCAAGCGCGTCGCCGAGGGCGCCGTGCGCGACCTCGCCGGGTGGCAGGCCAAGGCCCCGCGCACCGAGGAGATTCCCTTCGTGGTCGCCCGCATCGTGCTCCAGGACTTCACCGGCGTGCCGCTGCTCGTGGACCTCGCCGCGATGCGCTCCGCCGTGACCAAGCTCGGCAAGAACCCGAAGATCATCGAGCCCCTCGTGCCCGTGGACCTCGTGGTGGACCACTCCGTGCAGGTGGACTTCGCCGGCTCGGCCGACGCGCTCCAGAAGAACCTCGAGCTCGAGTTCTCGCGCAACCGCGAGCGCTACCAGTTCCTCAAGTGGGGCATGCAGGCCTTCGACACCTTCAAGGTCGTGCCCCCCGGCATCGGCATCGTGCACCAGGTCAACCTCGAGTATCTCGCGAAGGGCGTGCTCAAGGACGCCAACGGTATCTATTATCCGGATACGCTGGTCGGCACCGACTCGCACACCACGATGATCAACGGCATCGGCATCGTCGGCTGGGGTGTGGGCGGCATCGAGGCCGAGGCCGGCATGCTCGGCCAGCCCGTCTATTTCCTCACCCCCGACGTCGTCGGCGTGCACCTCACCGGCTCGCTCCGCGAAGGCGTCACCGCGACCGACCTCGCGCTCACCCTCACCCAGCTCCTCCGCAAGGCGAAGGTCGTGGGCAAATTCGTCGAGTTCTACGGCCCCGGCGCCGCCGCGCTCCCCGTCGTGGACCGCGCCACCATCGCCAACATGGCGCCGGAATACGGCGCCACCATGGGCTTCTTTCCGATCGACGCCGAGTCCTCGCACTACCTGCGCGCCACCGGCCGCGCCGAGGAGCACGTCGCGCTCTACGAGGCCTATTACAAGGCCCAAAACCTCTGGGGCATCCCGCAGAAGGGCCAGATCGACTACTCGACCGAGCTCGAGCTCGACCTCTCCACCGTCGTCCCCTCCGTCGCCGGCCCGAAGCGCCCGCAGGATCGCATCGAGCTCGACCGCCTGAAGGACGAGTTCACCAGCGCCTTCGCGAAGCCCGTCACCGAAAATGGCTTTGGCAAAAAGGCCGACGAGTTCGGCCGCCGCGTGCGCATCGAGCGCGGCGAGGCCGTCACCGCTCCCGGCGGCGGCAGCCAGGAGCCCGTCTCGCGCGCCAAGTCCCTCGCGCAAAACACCAATCCCACCACCGAGCTGGAGATGGCGAACAACCGTCCCACGCCCGACCGCGTGCCCACCGTCGCCCACGACTCCGGCGGCGAGATCGGCCACGGCAGCGTGCTCATCGCCGCGATCACGAGCTGCACCAACACCTCCAACCCCTCCGTCATGCTCGCCGCCGGCCTCCTCGCGAAGAAGGCCGTGCAGAAGGGCCTCTCGGTCAATCCGGCCGTGAAGTCCTCCCTCGCCCCCGGCTCGCGCGTCGTCACCGACTACCTCGAGAAGACCGGCCTCCAGCCCTACCTCGACCAGCTCGGCTTCCAGACCGTCGGCTACGGTTGCACCACCTGCATCGGCAACTCCGGCCCGCTCGACGCCCGCATCGAGGACGCGATCGTGAAGAACGATCTCGTCGCCGCCTCCGTGCTCTCCGGCAACCGCAACTTCGAGGCCCGCGTGCACCAGAACATCAAGAGCAACTTCCTGATGTCGCCGCCCCTCGTCGTCGCCTTCGCCCTCGCCGGCCGCGTGGACATCAACCTCGCCAGCGAGCCCATCGGCAAGGGCAAGGACGGCGCGCCCGTCTATCTGCGCGACATCTGGCCCACGCTCCAGGAGGTGCGCGACCAGCTCGCCGCCGCGCTCAAGCCCGAGGTCTTCCGCAAGCTCTACACCGACTTCGCCGCGCAGAACCCGAAGTGGAACGAGATCCCGTCCACCACGGGCAACGTTTACCAGTTCGACGCGTCCTCCACCTACATCCAGGAGCCGCCCTTCTTCGCGAACTTCTCGCTCACGCCCGGCGCGATCAAGCCCATCACCGGCGCCAAGGCCCTCGGCATCTTCGGCGACTCCGTGACCACCGACCACATCTCGCCCGCCGGCGCGATCAAGAAGACCTCGCCCGCCGGCCGCTTCCTCACGGAAAACGGCGTCAGCTTCGAGGACTTCAACTCCTACGGTTCGCGCCGCGGCAACGACCGCATCATGACCCGCGGCACCTTCGCCAACGTCCGCATCAAAAACCTGATGCTCGGCGGCGAAGAGGGCGGCAACACGATCTACCAGCCCACCGGCGAGAAGATGGCGATCTACGACGCCGCGGTGAAACACATCGCGAGCGGCACGCCGCTCATCGTCATCGCCGGCCAGGAATACGGCACCGGCTCCTCGCGCGATTGGGCCGCCAAGGGCACCAACCTCCTCGGTGTGAAGGTGGTCGTCGCGCAAAGCTTCGAGCGCATCCACCGCTCCAACCTCGTCGGCATGGGCGTGCTCCCGCTCCAGTTCAAGGAAGGCGTGACCGCGCAGACCCTGAAGCTCGACGGCACCGAGACCTACGACGTCGTCGGCCTCGACGCCTCGATCAAGCCGCAGCAGGACCTCACGCTGAAGATCACGCGCAAGGACGGCTCCGTCGAAAAAGTGTCCGTGCGCTGCCGCATCGATACGCCGATCGAGATCGATTACTACCAGCACGGCGGCATCCTGCCCTACGTGCTCCGCCAGATCGTCGCGAAGAATTGATCTTCGCCGCGGGGCTTCCTAGCGGTGCGGGCCCAAACACCGGGCCCGCACCCTAGGTAAACATTCCGTCGCTCCCCGCTAGCCTGCTGCTTGCATGGCAACTTCGCGACGGACACTTTTACCCTATTCCCCTTCACGACTCGTATGCCCGACGCCGCGCCCACGTATCTTGTTGATGCCGCTTGTGACCCCGTGGTCATCCGCATCGAAGGTCGGGCTTCTTTCCAAAATAGCGCGAGCCTCCAGCAGTTCCTCGCCGAGATGCGCCGTCAGGGGCGCACGCGCTTCGTGATGGATTTCCAAGCCTGCACGAGCATGGACAGCACCTTCCTCGGGGTTCTGGCGGGGGCGGCGTTGGAATTGCGCAAGGCCGCGGGCGATTCGGGCAGTCTGGTGCTTTGTCGGGTGGGCGAGCGGAATCTCGAGCTCATCAAGAATCTGGGTCTGCACCGTTTGCTCATCGTGGACGACGGCTCCAACGAGCCGCAGCTTCGCCCGGTGGGCAGCGCCCTCGCGCCGCAGGCGAAAATGAACGAGCTGGAGAATGCGCGGCTCGTGCTGGCGGCGCACGAAAATCTGGTCGCGGCGGACGAAGCCAACCGGGCGAAGTTCCAGGCCGTGCTGGCTTTCTTGAAGGGCCGCGTCGCCCAAGGCTAGGCGCCGGCCCGCCGCCGCAGCCTCTCGGCAAAGGCAGGACTTTAACCGCGGATCACTCGGATGGGCGCGGATAATGACTGGGGAACATCCTGCTTCGGCATGACCTCCATTTGGAGCGCTCTAAATCAACGGTGTTGGGCGAGACGACCATGCCCCGAGGACAGCAAAACGCCCGGCCTCGCGAGGAGGCCGGGCGTCGTGAATTTTCGGATACGGGTGACGCGCGTCGTCGCCGACACGCGTCGCCGTTCACCGGGGCGGCTTACTTCTTGTCCGCGGCGGCATCGAGGATGTCGCCGAGGTTCATCATGTCGCCGGAGCTGTCGCGGTTGAGGGCCTCGTAGGCGGAGGTCTCGGCGGCGAGCTGCTCGGCGCTGTAGTTGGCGGCCTTGATGGAGAGGCCGAGGCGGCGCTCCTCGCGGTCGATCTTGACCACGCGGGCGGTGACTTCCTGGCCGGGCTTGAGGTGATCCTTCACCTTGTCGATGCGCTCCTCGCTGATCTGCGAGATGTGCACGAGGCCGTCGATGCCGTCCTTCAGCTCCACGAAGGCGCCGAAGGTGGTGATCTTGGACACGGTGCCCTTCACGACGTCGCCGATCTTGAAGTGCGCGTCGATGTCGGACCACGGATCCTCGGAGAGCTGCTTCATGCCGAGGCTGATGCGCCGCTGCGAAGGATCCACGTCGAGGACGATGGCGTCCACCTCGTCGCCCTTCTTGAGGACTTCGGAGGGGTGGTTGACCTTGCGGTTCCAGGTCATGTCGGAGACGTGCACCATGCCGTCGATGCCTTCCTCGAGCTCGATGAAGGCGCCGTAGGTGGTCATGTTGCGCACCTTGCCGCGGACGCGGGCGCCCATCGGGTAGTTGTGGCGGACCATGTCCCAAGGGTTGGGCTCCAGCTGGCGGAGGCCGAGGGAGATCTTCTGGTCGTCCTTCTGGATGCCGAGGACGACGGCGTCCACTTCCTGACCGACCTTGAGCATCTCGGAGGGCTTGGTGATGCGCTTGGTCCAGGACATCTCGGTGATGTGCACGAGGCCCTCGACGCCGGGCTCGATCTCGATGAACGCGCCGTAGGGGACGAGGTTGACGACCTTGCCGTGCACCTTGGCGCCGACCGGGAACTTGTGCTCGATCTCGTCCCAGGGGTTCTTGGTGGTCTGCTTGAGGCCGAGGGAGACGCGCTCCTTCTCGCGGTTGACCTCGATGATCATGACCTGGATCTCCTCGCCCTGCTTCAGGACCTCGGAGGGGTGCGCGATGCGGCCCCAGGACATGTCGGTGATGTGGAGCAGGCCGTCCATGCCGTCGAGGTCGATGAACGCGCCGAAGTCGGTGATGTTCTTGACCACGCCCTTGCGGACCTGGCCGGGCTGGATCGAGTCGAGGAGGGCCTTGCGCTTCTCGCTGCGCTGCTGCTCGATGAGCTCGCGGCGGGAGAGGACGATGTTCTTCCGGACCTGGTCGATCTTGATGACCTTGAAGTCGTAGGTCTGGCCGACGTATTGGTCGAGGTTCTTGGGGGGCTGGATGTCCACGTGGGAGGCCGGGATGAAGGCGTCCACGCCGATGGAGATGATGAGGCCGCCCTTGACCTTGGCCTTCACGCGACCGGTGGCGACGGAGCCCTCGGGGAACTTGGTGAGGATGTTGTCCCAGTTCTTCTTCTGCTCGGCCTTGTCGTAGGAGAGGACGGGCTTGCCGCTCTTGTCCTCGAGCTTCTCGACGAGCACCTCGACGGTGCCGCCGATCTGGAGCTCGCCGATGTCGAGAAATTCATTGGCGGGGATGACGCCCTCGGACTTGCCGCCGATATCGACGACCACTTCGTTCTGGCGGATTTCGGTGATGACACCGGGGACGATCTTGCCCTGCTGCAGCTGGCCGATGTTGGAGCCGGCGAGCAGCTCTTGCATAATGGAACTCATAACTTGACGGGATGCGTTTCGTCGCCGCCCCGCTCCGGAGATGACGCCGAACCGCGACGCGCCTTGCGACGCGTTGGGTTGAAGGTTTCTGACGATTGAAGGGCCGATGGGAGCGACGCGGCGTCACCGGCCTGACCAAAGAAAATACCGCGAGGGGTCAGAATCGCCCGGACGCGAAGGCGCGGGCAAGGGCAAAGTGGCCTGGAAATCGGCGCCGAAAGTCATGGCTCGGCGGCGCGGCGGCGCGCGGTTTCCCGAGGGCGGCGCGTGCGCCAAGCGGGCACAACAAGGCCGCGCCCGGGGAACGAGCGCGGCCATGGGAGCCGGAGCGGATGCGGGCGAGCGCCCGGTGGTGTTACTCGGCGGCTTTGCCGGCCTTGCGGGCCTTTTGACGCTCGCCGCTGTTGAGGATGCGCTTGCGCAAGCGGAGGCTCTTGGGCGTGACCTCGAGGAGTTCGTCGGCGGCGATATACTCGATGCAGCGCTCGAGGGACATCTTGGTCGCGGGGGTGAGGCCGGTGGCCACGCCTTCGCCCTGGGAGCGGAAGTTGGTGAGCTTCTTCTCGCGGACGGCGTTGACCACGATGTCCTCGTTGCGCGGGTTTTCGCCGATGATCATGCCCTCGTAAACCTGCTCGCCGGGGCTCACGAAGAGGCGGCCGCGCTCCTGGCACATGATGAGCGCGTAGGCGGTGGTCTCGCCGGCCTCGGTGGCGATGAGCGTGCCGGTGATGCGGGTGAGCAGCTCGCCGGCGTAGGGGCCGTATTCCTTGAAGAGGTGGGAGGTGACGCCGCGGCCGGAGGTGGCGTTGACGACGTCGATCTCGAGGCCGATGAGGCCGCGGGTGGTGATGGTGGCCTCGATCATGGTCGAGTGCGGCATCTTCTCCATGTTGGTGAGCTGGCCCTTGCGGTTGGCCAGGTTTTGCATGATGGAGCCGACGCACTCGTCGGGCACCTCGATCCAGACGGTCTCGTAGGGCTCGAGGCGCTCGCCGTTGGGGCCGCGCTTCTCGATCACGGTCGGGCGGGAGACGAGCAGCTCGTAGCCTTCGCGGCGCATGGTCTCGACGAGCACCGCGACCTGCATGGCGCCGCGGGCCTTGACGTTGAAGGTGCCGGCCTTGTCGGGGGCGTCCTCGATCTGGATGGAAACGTTGATCTTCAGCTCGCGCATGAGGCGCTCGCGGAGCTGGCGCGAGGTGACGAGCTTGCCCTCCTGGCCGACGAGCGGGCCGTCGTTGACCGAGAACTGCATCTCGAGCGTGGGCGGATCGATCTGCTGGAAGGGCAGCGCGTGGGCGTCGTCGCGCACGTCGAGCGTGTCGCCGATGTCCACGTCCTCGAAGCCGGAGAGGCCGACGATGTTGCCGGCGTGGGCCTCGGCGACCTCGCGCTGGCCGAGACCGGTGAACTCGAAGATCTTGGTGATCTTGGAGCGGACCTTTTTGCCGCCCTCGGCGTGGCGGAGCACGAAGACGGGGTCGCCGACTTTGACCGAGCCGCCGAGGATCTTGCCGACGGCGATGCGGCCCACGTAGTCGCTCCAGTCGATGTTCGACACGAGCATGTGGAAGGGGTCGTCGGGCTTCGCGAAGGGCGGCGGGATGTGGTTGATGATGGTGTGGAAGAGCGGCGCCATGTTCTCCTTCTGGTCGCCGAGCTTATACATCATGTAGCCGTCGCGGCCGGAGCCATAGACGACGGGGGCGTCGAACTGCTCCTCGGTGGCGTTGAGCTCCATGAGGAGCTCGAGCACCTTGTCATACATCTTGGCGGGGTCGGCGTTGTCGCGGTCGATCTTGTTGATGACGATGATGACCTTGAGGCCGTGGGCGAGGGCCTTGCGGAGCACGAAACGGGTCTGGGCCTGGGGGCCGTCGTAGGCGTCCACGAGGAGCAGCACGCCGTCCACCATGCGGAGGGCGCGCTCGACCTCGCCGCCGAAGTCGGCGTGGCCGGGGGTGTCGAGGATGTTGATGATCTTGTCGCCCCAGTGGACGGAGGTATTCTTGGCCTTGATCGTGATGCCCTTTTCCTTCTCGAGGGCCATGGAGTCCATGGCGCGTTCTTGGACGGCTTGGTTGGCGCGGTAGGCGCCGCCGTCCTTGAGGAGCTGGTCCACGAGGGTGGTCTTGCCGTGGTCAACGTGCGCGATGATGGCGATGTTGCGGATGTTCTGGTTCATTTGTGTGACAGTGCGCGCGGTGGCGGGCGGATGCGTGTTTTGTTCGGAAAAAGGTCGAGCGTGCCGGGCGCGAAGCCCCGGAGGCAAGGAGGGAATCACTTTGCATTAATCTCGCGGCGAAGGACGAGAGGCGGATCGCGATTGCGCCGGGACAGACGGCGCGGCTGAACTGCGTAGATGTCTCTCGACGAGATTCTTGCCGGCCTTTTCTGCGCGTTTGTCGCCTGCGCGACCTGGGGAGTCTGGGCCTACCTCGCCCTCAGCATCCGGCGCCTGCGCCCGGACCGGCCGTTCGTGAACGCGCCGGGAATCGCCACGGCGCTGAGCGGGGCGGCGGTGTTTGCGATCTTGGCCAAGTTCGCCAGCCACGACGTGCGCGACAGCGGGCTCTATCTCGGATTCTACCTGCTCATGACCCTCGCCGCGCTGGGGCTGGGACTCGTCCTGCTGGACCGGCTGGGCCTCAGTCTGCGCGACGACGCGCTGGAGCGGGGCAACCCCGCCGCGTGCATCGCCCTGTCCGGCGCGATTCCCGGCATCGGGCTGGCCTTCGCCGGGGCCAACATCGGCGACGGGCCCGGCTGGTGGGTCGTGGTTTTCAGCGGCGGCCTCGCGCTCGGCGCCCTGCTCCTCGGGTGGATGCTGCTCGACCGGCTAGGCGGCGCGGGCGAGGCCATCGTGGTCGAGCGAGATCGCGCCGCGGGGCTGCGCGTCGCGGCGTGGTTCGTCGCCGTGGGCGCCATCACCGGCCGCGCGGCCGCGGGCGACTGGGTGAACGCCGCCGCGACGGTGCGGGACTTCGTGGGAGCCGCCTCCGGCGCGCTCGTGCTCACGGTGCTCGCGGCGCTCGTCGAATCGGCGGCCAACCGACGCCCGCCCGCATCGACCGCCGAGCGCGACAATCCCGGCCGCGGGCTCTCCGTCGCCCTGCTCTGGCTCGGCCTCGCCGCCGCGTGGCTGATTTTTCTCGGCGCCTGGTGATGGCCGACATGCTCCACGAAGCCCCCTGCCCCTGGTCGCCCGGCCGCTCCCTTCCCGAGGAGGCGCGGCGCGCCGTGCGCGAGACCACGATCTTCGAGCACTGCAAATGGGATCCGCAGGTGGGCGACGTTTCCGTCCTGCACCCCGCGCCGCTTCTGCTCCGCGCGGAAGCCTGGGGCCAGATCGCCCGGCTCGCGGAGGCGATGGATCGGGAGATGCTGGGCGCCGAGCCCGCGGTGCAGGCCTCCGCCGCGGCGCTTGCCGACCTCGGCCTGCCCGGCCCGCTGCGCCGCGTGCTCACCCGCGTCGGCGCGACGGCGGACGAGAGCCCCGGGGCCGGCGGCGCTGCGCCGCGCGTCTCGCGGTTCGACTTTCACCACACGCGCGAGGGCTGGCGCGTCTCCGAGGTCAACAGCGACGTGCCCGGCGGCTACATCGAAGCCTGCGGTTTCACCGCGGCCATGGCCGCGCATTTTCCCGACGCGACCGTTCCCGGCGATCCGGCCGAGGCGGTCGTGGCGGCGCTCGGTGCGGCGGCTCCGCGCGGCGGACGCGTCGGGCTGGTGCACGCCACGGCCTACACCGACGACCGCCAAGTGATGGTGTTTCTCGCCCGCCGCCTCGCCGCCGCGGGGCTCGAGGCCGAGTTGCTCGCGCCCGACGCGGTGCGTTGGCGCGAGGGCCGCGCAACCACGCACGACGGCCGCCCGCTCGACGCGATTTTTCGCTTTTACCCCGGCGAATGGCTGCCGGAGCTGGGCTTCTTCTCCGGCTGGAAAAACTTCGTCCGCGGCACCCGCACGCCGCGGTGCAATCCCGTCTCCGCGCTCGTCTCGCAATCAAAACGCTTCCCGCTCGCCTGCCGCCGCCTCGGCCTTCGCCTGCCGACTTGGGAGGCGCTCGTGCCCGAGACGCGCGATCCGCGCGAGGTGCCGGGGTCGGAGATCGACGACTGGGTGTTCAAGCCCGCGCTCGGCCGGGTCGGCGAAGGCATCGGCCTCGCCGGCGCGACGGAGCCGCGCGAGCTCGCCAAGATCCGCCGCGCCGCGCGGCGCCACTCGCGCCACTGGGCGGCGCAGCGGCGCTTCAGCGCCCTGCCCTGGCCCACCGACGAGGGCCCGCGCTTTCCCTGCCTCGGCGTCTATGTCGTCAACGGCCGCGCCGCCGGCATCTACGGTCGCGTGGCCGCGCGCCCGATCATCGATTCCCACGCGCAAGACGTCGCCGTGCTGATCGCCCCGGGCGAGACCGCGCCCGCCGCCACTCCCGCCGCCCCGATTCTTTCAGCCTCCCCCGCCCTTCCCCTTCACGCATGAACGCCCGCCATACTTTCGCCGTCTGGGCCCCGCCCGGGTGCCCTTGGTCCGCCTGGGCCAAACCCGCCCTCTTCGCCGACCTCGACAAGGTCTTCGTCGAGGCGCCGGAGCCCGCGCCCATCACGGTCGAGGACGCCTCCTGGCTGCCGATCTTCGACCGGCGCACCGTGATGGTGCTCGACCTGCCGGGCGGCCTCTCCGTCACGCGCGGCCTGCAACTCGCGCGGCGCGGCTACCGCCCCGTGCCCTTGTTCAACACCTCCCATGATCGCCTCTCGGCGGTGCCCGTGCGCGACGTGCTCGAGGGCCTCCACACCGGCCGCCGCGTGCTCTCCGAGATCGACCTGCCCGCCGACGCGCCGCCGGCATTCCTGCTCGACTCACGGCGCCTCGGCGCGGTCCGCCCCTCGCCCGGCACCTACGACAACCGCTGGGTGGTTTTGCCGCAGGATTTCCCCTCCGCCGCCAAGCTCCGCGAGCACGGCATCGCGGTGGTGCTCCTCTGGCAGCAGCGCAAGGGCGACCCGTCCGACGACCTGGCGCATGTGTTGAAGCGCTGGCAGGAGGCGGGCCTCGACATCTACCTCGAACACGGCGACCTGCCCTCGCCGCCCGAGCCGCTGCGGGTGCGAACACCCTCGCGCTACAAATCCCTGTTTCACCGGCTCTTCATCCTGGCCGGCCTGCGCCGGAACAGCGCGGGCGGCTTCGGCTCGATGGTCCCGCAGCCCTCGGAGACCCGCGGCTACGGTTGACCGCGAGTCCCCTTCGGCCCGGCCGCGCCGGCTCACCCGAGCGGCTTCGGCTCGACCTTGGTCCACTGCGGCTCGGCGCCCGGCGGCAGCGGCGGAATCGCGCCCGTGCCCGCCACCGGCAAGGTGCCCGCGAGCTCCTCGCGCCAGTGGGCCACGTCTCCACCCGGGCAATACACATAGATCATGTGCATCGGCTCCTCGCCGGTGTTGGTGAGCTGGTGGAACTTGCCCGGCGGCATATAGACCGCCTGGCCGGCCTTGATCGGCGAGCACTCGTTGTCCACGCAGATCTGCCCCTCGCCCTGCACGATGAAGTAAACCTCCTCCTGCTCCTGGTTGTGCCACGGCACCTGGCCGCCCTTGGGCGCGAGGATCGAGTAGCCCATGGAAAAGCCCTTGGCTTGGATCGGCTGGGTGGCCTGGCCCACGAGGCCGCGGCCCCAGCGTTGCGCGGGAAAGGTCCCGCCCGGAATCTTGGCAAGATCGGCGATAATCATGACGCCCTCTCGCCAATCAGTCCCCCGCGCCGCGCGCCACCTTCAATTCCCGCGCCGCGCGCCCGCGAGCGGTTTTGTCCTGCCCCGATGCAAGCGCCACCGGTCCGGATTGCCTGCCCGCCACGCCGCGGGCTGACTCGGCCCATGGCCTACCTCTACACCTCGGACGCCTATTCGCCGCAGGAGATCGCCCGCCGCGTGGAGGCGACGGGCGTGGTCAAGGCCGCCATGCCGCCCTTCAAGACCTTCATGCTTGGCGTGCTCGCCGGCGGCTTCATCGGGCTGGGCGGTCTCTTCGCCACCTTCATCGCGGCGGACTCCGGCCTCGGCCAGATGCCGGCGCGGCTGCTGGCGGGGCTGTTCTTCGCGAGCGGTTACATCATGGCCATCCTCGCCGGAGCGGAGGTGTTCACGAGCAACAACCTCCTCGCGATGGCCTGGGCTTCGCGAAAAATCTCCCTCGCCCGCCTCCTGCTCAACTGGGGCGTCGTGCTCTTCGCCAACGCCGTCGGCGCGCTCGGACTCATCACGCTCTTCCTGTTGTCCGGCCTGCACGGCGCGCTCGATGGCTGGGTCGGCCGCACGGCGTGGACGATCGGTGCGTTCAAACTCGAGCTGAGCTTCGTCGAGACCTTCGCGCGCGCCGTCCTGGGCAACCTGTTCGTTTGCGTCGCGGTCTGGATTTCCCTCGGCGGCCGGAGCATGGCCGACAAGGTCCTCGGCGTCCTGCTGCCGCTTAGCGCCCTCGCGGCGCTCTCGCTCGAGCACGTGGTCGCCAGCCTCTACTACGTGCCGCGCGCCGCCCTGATCTACTGGTTCTACCCGGAATATCTGCCCACCGACGCCGCGGCGCTCTCGCTCCTGGGCGCCGCCCGGCACTTCGTCGCGGTGATCGCCGGCAACATCGTGGGCGGCAGCCTGATGGTGGCCGCGGTTTACTATGTGATCTACCGGCGCGGCGCGGAAGACGCCGTCATCGAGACCGCCCTGCACTCGCACGAAGTCCACCCCGCCACCAAGGACCGGCTGGCGGCCTCGATCACGCCTCAAAACGGAAAGCCGATCGAGAAGTGAAAAGTCCCGCCCGGGTCGCCGGCGCGCGGATTCATGTTTCGTCCGTATTCGAAACGCAGCGGCCCGATCGGCGACTGGTAACGAATGCCCAACCCCACCGAGGCCAGCACCTCGCTGCCCGGCCAGCTAGCGAAATCCGTCGCGTGCCCCGCCACGTCGGTGAACAGCACCGCCGTCCAACGCCCGGTCACGAGTTGCTCCAGTTCAAGGTTCAACAACCACACGCTGCGCGCGCCGATGAAGCGCCCCGCGTCGTCGCGCGGCGAGGCCTCGCCCTCCGAGTAGCCGCGAATCGAACTCTCGCCGCCCGGGAAAAACAAACGGTTCACCGGCACGTCGCTCGCTCCGCCGACCACGAAACCATGCGAGAGCCCCGCGTGCACCCAGCGGTCGTTCCCCGCCCGGCCGTGCCAGGACCAAGCCGCCTCGACCCGTTGGTAACGCACCTCGCTGCCGAACTCCGGAATCGCGGTCTCCGATCGGATGGACCAGCGTTGGCCAGTCCGCGGCCGGATCGGATTGTCGCGACGATCGCGCGTCAGCCCGAGATTAAGCGCCGTCACCACCGTGTCGTCCGCCAGCTCCGCCACCTCGCCCAGCACCACGTCGTCCGCGCGCAGCACCTCATAGCTGAGACCCGCCGTGCCCCGCGCCTCGATCCACGGCATCTCGCGGGCCAGCTCCACGCCCGCGCCATACTCGAGCCGGGTGAAGGACGGCTCCTCGCGCCGCAGGCCGAAGACACGCGCCGTGCCCTCCACCGTGTCGTCGAACAGCGTCGGCACCGTGTAACGATACTCCGCTCGCGAGGCCTTCATCGACTGCCCCACCGACACGCGATCGCGATGCGCCAGGCCCCAGAGGTTGCCGCGCGTGAGTTCCACCGCTCCGCGCAACTGCTCGTAGCTTCCGTAGCCGACCGTCCACGAGGCCCGCCACGAAGGGTCCTCCACCACGCGAAACACCACGTCGCGCTCCCCCGCCTCCGCGCCCGGCTCGCCGACCGCGTCCACCCGGCGAAAAACGCCCAGCCGCGCCAGCCGCAGCCGCGCCGCGTCGATCTCTTCCGGATCGTGCGGGGCGCCCTCCTCGAGCCGCGCCCGCGTCTCCATCAGCTCGGGCCGCGTGCGCCGTGCGCCCTCTATCCGCACGTCGCCGATGACGAAGGGCTCGCCGGGATCGATCCGCACCACCGCCGTCACCGCGCGCTCGCCCGCCTCGTCGATCGCGCCCGGCTCCGCGGTCCACGAGACGCGCGCGTCGGCGTATCCGCGAGAGTGATACGCGCTGCGCGTCGCCTGCGCCAGATCCTGCGCCAGCGAGCGCGACCAGGCCGCGCCCATCAGCCAGCCGGGCTCCCCGCCCAGCGGCTCGCCGCCGTCCGCGACCTCCGCCCGCCAGGCCCGCACGCGCCAACGCGGGCCCTCCGCCACCCGGACGACGAGCGCCACCTTGCCGGTCTCCCGGTCCAGGCTCGTGCTCGCCACCTCGACGGTCGCCTCCGCGAAGCCGCGCGAGCGCAGCACGTCTCGCAGCTGCGAGGCCGCCCGCCGCTCGCGGGCCTCCGACCAGGCCCGCACCCGGTCGGGGGTGAACAGGCCCGTCTCGGGCCGGAAATAGGCGCGGGCCTCCTTGATCGGCATGGACCGCAGCCCCTCGAACGTCACCTGCTCCACCACGGCCCTCGTGCCCGGCAGCGCCTCCAGGCGCAGGCGGCGCACCGTGAGCGGACGCGGCAGCGGTTGGCTGAGCTCCGCGTCGATCTCCGCCTCGCCCGTCCGCCCCTCCGTGTCCGTCCAGATCGCCCGCACCCGGGCGTCGAAAAAGCCGTCCTCCACCAGTTCGGAATTCAACACCAGGGCCGCGTCCTCGATCAGGGATGCGTCCACCGTGCCGAGCCCGTCCTCGTCTCCCAGCAACAGCTTCACCGTCTGCGCCATCTCGCGGTTTTTCAGCAAACCGAAACCGCGCACGCTCAGATCGGCCGCCACGCACGCCGACGAGGCCAGCAGGAGTCCGACCGCGATGATCTTCCGCGCCTGTTTCATCGTGCCTCGCCCTCCGCTGTTTCCTCCGGTTCCGGACGCGACGCTCCGCCCGGGGAGCGCGCCTCGAAGCGCCGCCGAACGCCCACGTTGTAGGCGTCGAACTCGTCGTATTCGCCGGTCAGCGCCCACTTGTTGTTGAGGCGAAACTCGAAGCCGTAGGTCTCGCGCCCCTGCCTCGACACGTTTTCCCCCGAGGTGATGACCAGTCGCTCCTCGTCCGTGCCGCCAAAGCCGAGACTGCGCAACACGTCCCGCCCGAGATAGGCGCCCACCGCCGCCAGCCGTTGGGTGCCCGAGGCCCCCCGGCCCTCGACCGGCGAGGTGCCGGCCGTGACCATCAGCAAGGCCGTCTCCGCCTCGAGCGGCGGGCTCGAGGTGAGCTGCAGCTGCGGATTGTCCGCCGTGCCGTTCAGCTCCAGCCGCAAGTCGTAGCCCAGGCGCCGCCCTTCCGCGCGAAAGTCCAGCACCGGCGTGTAGGGATCGCTGGCGCGCAGCCGCACCGCGCCCTCCTGCACCGCGAAAGTGGCGAAGGGAAACAGGATGTTGCCACGCTCCACCCAAAACTCGCCCACCGCGCGCGGCTCGCGGAGCGTGCCCGAAAGGTCGAAACGCGCCGAGCCCGTGCCCTCGAAGACCGGCGTGCGCATGCGCAAAAACTCCACGCCGCCGACCCGCAGGCCCAGTTCCCAATCGGCCAGCGGAGGCGTCTCCACGGAAAAATACGGCGGACGCCGCTCCGCCCCGCCCCCGCCGCCTCCGCGCCCCGCGATCAGCGGTCGGATATCGAGCAGAAACAGGCTGTCGCGCAGCCGCACCTCGCCGCCCACCCGCGTGCGGTTCCGCTCATCGGTCTTCACCGTCAGATCGAGGTCGCCGCGAAACAGGAGCCCGGGGCGGCGCACGAGCGGAAAGCGCTCCGCCTTCACCGCCAGGTCCAGCAGGGGCTCGCCCTCCACCCGCCGCCGCGCCCCGCCGCTCACCGTCAATTCCTGCCCGCCCGCCGTGGCGCGCATGCGTTCGATGCGCACGTCCATGTCGCTGAGCGCGAGCCGCACATCGACCTCCTGCAGCACGCCGAAGCTGCCCAGCGGCCGCGTGGCCGCGCCCTCCAGCGCCAGCCAGCCGTCCACGCGCAGCGGCGGCGACAAGCGCAGCTCCGCCGCCAGCGTCCCCTGCGGCGCGAGCATCGTCGGCAGATACCGCGCCAGCGCCGCGACCTGCGCCTCCGGCACGCGCAGCCGCCCCTCTCCCCGCTCGCGCAGCACGGCCAGCGGCTCGCCCCTCAAGCGCGCCCAGTCCTCGCCGCGCAGCGGCAACCGCGCCTCGGCCGCGATCGCCTGCCCGTCCACCGTCGCCTGCAAACGACGCAGCGTGATCGCATCGGGCGTGAGCTCGGCCAGGGCGGCCAGACCGCGCAGCTCCACGCCGCCCGCCGGCAAGCCCTCCGCCTCGAATCCCACCCGCTCCGCGCCCAGTTCCGCCCGCCCGCTCGGCGCGCGCGCCGGCCCTCGCACCTCGAGGCTCAGGGTCGGCGCGAGCAGGTTCAGGTCGCCCGCCTTCGCCAATTCATCCCACCACTCCGCCCCCGCCCGCGACTCCAGCCGCAGGCTCCACTCCCGCCCCTGCACCGGCACGAAATCGCGCTCCCCCCGGCCCCGCACCCGCCACGGCACCAGGCCCGCGCCCTCGACGAGCCGCTCGTCGCCCCGCCCCGCATCCAGGCGATCCACCCGCAGCCCTTCGTGGCCGAGGCTGGCCGAGCCGCGTCCCCACACCGGCCCGCCCGCCAACTCGCCACCGATCTCGAATCGCGCCCCGCCCACGAGAAATCCCTCCGGGTCGAGCCCGCTCTCGATCTCGAGCACGCGCACATCCAGCCGCGGCACCGCGCCCTCCGCGCGCCAGTCGGCGATCCACTCCGTCTCGATGCTGCTCAGGCGCGCCCGCAGCACCTGCCCGTCCTCCCAATGGACGCGCAACATCACCCCCTCCGCGCCGGCCAGCTCGGCCGACACCCGGCGCGCCTCGCCCGTCCATCGCGCGAAAATCGGGGCCACCGCGCGCAAGCGCTCCGCCTCGCCTCGCCGCCAGGAAAACTCCTCCGCCCGCGCCTCGCCCTCGCCCAACTCGAAACGCGCCCGCAGCTCCGCCTCGCCGCGCCGCAGCTCCAGCGAGCCGCGCAGACGCTCGCCCACGGTGCCGGCGACATCGGCCGCGATCATCTCCGCCGCCCAGCCCGCGTGCTCCACCCCCGACACCCGCGCCTGCGCCGCGACGACCAGCGCCGGCCAGGCGCCCTCGGCCCGCCCCTCGGCCTCGACCGCCTCCACCCGCGCCCCCTCCGGCAACCACGGCGCCAACAAGGTCCCGCGCAAGCGCGCGCCCAGCACGCCCTCCTCCAGCATGCGCGTGGCATGCACCACCCGCCCGCGCAGCTCGGCCCGCGAGCCGTCGGCCGCGCTCAGGGTCGCCTCCGTGATCCGCGTCGCCACCGCGTTGCTCTCCCCGCGCAGCGCCAGATTCGTCGGCGGCAAGGCGTCCCACGTGAGCCCGACGCCGCGGGCGTTCCAGCGCACGCTCCAATCCTCCGCGCCCGGCACCCAGCGCGCGGCGCCCTGCACGCGCCCGCCCACCGCTCCGCCGCTCAGCGCCGCGAGATCGGCCTCCCATGAAAAATCCGGCTGGCCCTCGCCGCTCCAACCCTCGCCCTTCCGCCACTCCACCGGGGCGCTCAACCGGGCCCGGGCCTGCGGCGCCTCCAACTCCACCCGCTCGATCCGCACTTCGTCGCGACCGCCCGCACCCGCCAGCTCGAGCCGAAACTCCGGGAAATCGTCGCCGCGCGGGGTCGCATGCGCCCGCAGCCCGGCGCGCAGACGCTCGCCCTCGCCCCACACCTCAAAATCTCCCTGCACGACCGCATACGCATCGCCCAGCCCGAGGCGCTCCGCCGGCACGGTCCAGTCCTCCCCGCTCGCCCGCAGCCGCGCCGGCATCCACTCGCGCGGGGCAAACTCCGCCTCGGCCGTCGCCAGGTTGTCCGTCCAGCGCAGCTCGACGGTCGCGCGCGCCGCGTCCAGCGCCGCCTTCACGACCACCCCGCCCTCCTCCCACCGCAGCTCCGCGGCGGTCGTCGCCAGCCGCCCCTCCGCCTCGACCGTCTGCCCGCGCGCCCGCGCCCGCGCACGGAAGCGATCGCCCCAGAGGGCCACGCGCTCCACCACGATCTCCTCGCCCGCCACGCGCACCACGCCGTCGCGCAGCTCCACCTCGCCCACCCAGCTCCGCAAGTGCTCGGCCACGCGGCGCAGCGTCGGCACCAGCTCCTCCCAGGCCCCGCCCGCTTCGCGCTCCGGCCGCGGCGCGTCGGCGGCGCGCTCCTCCACCACGAGCACCCAGTCGCCCAGCTCCGCGTTGACCTCGCCGCGGCGCAGGATGTGCCACGGCGCGCTGATCGTGAGCCGCCGCGCCTCCAGGCTCAGCCCGTCGCCGCGCCACGAGACGCTCTCCCAGACGACCTCGCGCCCGAGCCGCGTGTCGCTCCGCTCGGCCCGCACGCCGCCGAGGCGGAGCGCGAGCGACGGCGCCCAGTAGTCGAGCGTGGCCGCGGCGAGCGCGAGCACGAGCACGAGCGCGCCCGCGATCCAGCCGAGGACGCGCCACGCGCGCCCGCGACGCGGCTTCCGGGTCTGCTCGACTGTCGCCGGCTCGGCCATCGCGCAACTCCCCTTTCCATCACGCCGCCGCGGCCAGGCCGCAGCGTTCGAGCAACGCGCGCGGATCGGCGTCGCGGCCCATGAATCGGCGGAAAAGCTCCGCGGCCTCGGCCGAGTTGCCCTTGCTTAGGATGTGCTCGACGAACTCCCGGCCGACCTCGCGGGAGAAGACGCCGGCCTTTTTCCAGCGCGTGAAGGCGTCGGCCTCCAGCACCTCGGCCCATTTGTAGGAATAGTAGCCGGCCGCGTAGCCGACCGGATCGGAGAACAGGTGCCCGAAGCGGCGCACGATGGTGCGCGCCGGCGGCTCGGTGGGGATCATGCAGTCGGCGATCAGCGCGCGCGCCTTCGCCTCGAGGTCGCCCTCCACGAAATCCTCCGGGCGCAGGTGCAGCAGCAGGTCCATCTTGGCGAACTGCACCTGGCGCATCGCGGCGCAGGCGGCGCGGAAGTTGCGCGTGCCGGTCATCTTTTTGAAGAGGTCCTCCGGGATCGGCTCGGCCGTCGCGTGGTGGCGCGCGAAGAGATCGAGCGACTCCCGCTCCCAGCACCAGTTCTCCATGATCTGCGAGGGCAGCTCCACGAAGTCCCAGGCGACGTTGACCCCGTTGAGCGACTTCACCGGCACCTCGCCGAGCAGGTGGTGCAGCAGGTGGCCGAACTCGTGGAAAATCGTCTCCACCTCGCGGTGCGTGAGCAGGGCGGGCCGCTCCGCGGTGGGCGGCGACATGTTGCCGCAGATGTAGCCGAGGTGCGGCGCGCGCGATCCATCGGGGCGCGGACCGCCGGTGATGAGGTAGCCCATCCACGCGCCGCCGCGCTTGGACTCGCGCGGGTGCCAGTCGGCGTAGAAGGAGCCGAGGTGCGTGCCGGCCTCGTCGCGCAACTCGTAGAGCTTCACCTCGGGGTGCCACACCGCGTCGGGCTCCACCGCCACCTCCGCGACGCGCAGGCCAAAGACGCGATGCACCAGCTCGAAGAGGCCCGCCTGCACGCGCCCGACCTCGAAATAAGGCCGCAGCGCCTCCTCGTCGAAGGCGTGGCGCGCCTGGCGCAGCTTCTCCGCCCAAAACGAGACCTCCCAGGCCTTCAGGCGGCCGACGGGCTCGCCGGTGCTTTCGGCTTTGAACTTCTCCAGCTCCTCGCACTCGCGGGCGAAGGCGGCGCGGCAGCGCGTCTCGAAATCCGTCACGAAAGCGAGCGCCTTGGCGCCCTCGCGCGCCATGCGGCGCGTGAGCACGAGGTCGGCGAAGTTGGTCTTGCCGAGCAGCGCGGCCTTTTCGGCGCGCAGGGCGAGGATCTTTTGCACGAGCGGGCCGTTGTCCCACTTGCCGTCCTCGGCCTCGGCGCCGACCGCGGTGGCGGCGGCCCAGACCTCGCGGCGCAGCGAGTCGTCCTCGGCGTAGAGCATCACCGGCTCCTGTGAGGGCTGGTGGAGGGTGAAGCGCCACACGGGTTTCCCGTCGGTGCCGAAGCCCTTCTTTTTCGCAGACTCGCGCGCGGCGGCGACGGCGTGGGCGGGCAGGCCGCGCAGGCGCGACTCGTCCTCGACGAGCAGCTGCCAGGCGTTGGTCGAATCGAGCGTGTTTTCGGAGTATTTCTGCGTGAGCTGCGCGAGCTCGGCCTCGAGCGCCTCGAGGCGCGAGCGCTTGTCGGCGGGGAGGTCGGCGCCGGCCTCGCGGAAGTTGGCGAGCGTCTCCTCGCGCAGGCGCGCCCACACGCCCTCGGCGGCGCGACCGGCCGGCGATTCCGCGCCGGCCTTGAGGCGGGCCCAGAGCGCGGGATTAAGCGGGATGGCGGCGAAGAAGGCGGAGACCTTCGGGAGCACGGCGTTGTGCGCCTCGCGCAGCGCGGGCGAATCGGAGACCGACTGGAGGTGCGTGACCTTTCCCCAGGCGAGGCTCAGGCGCTCGGTGGCGTGCTCGAGCGCGACGAAGGTGTTCTCGAAGGTCGCCGGCGCGGCGTCGCCCGCGATGGCGTCGATCCGGGCCTGCGCCTCGGCGAGCGCGGCCTCGATGGCCGGCACGATCTTGTCGGGCGTGTGCGCGGCCCAGCGGATCTGGAAGGCCTCGTCGAGGAAGGGATTGTCGGGGAATGCGGCGGGAGCGGCGGCGGTTGGAGTGGAAGCGACCATGATGGAGATTCGTGAGGCAACATCCCCGCCCGGCGCGTGCCGGCAAGCGTGGACGAGCTTCCGCGCGCCCCCCGCCGGGCTTGGGGAATGTTACGAAATCCGCCGCTCCTACACCCGCGCCTCCTCCCGCTCCGCGGCCTCGACCTCGCGGCCGATCTCGGCGGCGCGCTTGAGGCCGCGCGCGCTGCCGTGGCCGGTGAGGCGCACGCAGGCGGCGTCCATGAGCTGATAGACCATCGGGATCACGAAGAGCGTGATGAGGGTGGAGAGCGCGAGTCCGCCGACGATGACCACGCCGAGCGGATTGCGCGACTCGGCGCCGGCGCCGCTGGCGAGCGCGAGCGGCAGCGCGCCGAGGATGGTGGAGATCGAGGTCATGAGGATCGGGCGGAAACGCAGGGTCGCCGCCTCGAAGGCCGCGCGCGCCGCCGAGCGCCCCTCGAGCTGGAGCTGGTTGGCGAACTCGACGATCAGGATGCCGTTTTTGCAGACGAGGCCGATCAGCATGATGAGCCCGAAGCGCGAGAAGAGGTTGTCCGTCAGCGGCGCGCCCCAGAAGCGGCTCAGGTAGAGCACGAGCAGGCCGCCCGCGATGGCGACGACCACGCCGGTGAAGATCGTGACCGGGTGGATCCACGACTCGAACTGGGCGGAGAGCACGAGGAAGGTGAAGAGCAGCGCGAGGCCGAAGAGCACCCAAGCGTCGCCGGCGCTCTCGACGAACTCGCGGGTCTCGCCCTCCCAGGAGGTCGAGATGTTGTCCGGCAGGATGCGCCGCGCGACGGCCTCGAACTCGTCCACGCCGTCGCCCTGGGTGCGACCCTGCGCGAGCTGGCCGCTGATCGTGATCGAGCGCTGGCGGTCGAGGTGCGGGAAAGCCTCGGGCACCACGGATTCGCGGGCGTCCACGAGATTGCTCAACTGCACGAGATTGCCGCCCCGGCCGCGCACGTAGATCGCCGCGAGGTCGGAGGGTTGGGCGCGGTGCTCCTCGGACATCTGCACGACCACGTCGTATTCCTCGGCGGCGCGGCGGAAACGCGTCACCTGCCGTCCGCCGAAAAGCGATTCCAGCGTGGCGGCGATCTCGACCACGGGCACGCCGAGGTCCGCCGCGCGCGCGCGGTCGATCTGCACGTCGAGCTGGGGCTTGTTGGGCTGCGGCTCGATGCGGATCTGGCCGAGCACCGGGCTGCCGCGCAGCTCCTCGGCGAAGCGGTCGGCGGTGGCGCGGAGCTCGTCGTAATCCGCGCCCTGCAGCACGAGTTGCACGCCGCCCGCGCCGGCGCGCCGGCCGCCGAGCGGGCGCACGGGCGAAGCGATCATCAGGCCGCCGGTGTTTTCGCGCAGCTTCACGCGCAGATCCTGGATGACCTCCTGCGTGGTGCGCTCGCGCTCCTCCCAGGGCTTGAGGCTCACGAAGGCGAAGCCGCGGCTGGCCGCGCCGAAGAGGCCGCCGCCGGTGCTGCGGAACCAGCGCTCCACCTCGGGCGTCTCGGCCAGCACCTTCTCCACCTCGCCCGCGTAGGCCGAGGCATAGACCGGGCTGGAGCCGAGCGGGAAGTTCATGATGAGGCGGAAGAGGCCGCGGTCCTCCTCCGGCGTGAGCTCGCGCTGGAGCTGCGTGTAGGTGAAGAAACCGAGGCCGGAGAACGCGACCGCGGCGAGCAGCACGACGACCTTCGCGCGCAGCGCGAACTCGAGCAGGCGGGAGTAGCGCGCGTTGAGCCACTCGAAGGCGGGCTCGGTGCGGCGGTAGAGCCAGCCGTGCGTGGGCTGTCCACGCTCGTCGCGCCGCAGCTTGAGCAGGCGCGAGCAGAGCATCGGCGTGAGCGAGAGCGCCACGATGCTGGAAACGCCGACCGCGAGCGCGAGCGTGATGCCAAACTCGAAGAAGAGGCGACCGGTGTTGCCCTTCTGGAAGGCGACCGGGACGAAGACCGCGACCAGCACCAGCGTGGTGGCGATGATCGCGAAGGCCATCTGCCGCGCGCCGAAGACCGCGGCGCGCACCGGGTCCTCGCCGTTCTCGATGCGCCGATAGATGTTTTCCAACATCACGATGGCGTCGTCCACCACGAGGCCCACCGCGAGCACGAGGGCGAGGAGCGTGAGCAGGTTGATGCTGAAGCCGAACCACGACATCGCGGCGAAGGCGCCGATGATCGAGACCGGGATGGCGAGCAGCGGGACGACCGTGGCGCGCCAATCGCGCAGAAAAGCGAAGATGGTGAGCACCACGAGCACGCCGGCGAGGAAGAGCGTCTGGTAAACCTCGCGCACCGAGCGCTCCACGAAGACGCTGGTGTCGTAGGCGATGTCCACGTTGACGTCGTCGGGCAGGTTGCGGCGGATCTCGGGGATCATCGCCTTCACGCCGGCGGCCACCTCGAGGAGATTGGCCTGGGACTGGCGAAGCACGCGCACGCCCACGGTGTTGCGGCCGTTGAAGCGGTTGTCGGTGCGGTAGTCGTTGGAGCCGAGTTCGACGCGGCCCACGTCGCGAAACTTCACCTGGTAGCCGTCGCGGGTGGCGAGAACGAGGTTCTCGAAATCGGAGGCCTCGTTGATGCGGCCTTGGAGTCGAACGGGAAACTCGCGGGCGCGGGATTCGATGCGGCCGCTGGGCACGTCCACGTTTTGCTGGCGCAGGGCGGCCTCGATGTCGCCCACCGTGAGCTGGTGCGCGGCCAGGCGATCGGCGTCCACCCAGAGCCGCATGGCGTAGCGCGAGCCGCGCAGCTCGACCTGCGAGACCCCGGGCACGGTTTGCAGTCGCTGCACGGCCACGCGGTCGGCGAGCTCGGCCAACTCCAGGCGGGTGAAGCGCGGGGAGTTGAACGAGAGCACCATGATGGGATCGTCGTCCGAGTCGGCCTTCGAGACGATGGGCGGGTCCACCTCGTCGGGGAGGCGCCCGATCACGCGGCCCACGCGGTCGCGCACGTCGTTGGCGGCGGAGTCCACGTCGCGGTCGAGGGTGAACTCGATGGTGATGTTGGAGCGCTCCTCGGAGGAGTCGGAGCGCATGAGGCGGATGCCGTCGATGGCGCTGAGCTGCTCCTCGAGCGGATCGGTGATCTGCGTCTCGACCACCTCGGCGGCGGCGCCGGGGTAGCGGGTGGAGACCGAGACGACGGGCGCGTCGATGTCGGGATACTCGCGGACCGGCAGGCCCCGGAAAGAGAGCGAGCCGACGGTGACGATCAGCAGCGCGAGGACGATGCAGACGACCGGACGGCGGATGGACAGATCGGAAAGGATCATGGCGCGGCGCTCCCGATCGGACGGAATTCGACAAAGGCCGGCACGGGATCGAGCGGCGCGTCGGGGAAAAGCGTGAGCGCGCCCACGCCGGAGGAGATGATGCGCTGGCCGACCTCGAGCGTGGCGGGCGGCACCGGGCGCACCTCGACACGGGGGCCGACGCGCAGGCCGGTCTCCACGTTCACGAAGCGCGCGACGGGTTTGCCGTCCTTTTCGGCGACGGTGATGAGCTGCACCCCGCGCACGCCGGCGAGCAGCGCGGCCTCGGGCACGACCAGCACCTGCTCGCGCGTGGCGAGCACGATGCGCACCGAGGCGAACATGCCCGGGCGAAGTTTTTCGGGCGGATCGCGCAGGATGGCCTTCACCTCGCTGGCGCGGATCGAGGGATCGATGCTCGCGCTGACGAAAAACACCTCGCCCTCGGTCTCGACCGGCGCGGGCTCGTTGCCGAGGCGCACGCGGGCCGTGATCCGCGTGCCGGGCCGCACCTGCGGAATGCTGCGCTCGGGCACGCGAAAGGAGACCTTGAGCACGGAAAGGTCATCGAGCGTGGTGAGCACCGAGGCGGGCGTGGCGTAGTCGCCGACGGCGAGGCGGCGGGCGCCGAGCACGCCCGAAGCCGGAGCTACGAGGCGGGTGCGGGCGAGGCGCACGCGGAGCAGCTCGAGCGCCGCGGCGGCGGCGCGCTCGTCGATGCGGGCCTGGTCGGTCTCGGCCTGCGAGATCGTTCGGTCGCGCGAAAGGGCGTCGGCGCGTTCGCGATTGATGCGCGCCAGATCGGCGCGGGCCTCGGCCTCGGCAACCTGGGCGCGGAGCTCGGCGTCGTCGAGCCGCGCCAGCAGCGCGCCTTTCTCGACAAACTGGCCCTCCACGAAGGCGATCTCCCGCACGATGCCGGGCAGTTCGGGATGGAGCGTGATCGAATCGTTGGCCTCGAGCGTGCCGGTGACCTCCAGCGTCTCGCGCAGGTCGTCGCGCGCCAGCTCGATAAACTCCACGCGCTGCGGGGAGCGGGCCGAGGGGCCCGAGGGCGCGGCGTCTTTGCCCGATCGGCAAGCGCCCAGCGCAAATGACAACACGATCAGAAAAGGAACGACACGAGCCGGCTTCATGCTGCGCCCACTGGGCAGCGGAGGGCCGGGCTTCGCAAGCTTGCGCCCCGAAAAAACTCCATCGGCGGATCGGTCTCCGCCCCGCTTCGCGCGAGTGGCGAAAACAGACGCGCGGCGGCGGCGGGAGGTTACGCCCGCCGCGGCGACCGGCGCGATTTATCAGCCGACGTGTTTAGCGTAGGCGTCGGCGTCGAGGAGCTCGGCGGGCACGGGGCCGGCGAGCTTCACCTTGAGCATCCAGCCTTCGGCGTAGGGGTCGCGGTTCACGGTCTCGGGCGCCGAGTCGAGGGCGGTGTTGACCTCGAGCACCGTGCAGTCGGCGGGCGCGTAGAGATCGGAGGCGGCCTTGACGGATTCGACGACCCCGAAGGAGGCGCCGGCGGAGAGGCTGGCGCCGGGCTTGGGGAGCTGCACGAAGGTGATGTCGCCGAGGCTGGACTGGGCGTAGTCGGTGATGCCTACGAGGGCGGTGCCGTCGGCGGCGACCTGGAGCCACTCGTGGGACTTGGCGTAGCGAAGTTCGGCGGGAATGTTGCTCATGGGAAAGGTGTCGATGGCGCTAGCGGAGCGGGAAGCGGCGCGGGCGGGAAGGGTTTTGTTTGCCGGATGTGCCGGGCCCGGCTCAGCCCTGCTTGAGCGGCACGAAGGGCGGCTTGACCGGGAGGAGGGCGATGGAGGTCCCGCGGATGTCCACCGACAGCGGACCGGCCGCGGCGGGCGTCTCGACGAGGGCGGAGCCGATGGCCTCGTTGAGGATCGGCGAGAGCGTGCCGGACAGCACGCGGCCGACCGGGGCGCCGGAGGGGCCGAGCACGGGCGTATCCGCGCGGACGATACGGCGGTCGCCGGTGCGGAAGAAGACGACCTTGCGCGCGCCGCCCTCCGTCTTTTCGCGCAGGAGCGCGGCATGGCCGACGCAGGAGCGGGCCTTGCCGAGCTTGACCGTCCAGCCGAGACCGGCGGTGAGCGGCGAAATCTCGGCGGAGAGCTCGTGGCCGTAGAGCGGGTAGCCGGCCTCGAGCCGGAGGCTGTCGCGCGCGCCGAGTCCGGCGAGCTCGAGACCATGGGGGCGGCCGGCGGCGAGCAGGGCCTCGGCCAGGGCGAGGGCGTCGCCAGGCGCGTGGTAGAGCTCGAAGCCATCCTCGCCGGTGTAGCCGGTGCGGCTGACGAGGCAGTGCACGCCGGCCACGGTGCCCTCGCAAAAGTGGTAGTAGCCGACGGCGCCGAGCTTGGCGCCGGTGAGCGATTGCACGATCTCGGCGGCGCGCGGGCCCTGGATCGCGAGCAGCGCGTAGTCGGCGCTGCGATCGGTCACCGTGACGTCGAAGGCGGCGGCCTGCGCGCGCATCCAGGCGAGGTCGGCGGCGATGTTGCCGGCGTTGATGCAGAGAAAATAATCCTGCGGCGCGCGCATATAGACGAGCAGGTCGTCCACCGTGCCGCCGTCCTCGCGGCACATCGGCGAGTAGAGCACGCGGCCGGGGTGGAGCTTCGCGACCTCGTTGGTGACGAGGTGCTCGAGATACTCCAGCGCCTGCGGCCCGCGCACGTCCACCTCGCCCATGTGGCTCACGTCGAACAGGCCGGCGGCGCGGCGCACGACCTTGTGCTCCTCGAGGATCGAGCGGTATTGGACCGGCATCTCCCAGCCGGCGAAGTCCACGAGGCGGGCGCCGTGGGCGGCATGGAAGTCACGAAGAGGAGTGCGTTGCAAATCGCTCATGGGAACAAATCGATAGGGGCGCCGCGGCGAACGACACGGGCAACAAAAAAGACGCCCCGGCGAAGGGCGCCTTTCATGAAGAGGATCTTTCGGGGCCGATTAGCGGCGATGGTAGGTCTCGACGATGCGGGAGACGAGGTAGCGGTGATCGGCGGTGGAGAGCTCGCCGCTGGCGAGCATCGCGTCGGCGCGCACGATCTGGGCGCTCATCTCCTCGAAGCGGTCGGCGCTGGTGAATTCGCCGAGGGCCGGGGTCAGCTCGACCGACAGCTCGTCGGGAACGAGATCGGTGGCGCGTCCGAGATCGTAGTCGAGGCCCCAGCGCAGGAAGCGTTGGTCGTAGTTGCTCGAAGACGGCAGGATGATCGCGGACTCGGACGCGAAGCCGTTCTTTTCAAGGTCGATACGGAAGACTTCGTCGCGACGGAGCTTCACGCGGAAAGGCGTTTCGCCCACCTCGACGCCGTTGATCTTGGCGGTGGCGCCGGCCGGCGTGGAGCGCACGACCACCGTCTGCTTGGAGCCCTTGGTGAGAACGGCGCAACCGGACAAAAAGGTGAGGGAGAAACCGGCCAGAAGCGCCGCGGTGATTAGGGGAAATTTCATGCGCAAACGAATAGGGGGAGAACGCGAAATCTTCCGGCGCGCGTCTTCACCGTCAAGGGCAATGACGTAACTTGCGCATTTGGTTTTGAGATTGGCCGCCGGCCCGGGGACGATCATTCGCCAGTCCTGCCCATGACCGCCCTGCTTCTCGCGATCTTCCTCACCTGCGCGGCCTCCTTCGTGTGTTCGCTCTGGGAGGCCATGATCCTGAGCACCACGGTGGGCGAGATCGAGGGGCTGAAAAAGCAGCACCCGAAACGCGGCCTCCTGCTCGAGAAGCTGAAAAACGGGCTGGAGGAAACGAGCTCGGGCATCCTCACGCTCAACACCATCGCCAACACCCTCGGCTCGGTGACCGTGGGCGGCCTCGCCACCCGGCTCTACGGCAGCGCCGCGCTCGGCTTCGTCTCGGCGGGCATGACCATCGCGATCCTGGTGTTTTCCGAGGTCATCCCGAAGAACCTCGGCGTCGTGCACCGCCGCTCGCTCCAGCCGACGATGGTTTACCCGCTCGCCCTCGTGGTGCGGCTGCTCCGGCCGATCACCTACCTCTGCGGACGCATCGTGCGCATGGTCGTCGGCACGCCCGCCCGCGATCCGGAGTCGTGGGAGGAGATCCGCCTCCTCGCGGAGCGCGGCGCGCGCCACGGCGAGCTGAGCCAAAACGAGTCCGACATCATCTCCAACGCCCTGCGCCTCGACGAGGTGCGGGTGAGCTCGATCATGACGCCGCGCAACGTCATCGGCGCCGTGCGGCAGAGCGCCACCATCGCGGACGTGTTTCGCGAGTCGCCCAACGTCTCCTTCGGCCGCATGCCCGTCTATGGGCGCAACCTCGACGACATCGTCGGCCTCGTGCGCCGCCGCGATCTGCTCAAGGCCAAGGCCAACGACCAGGACGCCGACCTCGTCCTGAAGCACATGCAACCGGCACACTTCATTCCGGAGACGGTGACCGCCGCCGAGGCCCTCCGCCTCTTCCTGGAGACCCACCAGCGCCTGCTCATCGTGATCGACGAGTTCGGCAGCACTTCCGGCGTGCTCAGCCTCGAGGACGTCATGGAAACCCTGCTCGGCCGCGAGATCTTCGAGAAGGACGACGTCGCCGTGGACATGCGCGAGCTCGCCCGCGTGCGCGTGGCCTCGCGTCCACGCGGCGGCCTCACCCGGCCGGCCTTCCCGCTTCCCCCGGCCACCTCCTCCGCCACCACCGGCCCCGCCGCGCCCTCGCCCGGCCCCGCCATCCCGCCCGCGCCCCCGCCGCCCCCCGCCGCATGACGCCTCCCCTCGCCCACTGGGTCCACGATCTGAGCCCGTTCCTGATCCGCTTCGGCGAGAGTTTCGGCATCCGCTACTACGGCCTCGCCTACCTCGCCGGTTTCGCCGCCGCCTGGTGGCTGCTCACCGTCCACGTGCGCCGCGGGCGCACCCCGCTCAGCAACGAGCGTATCGGAGATCTCATGACGGCGCTCGTGGTCGGCGTGCTCGTCGGCGGACGCCTCGGCTACTTCCTTTTTTATCAACCCGCCACGCTCTGGCGCGAACCGCTCGAGATCCTCCGCGTCTGGGACGGCGGCATGGCCAGCCACGGCGGCTTTCTCGGCGTCGCCGTCGCGCTCTGGTGGTGCGGTCGCGCCTTCCGCGTCTCGTGGCGGCACCTCGGCGACCTCGTCGTCACCGCCGCGCCCGCGGGACTTTTCTTCGGCCGCCTGGCCAACTTCATCAACGGCGAGCTCTGGGGAAAGATCAGCGACGCCCCCTGGGCCGTCGTCTTCCCCGCCAGCGCCGTGCCCGGCACGCCCGTGGAGCTCATACCCGCCCGGCACCCCTCGCAGCTCTACGCCGCCGCGCTCGAAGGCCTGCTCCTGCTCGCGCTCCTGCAAACCCTCGCCGCCCGCACCGACTGGCTCTCCCGCGCGCCCGGACGCATCTCCGGAGTCTTCCTGATCGCCTACGCGATCGTCCGCTCGATCACGGAAATCTTCCGCGAACCCGACGCCGGCCTGATCCTCGGCCTCAGCCGCGGCACCTTTTACTCGATCTTCCTCGTGCTCGGCGGCGTCGCGCTGCTGCTCGCGCCTTCCCGCCCGCTCGCCGCGCCCGCCCCGCTCACGCCCCCGGCGCCGCGATCCTGAACCCGGCCTCGGCCAAGGCCGCCCGCGCCGCCCGCAACAGACGCGTCGCCCCCGGGCCGTCGCCGTGCACGCACAGCGTGCCCACGCGCCCGCCCCGCGCGAGCGCAAGCGCCTGGGCCACCACGGCCTTCTCGTCGTGCAACACCGCCCCCGGCTCGCCGCGCGGCGCCAACGTGCCGTCGGCGCGGTAGCCGCGGTCGATGAAGCCCTCCGCCACGAAGGGCAGCCCCGCCGCCTCCGCCGCCTCGCGCAAGGCGCCCTCCGGCGGCCCGAAGATCGCCGCGCCCGGCGTGAGCGACCGCAGCGATCCCGCGAAGAGCAAGGCATGCTCCCGCTCTCGATTCAGAAAATGGTAGAGCGCGCCGTGCGGCTTCACGTGGCGAATCGGCAGGCCGGCCGCATCGGCGTGCCGGCGCAGCGCGTGGATCTGCTCGGCGAGCAGCAAGCCCAGCTCCGCCAATCCAAGAAGCCGCTCGCGCCGGCCGAAGCCCTCGCGATCCGCGAAGCCCGGGTGCGCCCCGATCGCCACGCCATGCCGCGCCGCGAGCGCGCAGGCCGCCGCCATCGTCGCGGCGTCGCCCGCGTGCGCGCCGCAGGCGATGTTGGCCGAGCTGATGCCGGCCGCGAACAGCGCCTCGTCCTGCGCGCCGCCCTCGCCGAGATCGGCGTTGAGGTCGATCGAGACTGCCGATGCGCCGCCCATGGTCACCGCCACATCGCCAGCCCGACGCGCAGCTTGTTCAAATCCGCGGCCACCCGCAGGCGCGCCTGTTGCGCGGCGGAGACGTCGCTGAGCTTGAAAACGATCTCCGCCCCCGGCCGCGCCTGCGCCAGCCGCGGCAAATCCACCGACGCGATCTGGCCGAGCTGCGGGTAACCGCCGACGGTCTGCCCTTCCGCCATCAAGATGATCGGCTGGCCGTCGGGAGGCAGTTGCACCGTGCCCGGCACCACCGGACGCGAGACCTGCTCGGCCGCGCCGCCGGGCAACACGAAGGGCTCGCCGGCGAGACGCAGCCCCATGCGGTCGGACTTCGCGCTGAGCTGAAAGCTGCGGGACTCCACCGCGCGCCCCCCGCCGCCCGGGCCGAAGCGTTTAAATATCCGGGCCCAGTCCAGCCCCGGCACCAGCCGCACCTCGACCGTCTCCTTGCGCGTGGGCGCGGGCACCGGCGCGGCGAGGCGCCACTTCGCCCCCACCCCGGCCACCTCGGCGAGTCCCGGCCCATGCGCCACACGATCCCCCACCGCGAGCGGGCGCCCGGCGAAACCGCCGAAGCGCGCCCCCACCGCCGTGCCCGCGCCGCCCAGCACCCGCGGCACGCGCAGGCCGCCGGCCACCGCGATGTAGAGCCGCGCCCCCCGCGTGAGCGCCGAGCAATCCACCACCTCGCCCGCGCGCACCGCAACCGGCCGCCCCGCGGGCAGCGCCGGCGTCTCCGCGCCCACCGCCGCGATCACGGTCGCGTGGGAAAAGCGCAACACCGGCCCCACGTAGGTGCACTCGAGCAGCGGCGCCTCGGGCGGGTTGCCCACCGCGAGGTTCGCCACCGCCGCCGCCCACGGATCGAGCGCGCCGCCGAGCCCGACCCCGAGCGCGGCGAAGCCCCGGCGCCCCATGTCCTGCACCGTCGTCAGCGTGCCCGGTTTCACGATCTCCACGCTCGGCTCCGCCGCCCGCGGGCGGACCGCGGCCTCGCCCTCCACGGCCCGGGCCGGGGCCTCGTCGCGCGCCGACGCCGGCTCCAGTTTTTCCACCGCCCGAAACAGCACCCGATCCCCCGCCGCGAAAAGCGCCGGGCCCTCCGTGCGCCCGGGATCAAACAACTCCAGCCCGGTGCGACCGATCACCTGCCATCCACCCGGCGACTCGCGCGGATAGATCCCGGTTTGCGCCCCGCCGATCCCCACCGCGCCGGCCGGCACGCGCAGCCGCGGCGTCGCCCGGCGCGGAGTCGCGAGCTTCGGGGGCAATCCGACGAGGTAGGGAAAGCCCGGGCTAAACCCGATCGCCGCCACGTGATAGATCGCGCCCGCGTGCAGTTTGACCACCTCCGCCGAGTCGAGTTTGGCGTGCTTCGCCACCACCTCGAGGTCCGGCCCGTGCTCGCCGCCGTAAACCGTCGGCACGATGTGCTCCCGCGGCTTTCGCGCCGCGCGCGGCGCCCCCGCGCCCTTGCCGGAAAGGTGCCGCTCCAACCACTCGCCCACCACGCGCCAAGGCAGCTCGCCGTGCGAAGTCCGCACCCGCTCGGGCTCGTAGATCACGCCCACGCTTCCGTAGGCGGGCACGATTTCCGTGACGCCCTCCAAGCGGTCGGCGGCGAGCGCCGCGGCGAGGGCCCGCACTTTCGCAAGCAACGCGGCGTCCGGCTCACCGGGAAAGCTCACCAAATACGCCGTGTCTCCCATCGTGTGCAGATCCATGATCCGCAACCTGCTCATGCGCATCCTCCGGCACAAGCATGACAGTCTCATTACAGGCCGGACCCTTGTTCATAATCGGCCGGAATGGGTTGCTCTCGGCGGGGTCTCCGACGACACCTTCCCGTTTTTCCTGTTTTCACCATGCGCAGCCCCTCCGTTTCCGTCGTCCTCGTTCTCCTCGGCTCCCTGATCCTTTCCGCCTGCCAACGCGAGGAACCACGCACTTACACGGTGAGAAAGCCGCCTGTTCAGGAAAGCGCCCCCGCGACCGCCCCGGCTCCGGGCGGGACCCCGCAGCTTCCGCCCGGCCACCCGACGCTTTCCGGTGCAGGCGCCGCCGGCGACATGGCGCAGCTCCCGCCCGGCCACCCCACCCTCGCCGGCGGGGCCGACGCCGACGCGATGATGCGCAACACCCCCGTCAACACCGCCAGCGGCCCCGAACTCGCCTGGACCGCCCCCGCCGGC
>JAUWBD010000140.1 GCA_030605125.1 Verrucomicrobiota bacterium | reverse complement strand
CTGCACCTCCACCCGAAGGACCGCGGCGACATCGCGATCGTGGGCCACGAGCCGCACCTCTCCGCCCTCGCCTCCCTGCTCGTGCGCGGCAAGGCCCGCCCGGACCTCTTCATCTTGAAAAAGTGCGCGCTGCTCACGCTCGAGCTGAGCGGCGCCACCCACAAGAAAACCGGCCATGCCCGCTGGCGCGCGCGCTGGCACGTCTCGCCCGAGCTTCTCCCTCCGCCGCCACCCGCTTCCACCTGATCTTTCCTCCTTCGCGTCCCTTCGCGCTCTTCGCGGTTCACCTCCTCCCTTTCCCATGAGAATCCTCCTCACCGGCGCCTCCGGTCTCGTCGGCGCCGCCTTCGCCGAATCCGCCTCGCGTCGCGGCCACCAGGTGGTCGGCCTCGTCGGCCGCGCCACCTTCTCCATCCCCGGCCTCGCCGAGAAGCGCGCGCTCGACCTCGCCGATCCCGAAGCGCTCACCAGCCTCGCCCTGGAGCTGTTTCCCGACGCCATCGTGAACTGCGCCGCCGTCTCCGAGCCCGCCCACTGCGAGGCCGACCCCGTGCGTTCGCAGCAACTCAACGTCGTGCTGCCCGCCACCCTCGCGCGCCTCGCCCACCACCTCAGCGCGCGGCTCGTGCACGTCTCCACCGAGCAGGTCTTCCCCGGCGACGCCCCGCCCTACTCCGTCGGCTCCGCGCCGCGTCCGCTCAACCTCTACGGCCGGCAAAAACTCGAGTCCGAGAAACAGGTCCACGCCGCCGCGCCCGAGTTTGCCGTCACCCTCCGCGCCCCGCTTCTCACCGGCAACAGCCCCTCCGGCGCGCGCAGCCTGCACGAGCGCCTCCTCGCCGACTGGGCCGCGGGCAAGACGCCGCGCCTCTACCGCGACGAGATCCGCCAGCCCTGCACCGCCGGCAACCTCGCCGAGGCGATGTGCGAGCTCTGCGAGCGACGCGACTTTCGCGGCGTGCTCCACTGGGCCGGCGCCGAGCCCCTCTCCCGCGTCGAGTTGGCCAGGCGCATTCGCGCCCGGTTCAAGCTCACGCCCGAGCAGGCGCCCATCGCCGAGATCAGCCGCGCCGACGATCCTTCCGCCGCGCGCCGCCCCGCCGACCTCACGCTTGATTGCAAGCCCCTCGCCGGCGCGCTCAAGACCCCGCTCGAAACCTTCGACGCCCAACTCGACCAACTCATCGTCCCCCCGCCCGTGCGCGCCTGGTTCGCCTCGCTCGGCTGAGCCCGGAAAGGGTTAACCGCGGATTTCGCGGATGGACGCGGATACCAAACCAAATCTTCGACCACCGATGGCACGGATTATCACGGATAGAAAAAGCTTCTCCTGCCTTTATCCGCGCCCATCCGCGCCATCCGCGGTTAAAAAACACCGCCCGTCCGCCTCGTGATGCTCGACCTGCTCCCCAGCCGCAGCGACTCCGCCGCCGCCAACATGGCGGCCGATTTTCTCCTGCTCAAACGCTACCCGGCCCGCGACCACGCCCGCTTTCGCGCCTACGGCTGGCACCGCCCGGCCTTCAGCTTCGGCTACTCGCAAAAGATCGCCTGGGTGCGCTCGGCCCTACCCTCCGACGCCGAGGGCGCCGAGCTCGTCCGCCGCCCCACCGGCGGCGGCCTCGTGGATCACCGCGACGACTGGACCTACGCCCTCGTGCTCCCGCGCGGCCACGCCCTCGAAGCCGCCCGCGCCCTCGACAGCTACCGCGCCGTCCACGCCGCCCTCGCCGGGGCGCTCCGCGCCTGCGGCCAGCCCGCCGCGCTGAAAGACCGCTGCGAAAAACCCGCCGAGGGGGAAAACTGCTCCGCCGCCGCCGGCCCCTCCGTGTGCTTCACGCGCCCCGAGCTCTTCGACGTCATCCACCCCGACACCGGCCAAAAGATCGCCGGCGCCGCGCAAAAACGCACCAAGGACGGCCTCCTCTTCCAGGGCTCCGTCCTCCGCACCTCCGCCCCGCGTATCCATGACTGGGATACGTTTCACGGCGCCTTCGCCTCCGCGCTCGCCGAGACCCTCGCCCTGCCCGCCGCCGAGACCCCCTGGCCCGACTTCGCCGAGGGCGAGCTCGACGCGCTCACCGAGCACTACGCCTCGCCCGAGTGGCGGGAGGCGCGGTAGTTCCCCCGCCCTTCGGCTCCTGGATTTCCCGATCCCGGCCGCCTTGCCCGGCCCCGCCGCGCCACCTGTGCTAACACGGGCATGGCGCTCAAAAAAATCCGCTTCGTCTGGTCCACGCCGCCGCAGCCCGACGGTCGTTGGCGGCTCGGGCTTTTCAATCTCCACCGGCTCCCCGATCCCGCGCGCCCAAGCATCCTGCCCGCCGGCGCCCTCCCCTCCTACTGGAAAAAATACCTGCACCACGGCCTGCACCTGAGCGTGCGCGGCCTGCTTGCCTGGGGCGCCGCCGCCGTTTGCGTCGCGTGGTTCGCCGGCGCCGGCGTCGTCCTCCACCGCTGGGACCGCGCCAACCCGCACAACCGCGTCGGCTACCTCGACCTCGCCTTGCCCACGCGCTGGTCCGGGCTCGATCGCCTGCGAGGCGAAGGCTTTGCCGCCCAAGGGCGCGACTTCATCGCCCGCGGCGAGTTTGCCCGCGGCTTTGGCCTGCTCCGCCTCGGCGTGGCGAAAAACCCCGCCGACCACGACGCCCGCCTCGAGCTCGCGCGCCTCTACGCCGCGCTGCGCCTGCGCGCCCAGGCCGAACAGATCCTTCACGAGGGACTCGCCCACGGATACCCCGGCCGCGACCACCTCGAATTCGCCTTCGCCCTCGCCGCCGACGCCGACCGCCCCGAGGACCGCGTCGCCCTCGTGCGCCGCGCCCGGGCGGTGCTTGAAGCCGCCCCCACCTCCGCGCGCCCCGCCGGCGACGCCGACTGGATCGACCGCGAGCTTGTCAGGGCCCTGCGCGCCGCCGGCCGCGCGGACGAGGCCCTCGCCCACCTTGAGAACACCCTGCCCACCGGCCACCCGCTGCGGCGCGAGCAGCGCCTGCTCGCGCTCCTCGATGCCGGACGCGTCGCCGAGGCGACCGCGGAGGCCGAGGCCTGGGCCGCCGCCGCACCCCGCGCGCCCGAACCGCTGCGCCTCCTCGTCCGCGCCCGTCGCGAGGCCGGCGACCACGCGGCGATGGACGCCACCCTCGCCCGCCTCCGCGCGCTCGCCCCCGCCAAGCCCGACGCCCTCCTCTACGCCTACGCCCAAAACCGCCTCGCCCCGCGACCCGAGGCCGCGCGTGCCGCGCTCAACGAGCTTCTCTTTCGCCACGGAGCCTCGCCGGCCGCCTACGCCGCCGCCGCCACCACCGCGCTCGAACTCCGGGACCACGAGGCGCTCGAACTCCTCGAGGCGGCGCTGCAGGAGCGCGGCCTCTCCGCCCGCCCCGTGCACTGGGCCCGCCTCCAGCTCGCGCTCTCCGCCCGCGATTGGCCGACGCTTCTGGCCAGGACCGAGGCGGTGCGCGCCTCGCCCGGCCCCGCGCTCGGCGAGGTGCAGCTCGCCTGGCTCGAGACCGCCGCCCGTCTGGCCCGCGCCTGCCTCGACGCCGCCTCGGGCACGCAGGCCTCCCTGGTGGAGATCATCACCGACCGCCCCGGCACGCTCCGCCTCTATCGCCTCGTGCTCGAGGCCCTGCTCGAGGCCGGCCGCCCCGCCACCGCGCGCCAGATCCTCACCCTGGCGGAGGGGCCGTATCAAAACGCCCGCGGCATCGTCGCCCTGCGCGAACGGATCGAGGCGGCGCTCGCCGCCTCCGCGCCCGAGCCGGAGCCCGCCCCCGCCGTGGCGCCGCCCGAGCTCGCCTCCGCCGACGCGCTGGCGGCGGCCTTCTCCACGCGTATCCGCTCCGGGGATACCGAGGGCGCGCTCGCGCTCCTCGCCGCGGCCCGCCGGGCGCGGCCGGCCTGGCTGCCCGCAGCCGAGGCGCGCCTCGAGGCGCTCGAGCTGCCGCTGCGCGCGCGGGGCGACGACGGCCTGCGGCTGCGTTTCCTCGCCCGCGCCACCCTCGCGCGCGACCGCGAGGCGCCGGCCCGCCTGCTGGCCCTCGCCCGCGAGATCGACGCCGAGGCGCCCGCGCACCGCGCCCACGCTCTCGTGCTGGTCAAGGAGGTCGTCCGCCACTCGCCCGGACACGGCCCGGCCCTGGCCTTGCTCGCCGATTGGGAGCCGCGCCGGGACGCGGCTCCACTCGATCTGGCGCCGTGACCTCAGCCCGCCCGCGGGCGCCCGCCGGCTCAACCGATCAGGCCGGCGAGCGTCGCGTCTTTGCTCAACCGGAAGGCCTCTCGCAGCGCGGCAAACTCCGCGAGGCACTCGGCCGGAGAGCCGGCGCGTGAAAGGCGCATGGCGAGCGTGGCGCCATCGCACTCCACGCGCGCCGTCACCCCCGGCGCGCTGAGCACGCAGCGGCTGCAATCCGAAGGATAATCCACCCGCAGCGCGCCCTCCGCCTCGGGGTCGAGCGCCTCCACCGCGTCGATCACCGCCTCCACGCGCACGCCGCGCACGAGGTCGAAGACCACCGCGTCGAACTGCCGCGCGAAGAGCCCGTCGAACTCCGGCAGCCGCACCAAATCGGCCGAGCGCAGGTTGTGCAGGGTTCGCGTGGCGGCGTAGCGCGCGGGATCGGCGGGCTCGAGGGCGTAGGCGAGTTCCCAGCAAAAGTCTTTTGTCGTGAGCGTGGCCAGGCCCGCGCCGACATCGAGCGAGATGCCGGCGCGTTTGTAGCCGAGGGCGGCGCGGGCGTTTTGAAACATCGCCTCGGCCTCCTCCGCGAGCTCGGCCGCGCAGAGGCGGGCGAGGAAGGCCTGGGTGGCGGCGTTGACCGCGTCGGGCACGTTGTGGCGCGACTTGTCGAAGCCGCGCAGCGCCTTCACCGCGCCGCCCGCGCCGCCGCTCAGTCGCACCTGCGAGATCTTGGTAAAACCGTTTTCGCTCAAAACGTCGCGCAGCCTGCGGCAAATCCGCCGTCCGCCAAGCCCCGACGCGGGCTCCGACGCCTTGGCACAAAGCATGCGCCGGTGTGTCCTTAACCCGTCCGTTCTCACCCCTTCCCTTTGGGGTTGATCGCCCAAGCCCGGTCCCCATGCAAACCACCAGCCCGTGACACCGCTCCTCGAATTCAGCCCAAACCGCCCCGTGCTCGTGGTGCCCGACGTCCACCAGGACCTCGGCTTCCTTGATCGCGCGGTCGCGCTGGCGCGCCGGGAGGAGGCGACGCTCTGCTTCCTCGGCGACCACGCCGACGCCATCAACCCGCAGTGGCGGGGCGAGGCGGCGCTGCGGGCGGTGGCCGAGCGCCTGCCCGAGCTGGCCGAGACGCACCCGCACGGCTGCGTGTTTCTCGCCGGCAACCACGACCTGGAGGCGCTGCGCATGGCGCATCTGCGGGCGCGCTTCCTCCTCGCGGGCGACGAGGCCTCGGTGGCCAAGCTCGACGCCGCCCAGCCCGCGGCCCCGAGCTACGCGCGCCTGCTCGGCGCCTGGCCCTCGGCTTTCCTGCGCACCTGGGGCTTGGCCGCCGTCGCGCACGGTTTCCTGCTCAGCCACGCGGGCGTGTCGCGCCGCATCTGGCCTTGGAGCGCCTCGCCCGAGCCGGCCTTGCAGGTGGAGGCGTTCATCCGCGGGGCCAACGCGGCCTGGGCCGGCTGGCTCGCACGCGGCGAAGAAGGACCGCTTTTCGCCATCGGCCCGGCGCGAGGCGGGCGCGACGCGCCGGTGGGCGGCGTGCTCTGGCTCGACTGGGACCAGGAGTTTGTCGATGACCTGCCCCTGCCGCAGCTCGTCGGCCACACGCGCGGGCGCGATCCGCGCCGCAAGGATCGCAGTTGGTGCCTCGACGCCGCCCAGACCGCGGTGGGCCTGCTCGACCCCGACCTCGGCCTGCGCGTGCTGCGCGTGTGAGCGCGCACGCGCGCGATCGCCGTCACTCGCTCATCGCGGCGACGGCGGCCTTGTAGCTCGTCTCGGCTTCTTCGGCGCTGGCGGCGGTGACCTTGAGATCGCGCAGGAGGCCGTCCTTGAGCCCGTAGATCCAGCCGTGCACCAGGAGCGACTGGCCGCGCTCCCAGGCGTCGCGCACCACGGTGGTCTGGCAGACGTTCTGCACCTGCTCGATGACGTTGAGTTCGCAAAGACGGTTCACGCGGGCGTCCTCCTCGCGAAGGGCGCAGAGGCAGGCCTCGTGCTTGGTCTTCACGTCCTGCACATGGCGCAGCCAGTTGTCGGCGAGGCCCACGCGATCGCAGCGCAGGGTGGCACGCACGCCGCCGCAGCCGTAGTGGCCGACGACCATGACGTGTTTCACCTTCAGCACGTCCACGGCGTATTGAAGCACGGAGAGGCAGTTGAGGTCGGCGTGGACGACGACGTTGGCGATGTTGCGATGGACAAAGACCTCGCCGGGCAGGAGGCCGATGATCTCGTTGGCCGGCACGCGGCTGTCGGAGCAGCCGATCCACAGGTATTCGGGCGTCTGCTGCTTGGAGAGGGTCTGGAAAAAGTTCGGGTCGCGCTCGGTGATCGATTGAGCCCAGGCGCGATTCTGGGAAAGCAGGTGGCGAAGCGGCATGCGCCGCGAGAGTTGCGGTCGGAGGGAACGGGGCAAGGCCGGTTTCAGGCCGGATTCACCCCGGGCGGCGGGAAACCGGCGAGCGCTTCGGGGCCGGGTCCCATGGCGGGCGACGACGCGCGGTGATAGCTTGCCACATGAAAACGCCCAATATCCCCCTCCTCCCCCCTCGTCCCGGCACCACGGCTCCGCGCGGAGCGATCGGCTTCCCGATCATCTACCTGCTCTTCGGCGGCGGCCTGTTCGGCGCCGTGGTGATCTACATCCTGGTCCGAATGATCGGCGGCTGATCGGTCGCGCGGCCAGGCGCTCGCCGACGCCGATGCCGGGCCCGCTCAGCCGAAGAACCGCACCACCTTGCGCATGGTGGCGGCGAAGGCGGCGACGTCCTCCTCGGTGTTGTAGAGATAAAAACTCGCGCGCGCGGTGCTGGGCAGGCCGAGCTTTTTCATCATCGGCATGTTGCAATGGTGCCCGCCGCGCAGCGCCACGCCCTGCTGGTCGGCGAAGGTGATCACGTCGTGCGCGTGGATGCCGGCGAAGGCGAAGCTCACGATGCCCGCGCGCGGCTCGCCCGCGCGCGGGCCGAGCACGCGGAGGCCGGGCGCGCCCAGCTCGTCGAGCGCGGCGCGGGCCAGCTCGCCGAGGCGGTGGTCGTGCGCGGAGATCGCGGGCCGGCCGAGGGCGTCGAGGTAGTCGCAGGCGGCGGCGAGGCCGATGGCGCCGGCGATGTTCGGGGTGCCGGCCTCGAAACGCTCGGGCGCGGGCTTCCAGGTGGAGCCGACGAACTCGACGTTCTCGATCATGCCGCCGCCGCCGCGCCAGGGCGGCATCGTATCCAAAAGTTCACGACGCCCGTAAAGCGCGCCGACGCCGGTGGGGCCGCACATCTTGTGGCCGGAGAAGGCGAGGAAGTCGCAGCCGAGCGCCCGCACGTCGAGGGTCTCGTGGCCGACGGATTGCGCGGCGTCGATCAGGGTGAGGGCGCCCACGGCGCGGGCGCGGCGGCACAGCTCGGCGGCGGGATTTACGACGCCGAGGGTGTTGGAGAGATGGGTGAAGGCGAAGAGCTTGACCTTCGGCGTGAGAAATTCGTCGAGGCGCGCGAGATCGAGGCCGTGCTCGGCGTCGGCCCCGGCGATCGGCAGGTAACGGATGACGGCGCCGGCGCGGGCGGCGGCGAGTTGCCAGGGCACGAGGTTGGAGTGGTGCTCCATCTCGGTGAGCAGGATCTCGTCGCCGGGGCGGAGATTGGCGACGGCCCAGGTCTGGGCCACGAGGTTAATCGAATCGGTCGTGCCGGCGGTGAAGACGACCTCGGCCGGATCGGCGGCGTTGATGAAGCGGGCGACGCGTGCGCGGGCCTTTTCGTAGGCCTCGGTGGCGCGCATCGAGAGGGCATGGAGGCCGCGGTGGACGTTGGAGTTGTCGCGCTCGTAGTAGGCCGAGATCGCCTCGATCACCTGGCGGGGCTTTTGCGCGGTCGCGGCGTTGTCGAGATAGATCAGGGGCTTGCCGTTGACCTGCTGGTCGAGAACGGGGAAGTCGGGACGGGTGTCGAGGCCGGGACGCATGGAGCTAGTCTGAGGGAGCAGGCACCCATGCGCCAAGGGCGGAGAATTGTCGAACCGGCGGGACACATCACGCGGCGCGCCCGCTTTGGTCGCTCGGCCGGCGGGCCCCCTACGCCAAGTCCGCGCCGCGCCCGGTCCGTTTTGAGATGGTAAACCCGCCGCGCGCTGTTTTACCCGACCCTTCTCCTTTTTTGATGAACGTCTCCGAAATCACCGCCAAGGCGAAGGTCCTCCTCGAGGCGTTGCCCTATATCCAAGATTTCCGCGGCTCCACCTTCGTCGTGAAATACGGCGGGAGCTTCATGGACGACCCCGACCCCGAGGTGCGCAACCGCGTGGCCTACGACATCGCCTTTCTCGCCGCCTGCGGCATCAACGTCGTCGTGGTGCACGGCGGCGGCAAAGCCATCACCAAGGCCATGGAGCAATCGGGCCTGAAGGCCGCCTTCGCTCCCAACGGCATGCGCATCACCGACGAGCCCGCGGTCGCGATCGTGAAGAAGACGCTCGACGAGATCGTGAACAAGGACGTCTGCGCCGCCATCTCCCTCGCCCGCGCCAAGCCCAAGGGCCTCGCCGGCGACACCGTGCTCGTCTGCGAAAAACTCACCGTGGACGACAACGGCGCGCCCGTGGACCTCGGCTACGTCGGCGAGGTCGTCGAGGTGAAGGTGAAGCTCATCAAGAAGGAGATCGCCGAAGGCTACGTGCCCGTGATCTCGCCCGTGGCCGAGGGCCGCGACGGCAAGCCTTACAACGTCAACGCCGACCTTGTCGCCGGCCGCGTGGCCGCCGCCCTGCGCGCCCGCCGCCTCGTCTATATGAGCGACGTGCCCGGCCTGCTCGCCAACCCGAGCGATCCCGAGTCGCTCATCTCCACGCTCAAGCACTCGCAGGTGGACGACCTGAAGAAACGCGGCGTGATCGACAAGGGTATGCGCCCGAAAGTGATGAGCGCCGTGCGCGCCCTCCAGGAGGGCGTGCAACGCGTGCACTTCATCGACGGTCGCCTGCCGCACTCGCTCTTGCTCGAAATCTTCACCGACAAGGGTATCGGCACCGAGATCGTGCAGGGCTAGGGCCGCGCGGCGCGGCCATTTATGATTTATGATTGAGGATTGATGATTTTGCCGAAGGCGCCGCCCCAAAGCCGCGCCTCGCAGCCCGAGCCGCCTCCCAATCATAAATCATCAATCCTAATACCGACGGCTGTGAAGAACTAGACTTTGGGAACCTAAGATTTGACCACAGATCGCACAGATACCACGGATAAAAAGCAGGTTGTTCCCCAGTCATTATCCGCGCCCATCCGCGTGATCCGCGGTAAAAGTCCTGCCTTTGCCCCATCTGTGTCCATCCGTGTAATCTGTGGTTAAAGTCTGAATCTTTTTTAGCTGCCGGTATAAATCATAAATTTCCATGTCTCCCACCCAGCTCACCCAGACCGCCACCGAGGCCGCGTATGATGCGCATGTGCTGCGCAACTACGGCCGTCCCGCCATCACCCTGGCGCGCGGCGAGGGCTGCCGCGTTTGGGACGATTCCGGCAAACGCTACCTCGACTTCGCCTCGGGCATCGCCGTAAACGCCGTCGGCCACTGCCACCCGCGCTGGGTGAAGGCCGTCACCGAGCAGGCGGCCACGCTCGTGCACGTGAGCAACCTCTACCGCAACCCGCTCCAGGGCGAGCTCGCCAAGCGTCTCGTCCAACACGCCGGCCCGGGACGCGTCTTCTTCTGCAACTCCGGCGCCGAGGCCAACGAGGGCCTGCTCAAGCTCGCCCGCCTGCACGGCATCCGCAAAAGCGGCGAGGAGGGCAAATGCCACAAGGTGATCTGCGCGAAGAACGCCTTCCATGGCCGCACCTTCGGCGGCATGAGCGCCACCCCGCAGGAAAAAATCCAAAAGGGCTTCCGCCCGCTCGTGCCCGGCTTCGCCTTCGGCGAGCTGAACAACCTCGCGTCCTTCGAGGCGTTGATCGACGCGGAGACCGCCGCGATCTTCGTCGAGACGATCCAGGGTGAAGGCGGCGTGAACCCCGCGACGACCGAGTTTCTCCAAGGCCTGCGCGAGCTCTGCAATCGCCACAACCTCCTCCTCATGCTCGACGAGGTGCAGTGCGGCGTGGGCCGCACCGGCAAATTCTTCGCCTTCGAGCACGCGGACGTGCGGCCCGACGCCATCGGCATGGCCAAGGGCCTCGGCGGCGGCTTCCCGATCGGCGCGATCTGGATCGGCGAGGGCGCGGCCGACCTCTTCCAGCCCGGCATGCACGGCACCACCTTTGGCGGCACGCCTCTCGCCTGCGCGGCCTCGCTGGCGACGCTCGACATCATCCGCGACGAGAAACTCTGCGAACACGTCGCGCGCAGGAGCGGCCCGTGGCACGCGGCGCTGGCGAAGCTCGCGGCCGAGTTTCCCTCCCAGTGCACCGGCGTGCGCGGCCTCGGCTTCATGGTCGGCCTCCAACTCACCGGCGACCCCGCGCCCTATATCGCGGCGCTGCGCGAGGCGGGGCTGCTCTGCCCGCTGGCCGGCGGCAACGTGATCCGGCTGCTCCCGCCGCTCGTGGCCACCGAGGCCGAGCTGGCGGAGTCGGTCGATATCCTGCGCCGCGTCTTCGCGGCTCGGGCGGCGGCCTGATGAAATAAATCACTGGGTGGCGGTGTTGGCACGGCCGCTGCTTTCATGGAGGTGTTCTTACAAACACTTCCCTGCTTCGGCAGGGTTTTAAGGGGTAACATGGATGTCCGGCCGATGAGCCGGACCAGAAAAGAAAAGGGCCCGCCGTTTAGGGGTAATCGGCGGGCCCTGCTTTTTTCCGATGCCCCTTGCGGTGCGGAGGGTGCTTGCAAAGGATGCGCTCACCTCCCATCTCTACTCCCCTTCCCCCTATGAAAAAGGCCCTTCTGCCCCTTACCGTTCTCGTCGCCGTCGCCGTTCTCTCCGGTTGCGCCCATCAAAAAACCCGCTCCGGCAGCCGCACCAACGTGCTTGGCGGCCTGGTGGAGATCGAGCGCGGCGCCTACCAGCCCGCCCCCATCGCCAGCGTGGACGTGAACACCAACGAGATGGTCGGCAACGCCGGCAAGCCCTCCGGCACCCAGGTGAAGATCCTCTGGGGCGCCCTCACGGCCAACGACTACTGAGCCTTCTCGACTTTAGCTCAGTCTCCCCTTTTGCCGCACCCGGTTTCGGGTGCGGTTTTTTTTGCCTCGCCGTCACGCCCTACACCCGCGCTCCACCTGCTTAACGCAAACGACCAGTAAAACACCCGGGGCGCCGAGGTGGCTGCTTGCGATAACAAACCCCCGTGAGTCCGCATGACCCTCACCATGCGGAATCTCTCGCACTTTCTCCGGCTGGGCGCGTCCGGCCTGCTGCTTGTCTTCGCCTCCACGCTTTATGCGGGCGTCACCGGTCCGGCAGGGGCCGGGGCCGTGATCGACAATCGCCAGCCGAGCCTCGAGCTGAACTACATGATCTGCGTCGATGGGGTCTATCCGTGGGACGGCGCGCACCTCGACCGCCACGGCGACCCGCACCTTGGCGAGATCCGGCTCTTCGCCGGTCGCCAGCTCCCCGCCGGCTGGTTGCCCTGCGACGGCCGCGCGCTCCCGATCAACCAATACGAGGCGCTATTCAATGTGCTCTTCTACACCTACGGCTCGGACGGCTGGGACAAGTTTCGCCTCCCCGATCTGCGGGGCCGCGTGCCCGTCGGCACTGGCGCGGATCTGCCGCTCGGCACGGTCGTCGGCTCCTCGCTCACCACATTGCAGCCGGCCCAGATGCCCGCCCACACCCACACCCTGTCCGGCGACGTCGTCTCGGGCTCGGCTGGCGGCAACGCGCCCTTCGACAACCGCCAAAGCGGGCTCGCGCTGCACCACCTGATCGTGATCTCCAACGCCCCGTTCTGGAGCCTCACCGAGATCGTCCTTTTCGCGGGCGTCAATCCGCCCCAAGGCAACGCTCGCCTGTGCCAAGGGCAGACCTTGCCCATCTCGCAAAACATGGCGCTCTACTCGCGCGTCGGCGTCTCCTTCGGCGGCGACGGCATGAGCAACTTCATGCTGCCCGACCTGCGCGGCCGGGTGCTGGTCGGCTCGGGCGTCTCTCACGTCACCTTCGATACCCAACCGCGCGGTGGCATAGGGCACGGCGGCAACTCCATCACGCTGCAGGCCGCCCACCTGCCGCCACACGCCCACGAGCTGCCGTCCGGCACCACCGCGTCCACCGGCACGAGCACTCCGGTTAACAACATCCAGGACTCCCTCGCGCTGCCGTTCTTCATCTGCGTGCAGGGCTCCTATCCGGGGAACGAGATCACCACCGACCCCTTTCTCGGCGACGTGCGCATCATGGCCGCCCCCGTCCCGCCCGACCAACAATCCGCCCTCGGGCTGCTCCCGCTCGAGGGCGTCCAGCTCCCCATCCCGAGCCACCAGGCCCTCTATTCGCTGTTCCAGAACATCTACGGCGGCGACGGCATGAGCAACTTCCGCCTTCCCGACACCGTGGGCCGCGTGGTCGTCGGAGCGCAGGAGTTCCACACCCCCGGCCAAACCTACGGCGCCAACACCTTCACGCTCACCACCGCGCAGCTGCCGCCGCACACGCACAGCATCCCCTCGGCCTTGGAGCTATGGCGCCTCCAGCACTTCGGCACCACCGCCAACACCGGCGACGCCGCCGACACCGCCGCGCCGCGCGGCGACGGCCTGCCCAACCTCCTCAAGTTCGCCACCGGGCTCCACCCCGCCCACCCCGCCTCCTCGCCGACCGCGATCGAGCGCACCGGATCGAGCCTCGCGCTCACCTACCCGCGCGCCCTCGCCGCCGCCGCCGAGCTCGACGTCTTCGTCGAGTGGAGCGATACCCTCGCCGCCGACTCCTGGAGCACGAGCGGCGTCAGCGAACAAGTCATCGCCGTCGAATACGACGTGCAAACCGTGCGCGCCACCGTGCCCCTCGGCCCCGAGGGCCGCCGCTTCCTGCGCCTGCGCGTCCAGCGCTGAACGAGGCTCCGTGGGCGCGGCCTCTCGCGGCTACCCGCCGGCCTCGGCCGGCGGCGGCGCGAAACGCCCGTCGCGCAAAAACGCCAGCACCCGCCGGCGCGTCTCCGCGCGGTTCATCAGCCAGGTGTGCGAATAGGGCAGCACGAGGTGTCCGGCCTCGCCGGGCACGTGGGTGCGCGCCACGGAGACCTTCCCGTCATCGGGGCCCTCGATCAGCGCCGAGAAGAGCGGGTTCCAGGAAAATCCGCCCGCGATGACCCCCACCTCCACCCCGGCGGGAAGCGCGCCGAGCCTGGCCGGCGCGTGGTGGG
>JAUWBD010000182.1 GCA_030605125.1 Verrucomicrobiota bacterium | reverse complement strand
TGTGGCACGGAAAAATGAAAAATCTGATCCCGGGGCTGTAAGCCGGATTATGTCCCCCGGCGCCTTGCGACGCCGGATCGACGGTCATTTCTCTCCACGCCCGTCTCGCGACGGGCGGGCTCCCTCGTGCCGCGTGTTCGGTTGCCCGGAGCGCGCGACCTCGGGAGTGCGGCATACCCGCGACTTAAGGGCGGGCCGCCCGGTCGCCTATTTTGCCTTGCACCGAACGGGGTTTACCGTGCCGCCGGCCTCGCGGCCGGCGCGGTGGGCTCTTACCCCACCTTTTCACCCTTACCCATGAGTTTCCTCTCAGGCGGTATCTTCTCTGTGGCACTTTCCGTCGGCGCGCCTTGACGCGCGCCGCCTGGACTTGGCGCTTGCGCGCCTCGGCCAGCGTCCTGCCCTGCGGTGTCCGGACTTTCCTCTCCGAATCGAGTCTTTGCCTGGCGCGGCGTCTCCGCCGCGCCGTGGGATGCGAAAGAACATCGGAGCGACCATCCGCCCCGGGATCAGGCGTTCAGGTTGCGGTCAGGGGCGCGGGGAGCGCAACCGCCAATCAGTTCGAGTCCCAGTAGAGCACGCGGCCGCACTGGTCGCAGGTGCCGAGCTTGGCGGGGTCGGCGCTGCGCGAGCCCGACTCGGCCTCGCTCGAAACCTTGAGGTGGCAGCCGCCGCACTTGCCGCCGCGCAGCGGCACCACGGCCGGCCACTGCCGGGCGACCACGCGTTCATACACGCGCATCGCGAGCTCGGGCACGCCGCCTCGCGCCGCGGCCGCGGCGGCCTTGGCCTCGGCGAGTTCGGCGGCGAGGTTTTTCTCGCGGTCGGCGAGCGTGGCGAGGCGCGCCTCGTGTTGGGAGATGTTGCCCCTCAGCACGGCCTCGGCGTCGGCGAAGCGCTGCTTGGCCGCATCGATGGAGAACATCACCTCGAGCTCGCGTTCCTCGAGGGTGCCGATCTCGGCGACCATGGTGTCGATCTCCTTGCCGAGGGCCTGATACTCCTCGTTTTTCTTCACCGAGAGCTGCTGGGTGCGGTAGCGCGCGAGCTTGGTCTCGGCGGAGCCGATCTCGGTCTCGAGGAGTTTTTTCTTCGTCTCGAGTTCGCGCAGCTCGGCCTTGGCGGTCTCGATCGCGGCCTTCTCGGCGGCGATGTCCTTCTCGACGCGTGCGCGGTCGCCGGGCACGGCGGCGAGCTGTTGCTCGAGCTGGCGACGGCGGGCGTCGCGATCCTGCACCACGAGCAACTGGGTCAAAACAGCGTGCGGCATGCGCATGTGCATGCCGTGGCGCGCCGGCGTTTCAACGCCCGATTGCGGCGGCGGGCGGATTGGCGGGGCGGGGGCCGGGCGCGCGCGGCGTCGATCAAAAGCCCTTCACCTTGAAGAGGCTGGTGACGGACTCGTTGTTGTTGATGCGCACGATGGCCTCGGCGAGCAGCGGGGCCACGCTCAGCACCGTGATCGGCAGGCCCTGCGGGTCCACCGGGATGGAGTTGGTGGTGATGAGCTCGTCGATCGTGCCGCCGCGCAGGCGCTCGTAGGCCATGGGGCTGAGGAGGGCGTGGGAGACGGCGGCGCGCACGGACTGCGCGCCGTTTTCGCGGAGGAGCTTGGCGGCGTTGACCAGGGTGCCGGCGGTCTCGGTGATGTCGTCCACGATGAGCACGTCCTTGCCGGCGACCTCGCCGACGATGTTGACCGATTCGACGGTGGTGGCGGAGGTGCGCTTTTTCCAGACCATGCCGAGGCCGCTGCCGAGCGCGCCCGCGTAGGCCGCGGCCATCTTCATGCCGCCGACGTCGGGCGAGCACACGACGAGGTTCTCGGCGCGGAAACGCTCGAGGTATTTGAACAGGACCGGCGAGGCGAAGAGGTGGTCCACCGGGATGTTGAAGAAGCCCTGGATCTGCTGGGAGTGCAGGTCCATGGTGAGCACGCGGTGGGCGCCGGCGGAGGTGAGCAGGTCGGCGACGAGCTTGGCGGTGATGGGCACGCGCGGCTGGTCTTTGCGGTCCTGGCGGGCGTAGCCGTAGAAGGGGATCACGGCGGTGATGCGCTGCGCCGACGCGCGCTTGGCGGCGTCGATCATGATGAGCAGCTCCATCAAGTGGTGGTTGGTCGGCGTGCAGGTGGACTGGACGAGGTAGATGTCCTGGCCGCGGATGTTCTCGTTGATTTTGACGAAGGACTCGCCGTCGGGGAAGGAGGTGACGGTGGCTTCGCCCAAGGGCACCCCCACGTGCTTGCAAATCTCCTCGGCGAGAGGGCGATTTGAGTTGCCGGAGAAAATCTTCAGGCGGGGAGCGCTCATGGGACGGGTGGTGAAGTGGCCGAGGCTGACGACCCCGAGCGGGGCGGAAAGGAAATTTAGAGGCGAGGTCTGGGGTGCTTGGTAAGCACAGCTCTGCGGACAAATTCCGATTTGTCGCGCGGGCGGCCCCCTGAATCACGGCGCTTTTACCTCTGAAAACCGACCCGCGGCCGATGCCGGCCGCGCCGGCCGTCGCCAACTCGCGCCTTGCGGTGGCAGGAGGCGGGGCGCACAGCGCGAACCGAGGACCATTCCATGCCCAAATCCATCTCCGCCGACGACCGCCCCAAGACGATTTTCCCCTATCAAGGTGCAAGCCCGTTTCCCGATGATGGCGACGAGGGGAAGACCCAGCTCATTTCCGACTCATGGCCGAGCCCCGCCTTGGCCGAGAGCATCGACCGCGACCGCGAGTTCTGGACGGGAAAAAAAGCTCTGATCACCGGCGCCTTCGGCTTTGTGGGCGGCCACCTTTCCCGCGCCCTCCATGCCGCCGGGGCGCATGTCACCGCGCTGGATTGCAACACCCGCCCCGCCCATGGCTCGCAAATCGACATCGCCGGCCTGCGCGAAAAGCTCGAGGTCGTCGAGGCCGACATCACCGACCGCGTGCGCATGCACGAGATCGTGCACCGGGGCCGCTTCGACTTCATCTTCCATCTCGCGGCCGGCGCCACGACCGTCGAGAAGGCGATGCACGATCCCTACGCCACGATCCTGGCCAACACGATGGGCTTCGTGAACCTCGCCGAGGCCGCCCGCCTGCTGCCCTCCGACAAGCGCCCCGTGTTGATCTACTCCTCCACCGACAAGGTCTATGGCGAGACCGAGGAGCTGCCCTACGACGAGGAGAAATCCGAGCTGCGCGGCGTGGGTGTTTACGACGCCGCCAAGCTCGCCGCGGACATCTTTTCCGCCACCTACCACCAGGCGCTCGGGCTCGATACGATCGTGCTCCGCATGTGCAATCTCTTCGGACCTTACGATTTCAATACGAACTATCGCCTGATCCCGAAAGCGATGCGCGACATCTTCCGCAGCCACGACGCGCCGGAGCTCTACTACAGCAGCCTGCACCACCACCGCGACTACCTCTACGTCGAGGACGCCGCCCGCGCCTTCATGGCGCTCGCGCGCGAGCCGAAATGCCGCGGTCTCGTCTTCAACCTCCCCGGCGTGCACTACTCGCCCACGCCCGACGTGCTGCGCGACGTGGTGGACATGGTCGCGGCCCTGCAGGAGGACGCTCTTCGCTCCGGCGGAGACCCCCGCCTGGCGAATCTTATCTGGAGCCGCTACATCCGGCTCACGCACCCCGTCTCGGGCGTCGTCGCGATCTCCAAGCAGCACCTCAGCGGCGAAAAGATCAAAAAGATCGCGGGCTTCACCCCGTCCGTCTCCTTCCAGGACGGCCTGCGCCGCACGATCCTGTTTTACCTCTGGTATTTCAACCAGCCCGAGGGCTTCGCGAACTCCGGCCGCCTGCCGCTCACCGCCGGCGACTCGCTGCTCACCGTCCGCGCCGCCGGCTAAGACCCCGCCCATGCAAGCCGAAGGCTGGAAACACCGCCGCGTCCTCGTGATCGGGGGCGCGGGTTTTGGCGGCGCGCATCTCTGCGAACAACTCCTCGCCCGCGGCGCCCAGGTGGGCGTGGTGGACAAGGTTCACGCTCCGCCCGACTCCCCCCTGCGCCTCTCCGGTCTCGCCGAGCGCGTCACCTTCACGCCCGGCGACATCCTCGACGCCACCGCGACCAAGCTCCTCCTCGCGCGCCTCGAGCCCGAGGTCGTCTTCCTGCTCGCCGCGCAGCCCATCGTCGCGATCTCCAACGCGCTCCCGCTCGAAACCGCCGCGGTCAACGTCATGGGCACCTACCACGTGCTCGAGGCCTGCCGCCTCGCGCGCCGCCCGCCCTCCCTCGTCTTCGCCTCCTCCGGCGCCTACTACGGCGCGACCAACACCACCGCCGCCATCCCCGAGGACGCGCCTCCGCTCGCCGCGGCCAACATCTACGCGCCCAGCAAGGTCGCCGCCGATCTCGCCGTGCGCTGCTATGCCCGCATCTACGGCCTGCGCGCCGCCGTGTGCCGCTGGATGAACACCTACGGTCCCGGCGACACCAACTTCTCCCGCATCGTGCCCGTCTCGATCCGCCGCCTCCTGCGCGGCGAGCGCCCCGTGATCGACGGCACCGACGGCTCCAACGTCCTCGAGCTCCTCCACGTGCGCGACATGGCCGAGGGCTACCTCGCCGTCGCCGAGCGCGTGGCCGAGCCCGGCGTCACCGGCGAGGCCTTCAACTTCGGCTCCGGCGCGCCGCTCACCCTGCGCGAGGCCTTGGTCGAGCTGACGCGTGCGTGGAACGAGGTCACCGGCGAACGCGTTGAGGAGGAGCCGCTCATCACCGGCCCCAAGGTGCGGTCGGTTAAATACCTCGACATCGCCAAGGCCCGCGAGCGCCTCGGCTGGGCGCCGCGCACCGAGCTGCGCGCCGGCCTGCGCGAAACCGTGCAGTGGTATCTGCGCCACCGCGCCGCGCTGGGGCTGTGAGCGGAAGGGGGCGTCGCGAAGGAGGCATGGGGCTCCCGCCCCGTGCGCTTGCGCATGCCCCTCGGGTGCGGGCGCGACGAACCCAACGGGGCGGGAGCCCCGTCGTTCCTTTTGGGCGCCCGATCAGCCTTCACGTTTTCAGCGTTTCCGCGCGCCCGGGTTTAGGCCTAGCTCGGGCGTTTCCATGGAAAACCCACCTCTCACCGGCGCGCAAAAGACTCGCCTTCGCGGCCTCGGCCAGACGCTCGAAGCCGCGCTCAAGATCGGCAAGGCCGGCCTCACGCCCGCGCTTCAGCGCGAATTCACGCGACTGCTCGAGGCCCGCGAGCTGGTGAAGGTGCGCTTCGAGGGCGCCGACCGCCACGAACGCGCCGCGCTCATCGCGCGCATCGAGACCGAGACCGCCACGCCCTGCGTCGGCTCGGTCGGCCACACCGCGCTTTTCTTCCGCCGAAACGTCGATCCGGAGAAGCGCGTGGTGGAGGTCTGAAATTTTAACGCAGAGGCGCAGAGACGCGGAGAAGAGAATAACGCCCCGCTCCCTTTCGTCCGCTCTTCTTCTTCTCTCCGCGCCTCTGCCCCTCTGTGTCTCCGCGTTGAAAATTTTGATGTCCGATCCTGCCGACCATCCTCTCGCGCCTTATGGCTGGGACGCCGCGTGGGCGGAGGCCTTCGCGCCGCACGCCGCCGCGGGCCTCGAGCCGGCGCGCGTGGTCGTGGAGCTGCGTCGCCACTACTACGCCGTCGTCACCGCCGCCGGCGAACTGCTCGCCGAGTGCACGGGCAAGTTTCACCACGAAGCGCGGCGCGATCCCGCGGCCTACCCGGCGGTGGGCGATTGGGTTGCCGTCTCGCTGATCGCGAGCGCGCCCGGTCGCGCACAGCTCCACGCGCTCCTGCCGCGTCGCAGCCGCTTCGTGCGCCAGTCGGCCGGCGGCGAACAGTCGCAGCAGATCATCGCGACCAACATCGACACCGTCTTCCTCGTCAGCGGGCTCGACCGGAACTACAACCCCAAGCGCATCCAACGCTTCCTCGTGGCCGCGCGCGATTCCGGCGCGCAGCCCGTGATCGTTTTGAACAAGGCCGACCTCCATTCCGATCCCGAGGCGGTGCGTGAGGAGATCGAGCGCCTCGTGCCCGGCGTGCCCGTCGTGGTGACGAGCAGCCACACGCGCCGCGGCCTCAAGCTCCTCGGTGGCCACGCCGCGCCCGGGCGCACGCTCGCTTTCGTCGGCAGCTCGGGCGTGGGCAAATCGAGCCTCATCAACCGCCTCGCGCGCGATGCCGAGCTGCCCACCGGCGAGGTGCGCGAGAAGGACGCGAAGGGCCGCCACACCACCACGCGCCGCGAGCTCGTGCTCGCGCCGAGCGGCGCGCTCATCATCGACACGCCCGGCATGCGCGAACTCCAGCTCTGGGACGCGGACGAGGCGGTCGAGGAGGCCTACTCCGACATCGGGGAGCTGGCGACGCGCTGCCGTTTCACGAGCTGCCGCCACGAGGACGAGCCCGGCTGCGCCGTGCGCGCCGCACTGGAGGCCGGCACCCTGCCGGCCGAGCGGCTCGCGAGCTATCGGAAGCTAAAAGCCGAGCAGGCCGCGAAGGCGCCGACCTTGCGCAAGCCAAGCGCCGTCGCGAGCAAGCCTGGGTGGAAACAGAAAGCCGCCGAACGCGCCGCCAAGCCCTTCCGCCATCGCCATCACGAGGAGGATTGAGGAAGGAAAATCGCTAAAGCTCGCTAAAGAAGCCACCATCGCGGCGGTTTGATTTAGCGAGCTTTAGCGTTCTTTAGCGGTTCTTCTCGCCTTCATGCCCGCAGCGAGAGCCGCCGCGTGAGGCGTTGGTTTTCGGCCACGGAGATGAGGCCGGCCTGGACTTTTTTCCAGCCGTTGTCGCGCAGGGAGCGCCAGCCCTGGCGTCTCGCGAGCTCGCGCAGCGCCACCGTGCGCACGTCCTTCGAAAGCGTGTCCACCACCTCGTCGGTGATGAGGAAAAGCTCGTAGACCGCCACGCGTCCGCGCTCGCCGGTGCCGCGGCACTCGGGGCAACCGCGGCCGCGCATGGCGCGCACCGCCTCGGGGGCGAGGCCGAGCGAGTCCGCCATCTCCTCGCGCACCTCGGACGCGATCGCGTCGTCGGGCTCGGCGCAGCGCGCGCAGACGCGGCGGGCGAGGCGCTGCGCCACGCTGCACACGAGCGAGGAGCCGATCACCCAGGGCTCCACGCCCATGTCGATCAGGCGGGTGAGGGCACCGATGCTGTCGTTGGTGTGCAGGGTGGAGAGCACGAGGTGGCCGGTCTGCGCGGAGCGCATCGCCACGTCGGCCGTCTCGCGGTCGCGGATCTCGCCGACAAGGATCACGTCGGGGTCGTGGCGCAGCACGGAGCGCAGGCCCGAGGCGAAATCCAGGCCGAGCTCGGAGCGCGTCTGGATCTGCGACACGCCGTCGAGCTTATACTCCACCGGGTCCTCGAGCGTGATGATCTTGCGGCGGCCGTCGCGGGCCTGGGAGAGGAGGGCGTAGAGCGTGGTGGTTTTACCACTGCCGGTGGGGCCGGTGATGAGGGCGAGGCCCTGGGGCAGGGCGGCGAGCTCCTCCATGAGGGCGCGTTGCTCGGGCTCCATGCCGAGGTGGCCGAGGTCGAGCAGGAGCTTGTCGCGGCCGAGCACGCGGAGGCAGACGGTCTCGCCGTGCGGCGTGGGGATGATGGAGACGCGCAGGTCGTAGTGGGCGCCGCCGCGGGTCATGGCGATGCGGCCGTCGTGCGCGACGCGGCGCTCGGTGATGTCGAGGTCGGCCATCACCTTGAGGCGCGAGATGAGGGCGCCGTAGTGGGCGCGCAGGCCCTCGGGCAGGGGCACGTCCTGGAGCAGGCCGTCGATGCGGTAGCGCAGCTTCACCGAGCCGGCGAAGGGCTCGAGGTGGATGTCGGTCGCCTCGAGGCGCAGGGCCTCGGAGAGGAGCTGGTCCACGAAGTGGATGATCGTGGCGTCGTCGGGCGCGTCGGCCCCCTGCACGTCGAAGACGATCTCGCCGCCCTCGCCGGCCACGGGCGTGCGGTCGTTGCGAAGGCGCTGGATGGTGTCGGCGCCGAGGCCGTAGTGGCGGCGCACGAAATCGCGCAGCGCGGCGGGGCCGCAGAGGCGGGCGCGCACGCGCAGGCCGAGCAGGAGGCGCAGGCGGCCGAGCTCGGCGAGGGTGGGCGGCTCGGCGAAGGCGGCCACGATCACGCCGTCCTCCACGGCGAGGGGGGCGAAGCGGTGCTCGAAGGCGAGGGCGGAGGGCACGCGCTCGAGCACCTCGCGGGCGACGGTGGTGTCGCCGAGGGCCACGAACTCCAGCCCGTGCGACTCGGCGGCGGCGCGGTAGATGGCGGGCTCGGGCGCGAGGGCGAGGTCGGCGACGGCGCGGTGGAGGGGGATGTTTTGCAGCTCGGCGCGGCGGCGGGCGACCTCGAGCTTGGCGGCATCGAGCGGCGCGAGGCGGGCGAGGGCGGCGAGGAAGGGATCGGGCGAGCTCATGGCGGAAGCTTTAACGCAGAGACACGGAGGCGCGGAGAAGAGCGAATGGACCGGCTTGTCTTTCCGCTCTCTGCGTCTCCGCGTCTCTGCGTTGAGATTATTTGGTTGGCGGTCGCGCGGGGAGCGACGCGGGTTTGTTGAAGAGGAGGCGGAGGCGCTCGTTCTCGCCGCGGGCGAGCTCGGCGCCGTCGGCGTCGAAGGAGAGGAGTTTCCAGCCGTCGGCGACGGTTTCCCCGGCGGCGAGGGTGCGCGTGCGGCCGTCCACCGAGAGGTAGGCGACGGAGTTTTCGCCGAAGGCGGCGAAGCCCCGGTAGGCGGCGGAGACGAGCTTGGGCGGGGGCGGCGGCGGCTTGGGCTCGGGCGGCTTGGGGGGCGGCGGAGGCGGCGGGCGGAAGTAGTCCGTCTCGAAGAGGCCGCGGCCGGTGCCGGGCGAGGCGCTGCTTTCGGTGAAGAAGGCGAAGGTGCCGGCGTAGTCGGGGTGGATGATGGTGGGCTCGGGCGTGGGTTCGGCGATTGGGGGGGCGGCACGCGGCGCGGGGGCGGGGCGCGAGAGGCCGAGGAGCACGACGAGCGGGACGGGGAGGAGGAGGGCGGCGCGGACCACCCGGAGGCGGGCGGTGTTCATGGGGTGCCGGATTCGGGGGGGAGCAGGGCGGAGACGACGACGGTGGCGGAGGCCTGGTCGGGCGAGGCGACGCCGTCTTTGCGCAGGACGAGGTGCTCGATCAACAGGCGCGGATCGTCGGGGCCGGCGCCGAGGGCGAGCGTCTCGACAAAGGCCTGCACCCGGGCGCTGTCGCCGGTGACGCGGGCGGAGAAGAGGATCTCCTCGGCGAAAACCGGCGAGCCGCGCTCGGCGCGGATCTCGCGCACGGCGGGCACGGGCAGGGCCTCGTAGGTGGCGACGCGGGCGTGGACGGCGCGCGAGGCGACCTCGCGCGCGAGGGCGAGCTGGGCCCAGCGGCGACGGGGGCGGGCGGGCGACTCGGTGGTGTCGGCGAGCACCTCGAAGGCGCTGGGGGCGAGGGCGACCTGCGCGGCGGCGGCGCGGCTGCGCAGGCCCTCGGCGGCGGCGGCGCGCTCGCGTTCAAACTCGATCAAGGTGAAGGCGCGCGCGGCGGTGTCGCGCACGAGCGGATCGTCGGCGAGGCGGAGCGAGAGCTCGGCGTAGCGACGGAGCGTGGCGGTGTCGGCCCGGGCGAAGTCGCGGCGCGCGACGAGCGAATTCGCGTCGTGCTCGAAGCCGTCGCGGGCGAGCGTGGCGCGCAGGGC
>JAUWBD010000206.1 GCA_030605125.1 Verrucomicrobiota bacterium | reverse complement strand
CGCGGGCGTAGTCGGCGCGGCCGGTGGCGAGGTGGGCGAGCGCGAGGGTTTCGGCGCCCTTCATGAAGCGGCGCGAATCCCACATCGCGGAGAGAAAGCCCTTCAGAAAGGCGGCGTGGTCGCGGGCGGGGTCGGCGAGCGGAGGCGGCTCGGGGAGGTGGTGTGGCTCGGCCAGAACCTCGTCGGCGAGACGGAGGGCCTCGGCGAGGGCGGTGGGTCGCTCGGCGGGCAGAGCGGCGCGGAGCGAGGCGAGCTCTTCCGGGCGAACCAGGAAGCGCGGGTGGTCGGCGGGCAGGCGGCGGGTCCACTCCGGGATTTCGGGAACGGACAAAGCGAGGGCGTCCGGCGCGATGTCGAAGGCGTGCACGGGGCCGCGGCCGGCGGCATCCTGCCAGGTCCAATACCATCGCCCCGGGGCGAGCGGCGTGGGCGGAAGATAGATCGGTGTATCGAGGCCACCGATACGGACCAGGCCGTTTTGCAGCGTGGCGTCGCGGGAGAGCAGCAGCGCGGACGGTCCGGGGCGGCGGGGGCGCCAGGCAAAGACGGGCGGATTGGTGGCCGGCCGCGAGTCGTGGCGGGGCTGGCGCGGATCGACGTGGGGGTGCGGAACGGGGGCGGGGAGTGGCATGCGGGCGCCGGGGAACCGATGGATCAGAGCGACTGCTTGATTTCGGGGATGCTCTTGAGGCGGTCGGAGGAGGGGATGCCGCGCACGGAGCCGTCGGCGAAGAGGACGTTGCGCACGGAGCCGTGGGACGGGACGGACGGGTAGGTGTCGGAGGGCTGCTCCTGGCGCGGCTGGCCGTTCCACTCGCCGCGGGGCCAGGAGGCGTGGTCGATGTCGGCGACGAGCCAGACGAGGGTGGGGAACTCGAAGGAGGAGACGCGGCCGGCCGGGGTGCCGTTGCTGATGCTGCCGTAAACGCCTTCGGTGGTGTTGATGCGGTAGCTGGAGCGGTTGGCGCCGGTGGAGGAGACGAGGATGTTTTCGGCGCCCCACTTTGAGCGGGCCTCGGGGCAGACCACGACATCGCTGGGGCGGCGCTCGGCGCGCAGGTCGCCGTTGACGTTGAGGTAGGGGGCGAGGTCGTTGATCAGCGTGCGGGTGGCGGTGCTGGTGATGGTGGCGTGGAGCAGGGTGGAGCCGGAGTAGGTGCCGAGCACGCCCTTGTGGTCCTCAAGGTAGAGAAGCTGGGCGGTGCCGATCTGCCGGAGGTTGGAGGCGCACTCGGCGCGGCGGGCGGAGGAGCGGACCTTGCCCACGGTGGGGATGATGATGGCGGCGAGGATGCCGATGATCGCGATGACGGTGAGCAGCTCGATCAACGTGAAGCCGGGCGAGCGGCGAGGGCGGGGTGCGGTCGTGAAGGACATGGGGAGCGAGGGTTGAGTTTTTAGAAGGGCCGCGGTGCAGGTCACTCGGCGCGGGCCCGCACGATGACGAAGCCCGAGCGGGCGACGGCGGGCAGCGCCACGGGGAGGAGGCCGTCCGCGTCGGTGCGGGCGGAGAATTCGCGGCGCTCGCCGGTGAGCGGATGCAGGAGCGTGACGCGGAAGGTGGTGGAGGGAGCGAGGCCGGCGAGGCTGGCGGGAAAGGTCGCAGACTCGGCGAAGGAGGCGCGGGCGGCGGGCGGGAGCGCGCCGGTGCGGCCGTCGTCGAGCACGGCGCGGGCGCCGATCTGGTAGAGGCCGAGGCGGCGGTCCTCGCGCAGGAGGCGGAAGGCGAAGGGCGGCTCGCGCTCCTCGGCCGGGAAGCGCACGACGGCGTGCGCGGCGAGGCCGGCAGCCACGGCGGCGGGGTCCTCGGCGCGGTCGAGGCGGACCACGGCGGCGTAGGCGGAGGCCTCGGCTTCGCCGAGCACGTGGTCGTGGTCGATGCCGGCGAGGTCGAGGGCGCGGGTGACGCGCACGTAGCGTCGGGAGGCGGGCAGTTCGAGCATGGGATTGGAGAAGTCGCTGGCGTCGGTGTTGAGCGGCACGGCGGGGTTGTGGATCACGGCCACGGCGGGGCGCAGCCGGCGGAAGTCGGAGAGGTCCACCTCGTCGATGAAGTTGCGCGCGTGGAGGTGGTGCTCGATGTCCTCGCGGCCGGCGTAGAGGAACCAGCGCCCGTCGTAGAACGGCGCGGAGCCGGCGGCGCCCATGAGCAGAGAGGTCCAGGCGATGGAGATGCCGTCGGCGCGCACGGAGGGCGCCATGAACACGCGGTCGTGGGTGCGGACGAAGCGGATCTGGCCGGCGAACTCGTGGAGGCGGTGGCTGAAGTTGTTGAGCGAGATGATGTCGATCTCGGGGGTGCGGGCGGCGGACTTCTTGGCGATCCAGTTGGTCCAGTTGTTGTAGTTCTTGGTGAGGAGGAGGCGGGGGGCGGCGGCCTTCACGCGCTTGGCGGCGTGGTCGAGGTGGTTGACGACGACCTCGTCGCGGAAGCGGCCCAGGTCGAGGTTGAGCGGGGAGCCCTGTTCGGCCTCGAGCGCGCGGGCGAGGGGAATGTCGGACCAGTCGCGCAGCCCGGGCAGATTCCACGCGAGGGCGGCGGCGGCGGGGGAGGCGTGGCGGGCGGAGATGAAGCGCGTCCACGCCTGCTCCTGCACGGCTGAGCCGGCCTTGGGCCAGTAGAAGGCCTCGTCGTGCAGCGAGAGGGCGAAGACGGACGGGTGTCGCGACACGGTGGCGACGACGTCGTCGAGACGCGCGTCGTAGAGCGGGCGCACGGCGGAGCCGGGGAAGAAGTAGTCGCTGTCGTAGCTGGTCTCGATGAAGCGCTTGCCGAGCGCGGGGCCGTCGCCGTCGCGGAAGATGGTGCGGTTCATGATGGGCAGGACCATGATCGAGTAGCCCATCCGGTCCCAGCGGTGCAGGAAGGGCGCGAGGTAGCCGCGGGTGGCGTCGTTCCACGGCTCGCCGACGAAGAGCAGCGAGCCGTTCAGGCCCCAGGAGCCGAGGTAGGCATACCAGTCCTCGGCCTCGCGGTGCTGGTATTCATACGTTGGAGACACCGAGGCGGAGAAGCCGATCGAGACCTGGGTGCCGAGGCCGAGCCAGTGGACGGAACGGCCCTCCGCATCGACGAGGAACTGGCGGCCGGGGCCGACGCCGGCCACCTGGCGGCGTTGGGCGCGGGCGACGGGGCCGTGTGGACGCGGCTCCTGCTCGCGATCCCAGCGGTTGGGCTGGGCGGGCAGGGAGAAGAGGCGGTCCTGGAACTCCTCGTTGGCGCGGAAGGGCGCGTAGTCCCAGAGATCGGCCAAGGTATAGACGGCGACGGGGCCCCAGCCCTCGGCGCGCGCGGCGAGGGGCCAGTCGGGCGGCAGGGTGGCGGACGATTGCCAGGCGGCGTCAGTGTCGAGATCGAGCGCGGTGCCGTCGGCGAGGTCGATGCGCAGGCGGCCGAGCAAGGCGTAGTGTCGGCCCGAGCGCGGCGGGTGGGTGAGGGTGTGCAGGCGGGAGGTGCCGCGCTCGACCGAGATCGCAAGGATGTTGCGGCCCGGGCGGAGCAACGCCGCGACCTCGTGGCGCGGCATCTCGCCCCAGCCGGCCCAGTCGCCGACGCGGGCGCCGTTGAGGTGAATCTCGCCGACGGTGGCCCCGCCGAAGCGGAGGCGGGCGGAGCTGACGGCGGAATCGGGCAAGTCGAACGCGAGCCGGAAGTAGCGCCGCATGGGCTCGTGTTTGCGACCGTCCACGGCGGCGTCCCAGATCACCGGCGGCGGGGTGGCGGCGGCGCCGTTCGCGGCGAGGGGCTCGGCGCCGAGCACGAAGGCGCAGGCGGGCAGCGCGACGCGGAGGGAGCGAAGCAGACGAAAGGAAAGGCGGCCGAAGCGAAGACGGGGCAGGGCCGGGGCGGGGGAAACGGAGTGGTCGAGCAGGGTCACTGCTCCGACTATAGCCGGCGCGGGCGCGGGGATGAACTGCATTTCTGTCCGTATTTCATTACATTTCTTGCAGCGCGCTTCCGGCCGATGTTAGCAGGTCCGCCGATGCCCCTGATCCGCGACAACCGCCCCCTGCACGAGTTTCTGCAAGAGCTGGTCAAGTTGACCGGCTTCCAGATCTGCATCTACGACCTGAGCTTCTTTCTCAACCGCTCGCCGAAACTCACGATCCCGCACGAGTTTCGCATTCATCGCTCGAGCTACTGCACCTGCGTGAAGACGGACGACGCGGCGATGAAGCGCTGCATGGAGACCGAAAACTGGCGCACGGAGCAGGCGGGCGCGCGGAAGGCGCCGTTTCTCCACACCTGCTACGCCGGCGTCACGGACCTCATCTTTCCGTTGATCGTGCACGGGAAGCAGATCGGGGCGATTTTCTTCGGGCAGGTGATGGCGGGGGGCGAGAAGGAGACCGAGGCGGCGATCCGGGAGCTGGCGCGCAAGCACGGCCACGAGCCGGACGCGCTGCGCGCCGCGGCGGCGGAGATGCCGCGCGTGCCGGCGGCGCGGCTGCGCGCCTGCGCGAAGCTGGTGGCGCTGGTGCGCGAATACCTGGAGCAGTCGGAGGAGCTGACCGACCTGAAGCGCGAGAAGCTGCTCCTGATGGAGGGCGAGAAGGCGGTGAACGCCGCGTCCACGCGGGTGAAGATCGAGCAGGTGCCGCTCTTCGTGGTCGAGCAGTTGCAGCTCAACCTGAACCCGGTGAACGCGCCTCAGGTGAAGAAGGCGCTCGCGTATTTGCGCAGCAACTACTGGTTGAACCCCTCGCACCGGGAGCTGGCGCGCATGTCGGGCATGAGCGAGTCGCAGTTCAGCCGCGAGTTCAGCCGCCTGACGGGCATGACCTACCGGCACTGCATCCTGATGGCGCGGCTGGAGGCGGCCTTTTACCTGATCAAGCGGCACATGCTCACGCTGGAGGAGGCGGCGAGCGCGGTGGGCTACGAGAACTGCGCGTCGATGCAGCGCGCGTTCAAGAAGTTCACGGGGCTGTCGCCGCGGCAGTATATCCGGCGTTATCCGCGGGCGTTTCGGCTGGAGCGTTTCGAGGACCTCGGCGCGGACTCGGACGAGGCGGGCGCGGGCGCGTCGTCGGCCGGCGGCAGCAGGCGAAGGGGCGCGAACAAGGCGGGGCGGTGAAAGCGCAGGGCGGGCAGGGGCGGCCAGAAGCTGATCTCCACCTCGTCCTGCCAGCGCGAGTAGGCGTAGCGGCCGACCAGGAGGCGCCACTCGTCGATCCGCGGCGGGGGCGAGCCGTCGTCCACGGCGAGGCCGGCCCAGGGGACGGCGATTTCGACGCTCCAGCCCGCGTCGTGGTCGCGCCAGTCGTTGAGCGTGCCGTCCACGCGCGCGACGTGCCGGTGGCGGAGTCGGGGGGCGTCGGTGACGCTGGAGCCGAGGCGGCGGCCGGCGGAGGGAAAGAAAAACGCCGAGCGTCGCCCGGCCGGGGTGTAGTGAAGTTCCCAATACCAGGTGCGCCCGGCCGGGCCGATGAAAAGCTCGAGCACGTCGCCCTCGGTCTGGTGGGTGCGGGGGCCCGGGCCGCCGGTGGCGACGACGTCGTCGTCCCGCAGCTCGGCGAAGACGTAGAGGTGGCGCTCGTCCCAGGCGAGGCGCACGCGGCCGGGGAGGCGGGGCGGCTTTTCGCCGAGGAGCGCGAGGTCGATCGCCGGCGCCTCGGCCCAGAAGGGCTCGTCGGCGCGGCCGTCGAGCGTGATCGCGGTGCGGGCGTGCGCGGCCACGGCCACGGGCGCGGGGTCGGAGCGGGCGGAGTCGGCGCCGAGGGCGAGCGCGAGGGCGGCGATCAGCGGGCGGAGCGGGCGCGCGATGCGGTATTCAATTTTTAACCACGGATGGCACGGATTGACACGGATCAAGCCGCGGCGAACCGGCTCTTTGTCTGTATCCGTGCTCATCCGTGTGATCCGTGGTTATCATTCTTCGACACCGAGCCGTCGTCGGCGGCGTCGCGGCGGGCGAGGCGCAGGGCGCGCAGCAGGTCGCGCAGGTCGATGCCGCCGCCGATGCAGAACCAGATGGTGACGACCACGCCCTTAAACAGGCTGACGAGGATGAACACGCGCCAGAAGCCGACCCACCACGAGTCGGGCAGGGGCGACGCGAAGTTCCAGAGCGTGATGATGACGAAGGCGGAGAAGAAGGAGAGCGACCAGGCGACGGTGAGAAAGTAGAGCAGGCGGTCGCCGCGGGTGAATTCCGGGCCGGGGCGCAGCGCGAGCCAACCGCGGGCGGGCTCGGGCGCGCCGGGCTCGGCGTAGGCGCCGCGGTGCAACATGCGGTCGAGATCGAAGGTCTGGCGGCCGAGCAGCGAGACGGTGATGTAAACGAGCGCGGAGGTGACCATCGCGACGAAGAACATCTGTTGCCCGTTGAGGAAGAAGTCGGGGTTGACCTGTTTGATCGCGACGCCGCCGAGGCTGAGCGTGGCGCCGGTGATCATGGCGGACCAGGCGCCGGCGTTGGTGCCGCGTTTCCAATAGAGCCCGCCGATGATCGCGGACCCGGCGCCGCCGACGAAGATGGAGCCGGTGATGGCGAAGAAGAGCAGGATGTATTGGGTCTGGCGGAAGAAGAGGCTGAAGAAAAACGCGAAGACGGCGACGCCGACGATGGCGCCGCGCAGCAGCAGCAGGTGGGCGCGCGGGGAGAGCGGCTTTTTGCGCAGGGGCATGACGACATCCTGGATGAAGATGCTGCCCCAGGAGTGGAGGTAGGTGTTGTCGGTCGAGATGGCGGCGGAGAGCATGACCACGACGAAGAGGCCGAGCAGGCCGGCGGGCAGCAGGGCGCGGATGACGAGCGGGGTGGTGAGCTGGGTGCGCGCCTGCGGATCGACGATGGCCTCGAGGCCGGCCCGGACCTGGGCGCCGAGCTCGGCGTATTCGGCGTGGTGGAGCACCACGAGCGCGGCGGCGGGCAGGAAGAGCGGAAGCATCGAGGTGACGGCGGTGCGCCACTGGCTGAGGACCTTGCCCATGCGCGCCTCGTGCGCGGACTTGGCGGAGGCGTTGTAGGCCTGGCTGCCCTGCCAGGCCATGGTGCCGTAGAAGGCGCCGAAGAGGCTGATGAGGTAATACCAGACGTTGAAGTGGCGGACCTGGCCCGCGTCGAAGGGGTTGACCTTGGACTGGCCGGCGGGCGCGGCGAGCAGGGTGCCCACGACGTCGTTCCAGTTGACCGAAAAGGCCACGAAGAGCAGCAGCGCCAGCAGGACGATGTTGATCAACTGGCCCTGCAAAAAGTCCGTGACCATGATGACGACCTGCCCGCCGGCGAGGGTGACGATCAGGGCGGAGCCGAGCAGGCCAAGCATGGTGACGACGTAGGTGGACAGCTCGAAGCCGAGGAGGTCGAAGGAGTCGGGCAGGCCGAGGAAGTGGATGAAGAACCGCGCGGTGACGGCGGGGAAGATGCCGTAGTTGAGGATGCCGGCGAGGAAGCCCATCGAGCCGGCGAAGACGCGAAAGCCGCGGCTGTAGCGCATCTCGAAAAACTGCGCGAGCGTCATGGCGCGCGTCTGGCGGTAGCGGTAGATGACCCAGCCCGAGAGCGAGATGATCAACGCGGTGGGTAGGAGCATGAGCATCCAGAACGCGGGCACGAAGCCGGCGTGGTAGTAGACCTCGAACTGGGCGATCAGGGAAATGGCCCCGATGCCGGAGGCGCCCTCGGCGACGGTGAGGAGATAGCGGCCGGCGCAGCGATTGGCGGCGAGAAAGTCGGCGACGCTGCGGGTGTAGCGCTTGAGGTAGAGGGCGAGCAGCGCGAAGCCGCCGACAAACACGCCGACGATGGTCCAGTCGAGGGGAGACATGCGCCTTCATTCTACCAAGCGGCGCGCGGACTTTTAACGGCAGAAAATGTCAGAGAGTATTACATCTCTTGCGAGGCTTGGGGCGGGGCTTCAGGGGCTAACCGGCGCCGCCCACGGTGCCGCAGGCGCGGCAGGTCGCCTCGATTAAGGCGATCTTGGCGGTGAACTTGCCTTCGTGGAGCGCGTGCAGCGCCGCGAAGGCGCGCCGCCCGACCGCGGCGAAGTCGAGCCGCAGGAAATCGAAGTCGCGCGCGGCGCCCGGCGGGCGCGGGGTGCCGGAGCACATGATG
>JAUWBD010000243.1 GCA_030605125.1 Verrucomicrobiota bacterium | reverse complement strand
AGGCGCTCGATGGCGGCGTCCATCTCGCGGTTGTGCGCGAGGGTGGCGCGGGTGAGCGCGTCGAGCACGGCGGGGGCGGCCGGGCCCGCGAGCTGGTTGGCCTTGTCCACCACGGCGGGGATCTTGGCGGTGTCGTTCAAGTTGCCCCAGAGCACGTGCCGCACGCCGGCCTTGGCGAGCGCGTGGATCTGGCCCTCGGCGCTGCGCGCGACGCCGATCCCCGCCTCGTCGAGCCGCGCCCAGCCGCTCATGATCTGCGGCGGCGAGGCGAGCGAGGCCACGAGGTCGTTGGTGCCGATGCGCACGACGTGGAGCGCGCCCGTGCGCACGCCGTCGGTGTTGAAGGCCGGGTTGAGGTAGCGGCCGCTCACCTGGCTGGTGAGGTCCATGCCCTTGTTGCGGCCGAGCGTGAGCTCGACCGTGTAGGCCGTGCCCGCGCCGCCGACGGCGTAGTTGGTGCCGCCGTAGTAGGAGCTGGTGCCGGAGGGCTTGAGGTCGGGGATGTTGAGCCGTTCGGGGCCGGCCAGCATCGCGATCCAGTTTTGCCGCCACTTGAGGTCGGGTTTGCCGGAGTGGACGTAGCGGTTGCCCATGTCCGACAGGCTGTCGCCGAAGACCACGAGCCTGTCGTAGGTCGCCGCGCGCGCTCCGGAACCGGCGGCGCAGAGGACCAGGACGGCGACGATCGCGCGCGCGAGCGCCGCGCGCCACGCGGGCGAAGGGGGGAACGAAGAAATCATGACGTGAGAGGGGTGACCCGAGAAAACTCCCCGCGTGCCCACCGGTGAATTCGCGCGGTTTCTTACGTAAGACAATTTGGTGCTGCCTCCGCCCCGACCGCGGCCCAGCCTGCCCGACACCCCGCCCCGCATGCCCCGTCTCTTGCTTCGCCTCGCCCTCTGCCTCGCCCTCACGGCAAGCGCCGCCGACGCGCGACCGGAGCCGACCGACGCGGAGCTCTCCGCGGCAGCCTGGCGCACCCTGCGCGAGCGGCGCTTCGGCGAATCCGTGCCGGCCTTCGACGCCGCGCTCGCGCGCCTCCCCGAATCTGAGGCGCTGGCCCTCGGCTCCGCCGTCGCCCTGCTCACCCGCCAGCCGCGCTCCCGCCAAAACATCGCCCGCGCCGACGCCCGCCTCGCCGAGCTCGCCGCGCGCCCCGGCGAGACCGGCCTGCAAGCCCGCTACCTTCGCGCCCGCGCCGCCGAGCTGCACCTCTTCGAGCCCGACCCCGCGCTCGCCGCCCGCCGCTACGAGGAGTTGATCGCCCTCGCCCCGGAGCACCCGCTCGCCCAGGCCGCGGTGCCAAAGCTCGTCAGCCTGCGCATCTACCAGCTCGGTCAAGACCCCCTCGCCGCGCTCGCCGACGCCGAGCGCTGGGCCGGGCTGCTCACCGCCCCCGATGCGCGCCGCGATTTCCACCAAGTGATGGCCCGCAGCCACCTGTTTTTCAAAAGATCGCCCGAGGCCGCGCTGCGCCACCTGCTCGCCACCCGCGAGGCGGGGCAACACATCCCCGCCGGCGCCGCCTCCACCCTTGCCTCGATCGGCGAGCTCGCCCGCGAGCTGGGCCACGCCGAGACCGCCCGCGCCGCCTACCGCGCCTTCCTCGAGGACCACCCGCGCGACCAACGCGTCCACATGATCCGCCAGCGCCTCGCCGAGCTCGAGACGGCCACGCCCGAGGTCGCGAGCGCCTCGCCCGTCGCCACCGCCCCTGGGAGCGCCGGCTTTCCAGCCGGCATCTCCGCCCCTCATTCCCTCACTCCCTCACTCCCTCCTCCCTCCGCTCCCTCCGCCCCCGGCTCATGAAACGCCTCGGCCAAACCATCGGCCTCGGCCTGCTCGCCGTCGCCTTCGCCTTCTCCGCCGCCCGCGCGCTGCGACCCGCGCGCATCGTGGAGGACGACGGCATCGTCCGCCTGCGCTTCGCCCACGTCACCCTGCACGAGGGCGTGGTCTCCGCCTACGACGAGGCCATCCGCGAATACGAGGCGCTGCACCCCGAGGTCCGCGTCGAGCAGATCCTCGTGCCCCTGCAGCTCTGGCGCTCCTGGCTGCGCACCCAGATGATCGGCGACACCGCGCCCGACATCGCCGACATGGACCGCGGCCACGGCGACGAGTTTGTCGCGCGCCACTTTCTCCCGCTCGACGCCTGGACCGAGCGGCCCAACCCCTACAACGCCGGCACCGAGCTCGCCGAGGTGCCCTGGCGCGACACCTTCGTCGATGGCCTGCTCAACGCCCCCGCCTACCGCGTCTCGCTGCAGCAGATCTTCGGCATCCCGCAGTCCATCGGCACCGTGCGCGTCTTCGCCAACGCGCCCCTGCTGCGCACGATCACCGGCCGCGTCGAGCCGCCGAAAACCTACGAGGAGTTCATGGCCCTTTGCGCGCAGATCCGCGACTACTCGGCGCGCAACCGCATCCCGCTCGTGCCGATCTCCGGCTCCAACGGGCACGCCCCGCCCCTGCTCCGGCACCTCTTCTCCAGCCAGACCCAGCGGCTCAGCCTCGAGCTCAACCCCTACAAAAACCTCCGCGTCGCCTCGCGCGACGTCGCCCTCGCCTACCTGCGAGGCGAGTGGCGCTGGCAGGACCCGCCCCTGCTCGCCGGCGTGGAGATCATGGGCGAGGTCGGCCGCGAGATGGCCCCGGGCTTCGTGCAACTGAAACGCGAGGACAGCATGTTCTACTTCACCCAGGCGCGCGCCGTGATGCTCGTCACTGGTAGTTGGGAAGCGGATACGGTGCGGCTCCAGGCGCCCTTCGAGCTGGCCGTCTTCGAGCTGCCCGTCCCCGGGCGCGAGGACCCGCGCTTCGGCCCGCAGGTGCTGGGCCCCACCTCCGAGCTGGGCGTGCCGCCGGGCAACGCGGTCGGCGTCTCGCGCCGCTCGCGCCATCCCGAGCAGGCCGTGGACTTCCTGCGTTTTCTCTCCAGCCGTCAGGTCGCGCGAAAATTCGCCGACCGCTCCCGCCGCCTCTCCTCCGTCGTGGGCGTGCCGCCCTCGGAGGAGACCGCCGTCTTCGCGCCGCTCGAGGAGGGCTGGCCCGCGGGCTTCAATTTCGAACTGCCGGGACTCGCGGCGAGCGGCGAAGCCGGCGAGTGCCACCGCCTTTTCTACACCCACATCCACCGCCTGGTCGGCCCGGGCGGCAACACCGCCGCCTTCGTGCGCACGCTCGATGAGGGTTTTGCCGCCGCCGCGCGGCAGGACCTTGCCTCGGCCTCCGCCGACGGCGTGCGCAACAGCCGCGGCGAGGACGCCCTGCTCCTCGCCCTGCTGCACTCCGGCGCCGAGGAGGACGCGCTTCGCGTGGGCCGCCTGCTCGAGAGCCAGACCCTGCGCGAGCTCGAGGCCGCCCAGATCCACCACGTGCTGCGCACCAAGTAAGTTCACACGTCCGCCCGTCGCTCGCGTCGAAACGCCAGTGGTGTCGTGTTTTTTCGGATACGAAAGAACCGGTGGAAATGCTGCGCCGAGGAAAAGCCGCACTCGGCCGCGATGTGCGCGATCTTGTGGTAGGTGCCGGCGAGCAGCCCGAGCGCGCGCTCCATGCGCAGCTCGTCCCGCAGCTCCACGAAGGAGCGCCCCGTGGACTCGCGCACCACGTGCGCCGTGCGCGTCACCGAGAGACCGAGGTGCTTGGCCAGGTCGGCGAGCGAAGGGTTGTCGCGCAGCGAGTTTCCCAAAAACAAGCTGATCGTCTCGGCGCGATAACCCCGCGAGCTCTCCGAGACGAAGCGCGGACGCCGCAGACGCTCCCCGAGATAGGCCCCGAGCAGTCGCGACAAGCCCTCGATGCGCGCCAGCTCCGCCGGCGACACCCTGCGCAGCTCCGCCGGTTGCTCGTCGCCCGTGCGAAACTGCCCCACGTAAACCAGCCCCGCGAGCGCGCCCTCGACGAAGAGCGGGATGATCACCTCGTTCGCCCCGGCGTGGCAGACATGGGTGAATTGCCGCCGCTCGCTCGCGCAACGCTCCGGCACGCGGCGCAGGTCGCAGTCCTTGCAGCGCTCGTTCAGCGTGCGCTTCACGCCCATGCAGAAGTCGCTGTCGTGCAGGCCGCGTCGCGCCGCGACCTCCTCCAGGCCGCTCGGGTGCCTCCCCCGCCCCAGCAGCTTCACGCAAACCCGCAGGCCCGTCGCCTCGCCAAAGGCGCGGATCGCCGCCTCGACCTCGTCCACCGGCGCGACGGTTTTGCGGCGGCGGCGAGGAGCTTTTGCGGGTGCTGGAGTAGCCATGGCGTCGGTTTCCAGCCGATTTGTGCACCTTTTTAGCACCTTTGACCACTAGGAACACCGCCCTCGCGGGAGTATTCTATTTCGTCATGAGCCTCCCCGCCGCCCGCCCCGCTTTCGTTTCCGTCTTTGAGCGTGTCTTCGACGTCGCCGTCTGCGGCGCCGGCTTCGTCGGCTTCGCCGCCGCCCGCGCCCTCGCCGCGCAGGGTCTCTCCACCCTCCTCATCGACGCCTCCGGCGACCTGCTCTGGGAAGCCACCCGCGCCCTCGAAAACACCGCCGCCTCGCCCGCCGCGGCCTGCCCCGAATGGACCGAGTGGCTCGGCGAGCTCCGCCGCGAACAGGGCGCCAACGACGCGTTTTTCGAACCCGCGCTCGCCGAGATCCTCGCCGCGCGAGAGCTCTCCACGCCGGCGCCCGGCAAGCCCGAGATCCTGCTCTACGCCGCACCCGTCGCCGCCGAGCGCCAAGGCCCCGCGATCAGCTCGATCATCGTCGCCACCAAGTCCGGCCCGCGCCGCGTGCGCGCCCGCCGCTGGCTCGATGCGACCGAGCGCGGCGACCTCGCCCGCCTCGTCTCGCCCGCCCTCGCCCCTCGCTCCGCCAGCCGCGCCGAGCGCTCCCTGCTCCTTTTCACCCAGCAGCCCGGGCAACTCGACGCCGCGCTCGACCGCCTCTGCGCCGGCGACGCCACGCTGCGCTGGTCCGCCTCCGCCCGCCCCGAGGAGCGCCGCCTCACCTGGACCACCCCGGGCGACGACGCCGGCTGGCACCGCCGCGTGCCCGAGCTCGTGACCGCCCTGCGCGCTCTCGCCGGCGCCGAGGCGCCCTTCGTGCTCGGCCTCTGCGCGAACCGTGTCTTCCCGCGCTACGATCAAGCCCCCGCGCCCGCACTCGACGCCTTGCCCGCCAACCTGCTCGTCGCCAGCCCGGCGCTGCGCGGGGAAAAACTCGCCACGCCCGCG
>JAUWBD010000099.1 GCA_030605125.1 Verrucomicrobiota bacterium | reverse complement strand
TAGTCGATGCCCGCCTCGGGGTAGCGGGCGATTTGGTGGAGGTCGTCCAGAAGCCGAAGTCGGCGGCGGCGGGGAAGGCGTGCAATCACCGGATAAACGCCAGCCTCAAGAAACAACGAGTAGGTGCGGGGTCTAGGCACGGGCTCGGAGCGTTTTCTCCACCTGTGCGAGCGGGATCGCTTTGCCCGCCTTGAAGTCGCGGACTTTGCGGGCGGCCTCCCGCTTCCATTCGGGGCTCGAGTGCTTCAGACGGAGCAAGAAGAGCTCGACCTCGCGCCGGTCTTTGCGGGACAGACGGGCGATGCCTTGCTTGATCTCGAGGATGCTCATGACGGAAAGGCTAGACGGTCGCGGCGGGGCGTCAACGGCTGTGCGGCGCGGCGGGCAAAGGGAGCCTCGTCAGCCGAGCCAGGTGACGAGTTTTTCGATGAGGCCGTCGCGGGTGGGGCGGTAGGCCTGCTCGAGCTCGGGGGCGAAGGGGACGGGGAGGTCGAGCGAGGCGACGCGCAGGGGCGGGGCCTCGAGGTCGAAAAATTGCTCCTCCACGATGCGCGTGACCAGCTCGGCGCCAAAGCCGTGGGTGCGGCGGCCCTCGTGCAGCACGCACAGGCGGTGGGTGCGGGCCACGCTGGCGCGGATCTCGTCGAGGTGGAGCGGGGCGAGGGCGCGAAGGTCCCAGACCTCGACGCTCTTCTCGTATTCAGTCTCCAGATACGCGGCGGCCTCGACGGCGAGCTGGGTCATCTCGCCGTAGGTGACGAGCGTGGCGTGGGCGCCGGGGCGGACGAGGCGGGGGCGCCAGACCTCGCGGTAGGCCGGGTTCCAGGCGATGGCGTGTTTGCCGCGGCGGTAGAGGGCCTTGTGCTCGAATAGAAGGACGGGGTTGTCGTCCTCGTAGGCGGCGAGCAGGCAGTCGAAGGCGTCCTGCGCGGTGCTGGGGTAGAGGGCCTTGAGGCCGGGATAGGCGAGGAAGGCGGACTCGAGCTCCTGCGAGTGGAAGGAGCCGAAGGTGAGGCCGCCGCCGGCGGGCAGGCGAAAGACGACCGGGACCTTGGCGCCGGAGCGGAAGTGGTAGGTGCCGGCGTTGAGCGCGATCTGGGTGACGGCCTCGGTGGCGAAGTCGGCGAACTGGAACTCCTCGATGGGGCGGTGGCCGCCGAGGGCCATGCCGACGGCCCAGCCGGTGCAGGCGGACTCGGCGAGGGGTGTGTTGAAGACGCGGGCGCGGCCGTGGAGGGCGAGCAGGCCCTCGGTGATCTTGAAGGCGCCGCCGTAGGCGCCGATGTCCTGCCCGAGGACGAGCGACTCGGGGCGCTCGCGAAGGATCTTGGCGTGGGCGAGGGTGAGGGCCTGCGCGAAGGTGATGTTTTCCGCCTTGGCGGAGTCGGCGGTGACGAGGGGCTGCCAGGGCAGGGCGGGGGCCTCGGGCGCGTAGGCGTCGGCCGGGAGGCTGGCGGGCGAGGGGCGGGGGACTTGCAGGGAGATCTGGATACAGGCCTCGACCCAGACGGCGAGCTCGGTGTCGATGCGGTCGAGGTCCTGCGCGAGCGAGGCGTCGGCGGCGAGGATCTGGGCGCGGAGCTTGGGCAGGGGGTCGGAGGCCTGGATGGAGGCGTTTTCGGCGGCGGAGAGGTAGTCGCAGGTGTCGTAGGCGGCGTGGCCGCGGAGGCGCGAGGTGAGAGCCTCGAAGAGGATGGGGCGACGGGTGGCGCGGACGCGGGCCATGGCGTCGGCCAAGGTGCGGGCGGCGCCGAGGGGATCGGCGGTGAAGTCGGCGCGGAGGCCCTCGATGCCGTAGCCGGCGGCGCGTTGCCAGAGCTCGACCCCGGCGGGGAACTGCTCGGCGACGGGCGTCGAGTAGGCGTAGCGGTTGTTCTCGATGACGAAGAGGACGGGCAGGGAGAGGAGGGCGGCGAGGTTGAGCGTCTCGTGGATGTCGCCGGTGGAGGAGCCGCCGTCGCCGAAGAAGGCGAAGCCGACGGCGGCGTGGCCGGCGCGGATCTGGGCGTCGGTGCGGCCGGCGACGTGCGAGAGCATGGAGCCGAGATGCGAGATCATCGGCAGGGAGCGGTTGGCGGGGTCGCCGTGGTGGATGTTGCCCTCGCGCGCGAAGGTGGGGCTGTCGGCGTTGGCGAAGTATTGGTTGAGGTGTTCGCAGAGGTGGCCGCTCCAGATCAGGTGGCCGCCGAGGTCGCGGTGGGTGAAGGAGACGACGTCGGTGGATTTGTCGGCGAGGAGGGCGAGGGGGACGATGAGGGCCTCGTTGCCTTGGCCGCCGGTCACGGTGCCCTTGATGAGGCCTTGGCGGAAGAGTTCGAGGATGCGGTTGTCGGCGCGGCGCGAGAGGGCCGCCCAGGCGTAGAGGGTGCGGAGGGCGTCGGCGGAGGGCGCGGGGCCGAGATCGGCGGCGCGGAGGACGCGGTTGGCGAGGCAGGCGGGCGCTGGGGGAAAGTTCTGGGACATGACCGGTGCGGCGGAGGGTGCGGGCGAGAGCGCGCCGCGCAATGCCAATGACCGGCGCCGCGAAGCGGGGCGGGCGAGGGAGGGTGGAGGGCCGGCGGGGTAGGGAGGAGAAAGAGAAAGATTGGGCGGGGAAGCGAGGGGTTGCGCGGAGGGGGCGGGGCGCTTGTGGTGGCGGGCCTACGTTTTCAATGACGCTCATCGACCGGCATATTTTGCGCGAGTGGCTCGGTATCCTCGGGCTGGTGCTCGCGGCCACGCTCGGGTTGCTGGTCATGCACGCGCTCTACGACGAGCTCGAGGACCTGCTGCGCTTGGGCGCGGGCGTGGGCGAGGTCGTGTCGTATTGTCTGGTGCGCACGCCAGGCTTTCTGGCCACGTTGCTGCCGCTGTGCCTGCTGGTCTCGTTGCTCTACGCGCTGGGGAAGCTGCATCACGCGAACGAAATCACGGCGATGCGCGCGGCGGGGCTGGGGCTGGCGCGGATCACGCGCTCGGTGTGGGTGGCGGGGGTGTTTTTCTGCGCGCTGGTGTGGTGGCTCAACGCGACCGTCGTGCCGTGGTCGGTCGAGGAGACGCGCAAGATGTGGGAAACGCTCCAGGTGCGGCAGGAGCTGGCCGGCAAGCCCGCGAGCATGGTGGCGGCGCGGACCGCGGTGACTTTCGAAAACGCCGCCGAGGGTCGCCTCTGGTTTATCAACCGCTACAGCCAGTTCACCGGCCGTGCCTACGGCGTGACGATCAGCGAGCGCGACGCGGAGGACCGCGAGACGACGCGCTGGCTGGCCGCGGAGGCCTGGCCGGACGAGGAGCGGGGCGGCTGGGTGCTGCGCGACGGGCGCGAGTTGAGTTTCGATCCGGTGAGCGGCGAGATGCTGCGGCCGGCGGCGTTTCGGGAAAAATGGATCGAGCGTTTCGACGAGGATCCGGAGCTGATGCAGGTGTATGACGCGCGACCGGACTCGTTGTCGTTGTTCGAACTGCGCCGGGTGGTGGCGCATCACCGGGAGACGGGCAGCCCGAAGCTGCGCGCTTACGAGCTGCGCTTGGCGAGCGTGATGGCGGAGAGCCTGATGCCGTTGGTGATCATCGCATTCGCGGTGCCTTTCGCGGTTGCCGGGGTGCGCGTGAACCCGGCGGTTGGCGTTTCGAAGGCGCTGGGGCTGTTTATTCTCTACTTTATCGCGATGCGTCTGGGACTGGTCCTCGGAGGGCGCGGCACGATGCCGGTGGCGATCGCGGCGGTGTTGCCGCATGCGGCGCTGCTGGGCGCGGGCGCCTGGGCCTGGGCGCGGATGCGCTGAGGTTCCCCGGGGCGAGGGCCGAAACGCGGGCGCGGTCTTCGCAAGCGAAGACCCTACGAGTCGCGCGGCGTCGCCAACGAATCGCGACCGAGGGCGAGTTCGCTGAAGTCGTTGACCACGCCTTCGTGGGGGCGGTCCTGCTTGTAGATTTGCAGGATGCGCGCGTGCTCGGCGTCGCTGGACGGAAAGATGCGCGGCGGCTCGCCGGGCAGGAAAATACCGGTGTAGGCGCGGCGGCGGTCGGTGAGGCGGCGGATGACGAGCACGGCGGTCGGAGGCGGAACCGTGCACGAGGAGGCTGAAAAGGCGAATGTTGACGGCTTGGCGGGCGCTCGGGTGTCCTGTCCGGCTTCCGTCGCGTAACTCTTTTCAATAAATCTCTCCGCCGCGTCCGCCCGGCCCCGCCGCCATGCTCGATCCCAAACTTCTCCGCGAATCGCCCGAACTCGTCCGCGCCGCCATCGCGAAAAAACACCTCGACGTCGATCTCGACGCCGTGCTCGCGCTCGACGCCGAGTGGCGCAAGCAGCTCACCGAGGTGGAGGCCCTCCGCGCGAAGCAAAAGGCCGCCAACACCGAGATGGCCAAGCTGCCGAAGGGCTCGCCCGAATTCATCGCGAAGGTGCAGGAGATGAAGACCGTCTCGGCCGAGGTGAAGACCCGCGAGGCCGCGCTCGTGGAGACCGAGGCGAAGCACAAGACCGCCATGCTCTCGCTGCCCAACCTGCCGCACGCCAGCGTGCCCGAGGGCCGCACGCCCGAGCAAAACGTCACGCACGCCACCTGGGGCGATTGTCTCAACTTCTCGCCGGTCGCGAAGCCGCACTGGGAGATCCCGGGCTTCGACAAGATCATCGACTTCGGCCGCGGCTCGAAGGTGACCGGCGCCGGTTTCCCCTTCTACGTCGGCGACGGCGCGCGGATCGTGCGCGCGCTGCTCCAGTTCTTTTTGGACGAGGCCGTGGCCGCGGGCTACGTCGAGGTGAACCCGCCGATCTTCGTCAACGCCGCTAGCGCCACCGCCACCGGCCAGCTGCCCGACAAGGAAGGCCAGATGTATGAGGCCGTGGCCGACGGCTTCTACGCCGTGCCCACCGCCGAGGTGCCGCTCACGAATTTCTTCCGCGACGAGATCCTCGACGAGGCCGCGCTGCCCGTGAAACGCGCCGCCTACACCCCCTGTTTCCGCCGCGAGGCGGGCAGCTACGGCAAGGACGTGCGCGGGCTCAACCGCCTGCACCAGTTCGACAAGGTCGAGCTCCTCAAGTGGGTGCACCCGAGCCAGAGCTACGACGAGTTGGAGAAACTCCGCGCCGACGCGGAAAACCTCCTCCGCAAGCTCGAGCTGCCCTATCGCGTGCTGCTGATGTGCGGCGGCGACCTCGGGTTTTCGCAGGCGAAGAAGTATGACCTCGAGGTCTGGGCCGCGGGCCAGCAGCGCTGGCTCGAGGTCTCGAGCTGCTCGAACTTCGAGAGCTTCCAGGCTCGCCGCGCGCAGATCCGCTTCCGCAATGCCGACGGCAAGCCCGAGCTCGTGCACACGCTCAACGGCTCGGGCCTCGCGGTGCCGCGCGTGCTGGCCGCGCTCCTGGAAAACAACCTCCAGCCCGACGGCACCGTGAAGCTCCCCGCCGCCCTCGTCCCCTACTTCGGCCGCGACACGCTGCGCTTCGGGTGAGATTTTTTGACCGCGGATTACGCTGATGGGCGCGGATCAAGACTGAGTTTTTAACCACGGATGGCACGGATGGACACGGATAAAGACAGGATGATTTACCGTGAGCTATCCGACGCGATCATCGGCGCGGCGATGATGGTCTCCAATAAGCTGCGCCCAGGGCTGAACGAAAAAGCCTACGAAAACGCGCTCGTGATCGAGTTGCACAAGCGCGGGCATCAGGTCGAGCAGCAGCGCCAATTCGACGTCCTCTACGATGGAGTCGTGGTAGATAAGCTCATCCCCGATCTTATCGTGGATGCAAAGGTGATCGTGGACCCGAAGGTGACGGAAAACTTCACCGACACCCATGTCGCCCAGATGATCGGTTACCTCGCGATCACGGAGCTACGCCTCGCGCTCCTCCTCAATTTCAAGTTTTCCGACCTCCGCTGGAAACGGGTCGTTCGCTAGGTCTTCATCCGTGCTTATCCGTGCCATCCGTGGTTAAAAAAAACGCGTGGCCTCGTGTCGCCGCACGTCTTGCCGCCGCCGTGCCGCGGGAGCGTTTGCATCCGGCGGTCCTTCGCTGGGCCGCCGCCTCCGGGCCGCGCGAGCGCTGGGCCGTCGCGCTCTCCGGCGGGGCCGACTCCGTGGCGCTGCTCCTCCTCCTCTGGGCGCACTTCCCCGAACGCCGCGTCCGGCTGCTCGCCCTCCACTTCGACCACCGCCTCCGCGGGCGCGCCTCCACCGCCGACGCGCGCTTCTGCGCAGCCCTCTGCCGCGCGCTCGGCGTGGATATTGTCTGCGAAAAATGGGAACGACCTCCCACGGCGGACTCGCCCACCGAGACCGAGGCGCGCGCCGCCCGCCACGCGTTTTTCTCCGCCGCGCTCCGTCGCCGCCGCGGCGTGACCGCGCTCTTCACCGGGCACCACCGCGACGACGTCGCCGAGACGCTCCTCATGCGCCTCGCCCGCGGCAGCGGCGCCGCCGGGCTCGCCGCGCCGCGTCCCGTCCACCCGCGCCCCGAGCTCGGCCGCACCCACCTGCGCCCGCTCCTCGCGCTCGACAAAGCCGCCCTCGCCGACGCCCTCCGCGCCGCCGGCGGACGCTGGCGCGAGGACGCCTCCAACGCCTCCGCGGTCCACCTGCGCAACCGCGTGCGCGCCGAGCTGCTCCCCGCCTGGCGCGCCGCCGCCGCCGAGCCCGGGCGCGATCCGCTCGCCGGCCTCGCGCTCACCCGCGACCTGCTGGAGGAGGACGACCAGGCGCTCGAACTCTGGGCGACGCGCGCCACCCGGCTCGACGCCCGCGGCGGCCTCGCCCTCGCCCCGCTGCGCGAGTTGCCGCGCGCCGTGCTCCGCCGCGTGCTGCGGCGCTGGCTCGTCGCCACCCCCGCTCGCACCGACCTCAATCGGCGCGGCTTCGAGGCGCTACTCGACCTCGTGGCCGCCCGCCGCACCGGGGCGCGCCACAGCCTCGGCGCGGGGCATCTGGCCCGCCTCACGCGCAGCCGGCTCGTCTGCGAGGCCGCGCCGCCCGCCGCGGGTTGAGCCCCGGGTGGTTTTTACGCAGGGCTGGGCAATTTCCCCACCTATCGCAGCGCGGCTGCGTCCGTTGACTTATCCCGGTGGAACCTGCACGGTTGGCGCTCAGTCCATTTCCTTGATGCCCGATCCGACTCAAGACAGCAATCGTCCGCCGCGCCGCCCGCTGAAAAACCTTCCCCCCGAACGCTTCCCGCGTGTGTGGCTGGTTTGGATCGTGTTGCTCGCCGCTCTCCTCGCCGTGCTTTGGCTCAACCCCGCCAAATCACAAAACTACGCCGCGATCAAAATCGCCCAAGTCATCGAGCTCGCGGACAACGGGCAGATCAAGGAAGGCATCATGCGCTACAACAGCGCGGGCGGCCCCTTCTGGTATGAGATCACCGGCGAGGCGAAGGAGCCCCTGCTCGACACCGAGGCGGGCGGGGCCAAGACCGCGTTCTTCCGCGCCTCCGGCCGCCTCACCGACGAGACTTACTCGAAGCTCGAGGGCACCGGCGTGTTCAAGCAGGTGCCGGCTTCCAACGTCTGGGCCAATATCGCCGCCAACCTCATCCCCTTCGTCCTCATCATCGGCCTGCTCTACTTCCTCTTCGTGCGCCAGCTGCGCAACGCCGGCCGCGGCGCGCTCAGCTTTGGCAAGAGCAAGGCCAAGATGCTCACCCGCGACCGCGACAAGATCACCTTCGCGCAGGTCGCCGGTTGCGATGAGGCCAAGCTCGAGATCGCCGAGGTCGTGGACTTCCTCAAGGACCCGAAAAAATTCCAAAAAATGGGCGGCAAGATCCCCAAAGGCATCCTGCTCGTCGGCCCTCCCGGCACCGGCAAGACGCTCCTCGCCAAGGCCGTCGCGGGCGAGGCCGACGTGCCCTTCTTCAGCGTGAGCGGCTCCGACTTCGTCGAGATGTTCGTCGGCGTGGGCGCCAGCCGCGTGCGCGACATGTTCGAGCAAGGCCGCAAGAACGCGCCCTGCATCATCTTCATCGACGAGATCGACGCCGTCGGCCGCCAGCGTGGCGCCGGCCTCGGCGGCGGCAACGACGAGCGCGAGCAGACGCTCAACTCGCTGCTCGTCGAGATGGACGGCTTCGACACCTCCGAGGGCGTCATCATCATCGCCGCCACCAACCGCGTCGATGTGCTCGACCAGGCGCTCCTCCGCCCCGGCCGCTTCGACCGCCAGATCTACGTCGACCTGCCCGACCTCGCCGGCCGCGAGCAGATCCTCAAGGTCCACGCCCGCAAGATCCAGCTCGCCGACGACGTGGACCTCAACGTCGTGGCCCGCGGCACGCCCGGCCTCTCCGGCGCCGAGCTCGCCAACCTCCTCAACGAGTCCGCCCTGCTCGCCGCCCGCCGCGGCAAGAAGCGCGTCGATGCGCAGGATGTCGATGACGCGCGCAACAAGGTCCTCTTCGGCCTCGAGCGCCGCAAGGGCATGGACGCCGAGGATCGCAAGATCGTCGCCGTGCACGAGGCCGGCCACGCGCTCGTCTCCGCCGTTATCAAGGACGAGACGATGCCCGTCCACAAGGTGACCATCATCCCCCGCGGCCGCTCGCTCGGCAGCACGATGTATATCCCCTCGAAGGACACCTACAACTACGCCAAGCGCCGCATGCTCAACCAGCTCGCCACGCTCTTCGGCGGCCGCATCGCCGAGGACATCGTGCTCGGCGACATCACCTCCGGCGCCTCGGGCGACATCCGCCAGGCCTCCAAGCTCGCGCGCCACATGGTCTGCGACTGGGGCATGAGCATCCTCGGCCCCATCGCCTTCGGCCAAAACGAGGACACCGTGTTCCTCGGCCGCGAGATCACCCGTTCGCAGCAGCACAGCGAGGAGACCTCGCGCGTGATCGACGCCGAGGTGAAGAAGCTCGTGGACGAGCAATACAACCGCGCCCGCGAGATCCTCCTGGCCCACCGCGAGGCCTTGGACAAAATCTCCGCCGCGCTGCTCGAATACGAGACGATCGACGGCAAGCACGTGAACGAGATCCTCGAGTTCGGCGAGATCCGCAGCCCGATCCGCCCGCCGGAGCCGCCGCCGATCCCCGAGCCCCCGAGCAAGCCCGAGGGCGTGATCGCGCCGCGTCCGGAGCCCGAGCCTCCGCTCGGCGGCGCCGCGGCGCCGAACCCGGTGTGATCCGGTGATGCTGGAGCGGCGACGAAGACGTCGCCTTCTCCAGATGGACCAATAAACAAAGAAGCCCGCTCCGAAAGGAGCGGGCTTTTTTGCCTATGACTGGGATGGCGCTACGGCTACGCGGCGAGTTCGCGCAGCGGGGTGTCGCGGTGGCGGCGGGCCTTGAACATCTCGGCGCGGCGCATCAGGGCGCGGTCGAGCTTGTCGATGAGGAGGTCGGCGGCCTTGTAGGCGTCTTCGGAGGCGACGGAGGCCAGGAGGTCGGGGCCGCCGATCTCGATGTGGCCCTTGGCGACGAACACCGCGCGGCCACGCGTGGCGTCGTGTTCGAGATCGATCCGGATGCGGTCGATCCGCGGTTCGTGGCGGAGGAGGCGCGAGGCCTTGGACCTAAGGGTGTCGCGCAGGGCGTCGGTGAGGGTGAGGTGAATCCCGCGAAGGAGAACCTTCGCGCCGGCGTCGGGGGAAGCATTGGGTATCATTGCACTGCGGTCCGACCGGAGCGCTCCCCGATGGTGCCCTATAATGGAAGCGGCGGATTGGAGGCCGCTTCTGATTGACTGCGAGGAGGCGGGGCTTGGCGCGTCGGGCGCAACGCCATCCGCCTCGAGGGGATGGTCGCGCTCAGAAGCTGACGCCGAGGCTGAGGCCGAAGCCGGCGGCGCCGGCGGCGTAGTCGTAGTCCACGATGCCGCCGGAGGATTCGCGCACGTCGTAGCTGGCGAAGGCGCGCACGGCGCCCCATTTCGCGAAGGCGTAGGCGACGGTGAGCGACACGCCGGCCACGAGGTCCTCGCGGTCCTGGTCGTTGTAGCCCGCCTCCTGCCAGTGGAAGTAGTGGCCGTAGCTGAGGCGCAGGGCGGGCACGAGCGTCCAGGGGCCGTCGAAGGCGTAGAGGGCGGCGTTGAGGCCGGCCTCCACGCGGTCGTTGCGGTCGTCGCGGTAGCGGAGGTCCACGGGCGCGGAGGGCACGTCGTGCAGGCTGGCCTTTGTATCCGCGTAGCTGATACCGCCGCCGAGCGAGAGCAGGAGGCCGTCGGAGAGGCGGGTGAGCTTGCGGAGCGAGAGGGCGGGGGTGTGGCTGCGGTAGAGGAGCTCGTGCGAGGGGGCGTCGCCGATGGAGTAGAGCGAGCCGACGGTGAAGCTGGCGGCGGCCTCCCAGCCGCGGCCCCAGCGGTAGGTGGCGGAGAGGGGGAGGGACCAGGCGTCGAAGTCGAGGTCCTCGATGGCCTGGTCGGAGGTGGCGAGGCCGTGGAGGGTGCGCTGCCAGACGAGCGCGGCGGAGAACGTGAGCCGGCCCTCGCCGACGACGACCGGGAGGGTGTCGAGGCCGAGCGAGAGGCTGGTGGTGGAGAGGAGGGCGCCGGTGTCGTTGACCGGGTTGTCGCGGGGCGCGAGGAAGACGTTGGAGGCGACGGAGAGCTGCTGGTCGAGGCCGGCGTGGAAACGCACGGGCAGGCGGCGGGGCTCGGCGATGCGCTGGGTGCCGGCGTCGGTGTCGGCGCCGGGGGCGGCGCGCGGCGAGGCGAGGTCGGCGGGCGGGAGCGCGGGCGTGGCCGCGGGCTGGGTGGCGCGGTCGATGATGGTCTCGCCGGCGGTCTGGGCGGCGGCGGGGAGGGCGGCGAGGAGCCCGAGGAGCGCGGCGGAGGCGGCGGTGCGGGAAGCGTGGAGCATGGCGCGGGGGAGTGGGTGAGGGAAGGCGGACGAAGGAGCGGGCGAGGCGGCGCCGCTCAGTTGGCGGTCGGGGGCGTGTAGTTGGGCAGCGGGGCGGGGTTTTTCAGCGTGCCGATGACGATGTTGCCGCGGGAGGAGTCACGGAAGGATTGCTCGTCGAACATCGCGCCGCCGCCGTAGCGCACGTTGTAGAGGAAGTTCACGCGGCCGGGGATGGATTCGCCGTTGAAGTTCGGGTATTTGTTGTCCGTGCCCATGCCGCCGAGCTTGGAGTTGAGCGAGACGACGGAGCCCTCGGGGAAGTCGAGGTTGGCGAGGTTGAGGGTGGCGGCCTCCATGGTGATGGCGCGGACGCCGTTGGCGAAGGTGACACCGTCGAGCTCGATGAGGGTGGAGGCGCGAAGGAAAATATCGTGACCGTCGGGGACTTTGAAGGTTATAACGTCGTCGCGGTCGCTGTAGAGATAGAGGCGGCGGGTGGCGCCGACGTGGAGGTCGCCGGGGGAGGCGAAGGAGACGTTGTAGGAGGTGTGGTCGTAGCCGTCGTCTGAGGCGAAGAAGAAGCTGCGGCCCTCGAAGTGGTCGTAGTAGCTGTAGGGCGAAATCTGGCGGGTTTCTACGCGCAGGTCGGGGGACAGCTCGGCGTAGGCCTGGAGCAGGCGGCCAAGGCCCTCGTGGTCGGAGAGGAAGAGGCCCTTGCGCTCGTTGCCCACGCGGGTGATGCCGAGTTCGTTGAGGGTGTTGCGCTGCGAACCGCTGAGCGAGGCGACGAAGCCGAGGAAGCTCTTGAGGTCGGAGGCGGACAGGATGCCTCCGTCGTAGGAATCACCGCGCAGGATGCTGCGGCCGGGGCGGAGTTCGCGGAGGGTGGCGAATTCGGCGGCGCTAAGCCCGGAGAGGAGATCGTCGATTTCGGAGAGCGAGTAGTAGTTGTTGTATATGTCGTCGCCGAGGAGGAGGTCGAGAAGGCGGACGTGGTCGCGGGCGAAGGCGAGGTAGTCGCGGGTGTTGGGCGAGAGGGCGGCAAGGGTGGTGAAGACGGAGTCGAGGACGCCGACATCGAGCCGCTGATCGTGGAGGGAGGTGGCGAAGATGCCGTGGTCGAGGACGAGCGCGCGTTCGGCGGGAGCGAGGGAGCGGTAAAGGGCGAGGACGTCGGCGAGGCGTTCGGAGGCGGTCTGGTAGCCGTCGTTGATGTATATCACCTCTTGTGCGCGGCGGCCCACGAGGTCGTGGCCAAGACCGAGGGCGCGCACGGTGTCGATGTCCTCGGTGGAGAGGAGGCGGGCGAAGGCGAGGGTGTTGTCGAGGATCTGGGCGTAGTTCGGGTAAACCCAGTTCTCCTGCTCGTCGTAGTAGCCGTAACCGTAGGCGTGGAGGATGCCGCCGCCGAGGCCGAGGCGGGCGAGGAGGGCGCGGTCGGTGGCGGGGAGGCTAGCGAGGTGGGCGAGGTTGTCGCGGGCGGAGGAGTAGTTGGACTCCAAGGTGCCGATGGATTGCGCGCCGAGCGAGGGCAGGGAGGATGAGGAGGAGAAGGCCTGGGGGGAGATGCCGAATTGGTTGATCGTGGAGAGCTCGGCGGAGGTGAAGTCGCCGATGCCGAGGAAGACGGCGCGGATGGTCTCGTCGGCGAAATACTCGGCGAAGTGGCGGCCCCAGCCGGCGGAGAGGATGGCGGAGCGGCGGGAGGAGGCGAGGGTGGCGTCGTAGTCGGCGAGGGCGGCGGCGAGGAAGGAGCCGCTGTAGTCGAAGAGGCCCTGGGTGGCGCCGAGCGCGAGGATGCGGTCCCGTTGTGTGCCGGAGAGGCTGTTGAAGGCCTCGCGGGTGCGGGTCCAGGCGGCATCGCTCCAGTCGTAGGGGGCGGGGGCGGAGTCGAGCTTGGGGTAGGCGGGGCCGCCGGCGAAGGTCTCGAAGAGAGCCTGGTTTTCGGGGGAGAGGGCGAGGAGCGCGGCGAGGTTGCGGCGCAGCTCGGGCTCGGGGAGGGGCTCGGCGAAGGTGTCGGGGGAGAGAAGGGCGGCGGTGAGGCCGGGCTTGGCGAGGGCGGCGAGCTGGTCGCGGATGTCGCCGGGGAAGGCGAGGTAGCCGGCGCGGGCGGAGGGGGCGAGCGCGAGGTAGTGCTGGAGCGAGGAGTCGGAGTAGAGCGGGGCCTGGGTCTGCGGGTCGCGGGCGAGGAGGAGGCCGGCGAAGGCGGCGTCGTTGACGGCGAGGTCCTGGAGCGCGGGGGGGCGGGAGGCGTAGGTGCCGCGATCCTCGGCGCCGAGGCCGGCGAAGTAGGTGATGGCGGCGTGGCTGTGGAGGTTGCCGCCGGATTCGTTGGTCGCGTAGGCGAAGTCGGCGAGGGCGCTGTCGCCGGAGTTGGCGGCGAGGAGGGCCTGAAGGGCGGAGGGGTAGCCGAGGAAGAGGGGGAGGCGGGTGGAGGCGTCGAGCGAGACGGCGTAGGCGACGACGGCGGGATCGCGGCCGGTGGCGAGGGCGTAGGCGGTGAGGGCGGGGTTGGCGGCCTCGGCGAGGGCGTATTGGAGACTTGGGGACAACGCGCGGTAGGCGGTGCGTTGGCCGGCGGAGAGGGGCTCGAAGAAGGCGAGGAGAAACCGGTCGGGCAGCGTCTCGCGGCCGCCGGCGACGAGGGCGAAGTCGCGCAGGGCGGAGTCCGAGGGGCGGGCGGCGAGGAAGTCCTGCACGTCCTCGGGGCGGTCGATGAAGACCGTGCGCAGCGAGGCCGTGAGCCGGCCGGCGTAGCGGATGGCGGCGTGGGGGCGCGACTGGCCCGCGTTGTAGAGGTCGAGGGCGTAGGCGGTGTAGGCGGAGTCGTTGGCGTTGACGAGGAGGCGCTGGAGCTCGTCGGAGAGGGCGAGGAAGGCGGCGCGGCGGCTCTCGGTGAGGGAGGCGAGGTAGGCGGCGCGGGCCTGGAGGTAGGCGTCGTCGTCGAGGTGGGTGTCCGGGCCGCGGGTCTCGGTGATGATTTCGGCGTCGGAGTTGGAGGAGTTGTTGTCGCCGGTCTGGAACTCGAGGAGGGCGAGGCGGCGCTCGGCGAGGGTGTCGCGGGCGCGGTCGATGCGGGCCTGGGTGGCGGCGTCGATCTCGATGCCGAGCTCGCGGGCGGCTCGCACGGCGTCCTCGAGCGCGGCGGGGTCGATGTCGATGCCCTGCTCGATGGCCTCGAGGAGCGCGGCGATGGTGGTCTCGACCCAGTTTTCGGCGATGGCCTGGTCGCCGGCGGAGAGGTCGGAGGCCTTGGTGACGGCCTGGGTGGAGCCGTCGGTCTGCGTGATGGAAACCTGGCCGGGCACGAGGCTGACGACGCGGCCGTCGGCGAGGGTGAGGGTGATGACGCCGTCGGCGACCACGATGGTCTGGATGCCGGCGGCGTTGATGCCGACGGTGTAGGTGGTGCCGCGGGCGCCGGCGAGGCCGCGGGCGGTGCGCACGCCGTAGTCGAGCTCGACGCCGGGGGTGGACTTGAGGTCGGTGGTCACGGCGCCGGACTTCAGGTCGAGCACGGCGGAGTGGAGGGCGGGCGTGGCGCCGGGCGCGGGGGAGGAGACGCTTTCGATGACGACCTCGGATTTCGGGGAGATGATCGAGTTCACGCCCGGTAGCGGGGTGAGGATCACGCGCGCGCCCTCGCCGGTGACGATGCGGGTGCCGACCACGATGGTGTCGCCTTTGCGCACGGCGCGCGGCGCGCTCTCGCCGGGGAGCTGGACGGTGGCCTCGCCGCTCACGCTCAGCACGCGGACGGTTTGACCGGAAAGCGAGACGACGAGGGTGCAGGCGGCACCGAGGACAAGGAGGGGACGGCGAAGGAAGCGCATGGCGAAGCGGAGGAGAAGGTGGAGGCGTGTGCGAAGGCGGCGGGAAGCGAGCCGGAGTGTGCGATGGGGCGCATCACGGCGATTGATATAAGGTATTTTTCCCACTTGGCCGGGGAGACAATCGTTTTCATTTTTTGTAAAAAATGCCCCGCACGTATTGGCGAAATTTGGGATGGGACTGGCGCACGCGCGTGCTGCTTACGGTTGCGCTCTGCGGGCTGGGGCTGGCGGTGGCGCGGCTGGACCTCGTGCGGAAGCTGGAGTGGAAGACCGAGGACGCGCGGCTGCAGGCGCGCGCGGGCTGGGGCGAGGCGGCGGACGGCCGGCTGCTGCTGGTCGGGATCGACGAGGCCTCGCTCGAGGATTTCGGGCAATGGCCCTTCCTGCGGAGCTACCACTACACCCTGCTCGAGTGGCTGGGGCGCGACGAGGCGACGCGGCCGGCGGTGATGGCCTGGGATATCCTCTTCGTGGATCCGGTCTATGAGCGCGCCTACGACGAGGCCTTTGCGGAGATGGTGCGCGGGCTGGATTATCCGGTGATCTTCGGCGCGGCGACGGAGCCGGCGGCGCGCGGGCTGGTGGCGGACGGGGAGCCGGGGTGGGAGGCGCGGCCGCTGGCGCGCATCTCGGAGCGGCCGGAGTGGGGCGCGCTGCCGGACCAGGAGGGCGGCAAGCTGCCGATCCCGGGGTTGCTCCGGGCCGGGGGGCGTTTCGGGTTTCTCGACGCCGAGGCCGACGCCGACGGCGTGGTGCGACGCCTGCCGCTGGTGGTGCGCGTGGGCGACGGGGTGTATCCCACGCTGGTGCTGCGCACGCTGCTCGAGTATTGGAAAATCGAATACGACGACGTCTCGCTCGAGCCGGGGCGGGCGCTGGTCGTCCGGCGCGGCGAGGCGGGGACCGTGCGCGTGCCGGTGGACGCGGAGGGGCGGCTGCGCCTGAACTACCGCCACGAGCACGGCTCGAAGGACAACCCGCAGGGATTGGCCACGCTGGGTTTCTCGCGGGTGTATCTGGGACTGCAGGCGCGCCATCTCGAGGAGATCGCGGACGCGCCCCTGCCGCCGACGGGCGGACGGATCGTGGTCGTCGGGCAGGTGGCCTCGGGTCTCACCGACATCGGCCCGAGCCCGCTGGAGCGCAAGAGCGCCAAGGTCATGGTCCACCTCAACGCGCTGGACAACATCCTCAAGGGCGACTTCCGGCGCGACCTGCCGCTGACGCCGGTGTTGGCGGGCGTGCTCCTGCTCGGGCTCGCGGTCGGGTGGGTGCTGGAGCGGCGCAAGATCGTGTTTTTCGTGGTCGCGGTGGGCGCGGCGGCGGTGGCGCTGGCCATCGGCGCGACGGGGCTGCTCATCGGCTGGAGCGTGATGATGCCGCTGGCGGTGCCGCTGGCGGCGTTTTTGGCGCAGCAGGGCGCCTTCGCGACGCTCAAGGTGCGCGAGGAGCAGGCGAAGCGCGACCGCATCCGCGGCATGTTCGCGACCTACGTGGCGCCGGCGCTGGTGGACAAGATGGTGCAGAGCGGCGAGGAGCCGCGGCTCGGCGGCGTGGTGGAGGAGATCACGGCCTATTTTTCGGACATCGAGTCGTTCTCGAGCTTCTCGGAGCAGCTCCCGCCGGAGTTGTTGGTCGAGCTGATGAACGAGTATCTCTCGGCCTGCACCGACATCGTGCAGGCGGAGGGCGGCACGCTCGACAAGTATATCGGCGACGCGGTGGTGGCGATGTATGGCGCGCCGCTCACCTTGCCCAACCACGGCCACCGCGCGGTGGTGGCGGCGCTGCGCGTGCACCGGCGCTGCGCGGAGCTGCGCGCGAAGTGGCGCGCGGAGCAGGCGCAGAAGGGCTGGCCCGACATCGTGACCAATCTGCAGACGCGCATCGGCCTGAACCTCGGCAAGGCGGTGGTGGGCAACATGGGCAGCCACACGCGCTTCAACTACACGATGATGGGCGACACGGTGAACCTCGCCGCGCGCATGGAATCGGGCGCGAAGAGCTACGGCGTCTATACGCTCGTGACCGAGAGCGTGGTCGAGGCGAGCCGCCGGGCCGAGCCGGACGTGGTGCTGTTTCGCCCGCTGGACCGCATCGTGGTGAAGGGGCGCACGCGGCCGGTGGCGGTCTTCGAGGCGATGGCCCTGGGCCGGGACGCGGCGGCGGGCAACGGGCGCATGGAGGAGTGCGCGCAGGTCTTCGCCGAGGGGCTGGCGCGCTACTACGCGCAGGATTGGGCGGGGGCGAAGGCGAAGCTGCGGCGGAGCCTGGAGCTGGAGTCGCACCCGGTGAACAACCCCTCGAAGGTGATGCTCGCGCGCATCGAGCTGATGGAGGCGAAACCGCCGGGCAAGGAGTGGGACGGCGTGTGGCGGATGACCACGAAGTGAGGGCCGTCCCGCAGAACGGGTTTGGAACCACGAAAGACACGAACTACACGAAAAAGATGAACACGGGCTGGAGAGGGGCGGTGGTCGCGGGGCTGTTTTTCACGGCGGCGGCCTGTCATGGATCGGCGGATACGGTCGCGGTGGCGGGCGAGGCGACGGGGCGCGTGCTGGTGCGCGAGGGCGAGACGGGGAGGTATCGCGGGCGCGCGGAGCCGGGGCTGGAGCTGAGCGCGGGCGAGCTGGTGCTCACGGGGCCGGACGCGCGGGTGGAGTGGCGCGTGGGCGGGCGCGGCCGCTGGCGGGTGGGCGAGCGGGCGGTGTGGCGCGCGGGCGCGGCGCGGGGCGACGCGGAGCTGCGCGCGGGCACGGCGCTCGCGGCGGTGCCGGGCGGGGAACGGTGGCGGGTGGCGGCGGCCGCCGCGACCG
>JAUWBD010000035.1 GCA_030605125.1 Verrucomicrobiota bacterium | reverse complement strand
CGCCGGTCATCGGGCCGCCGCCGCGCACTCGCGCCTTGCGCCAAGAGGCGGGGGCGGTGTGTTTGCTGGCTTTTATGAAGGTCATGTTCACCGCCAAGGAATACGCCCGCCTGCTCGAGCTCGTTTATCTCGGCTCGCGCGTGGTCGCGGGCTCGCGTCCGCCCGAGGAGGAGAACCCCCACCTCGCCCGCTACGAGGAGATCCAGCAAAAGCTGTTCGAGCTCGCCACGCCGCTTGGTTGCGCGGACCTCGTCACCGTGGGCAGCAACGGCCTGCTCCAGCCCTCCGAGAAACTCGGCGAGGACGAGCGCCTGCGGAAGATCGAGGGCGACAGCGCGAACGATATTTTCTGGCACGAGCTCGTCGCCCGCCTCGCCGATCGCGACCTCGCCGCCGAACAGGCCCGCGGCCACGCCTCCGGCAAGGGCGGCCCGCCGATCGACGCCGACGCGCGCCTCAAGGAGATCGAGGACGCCTACTGGGACGAGTTTGAGAAAAACGATCTCGCGAACTTCGTGCTGCTCAGGGGCGCGAAGGGTTGAGCCGCGAAAAGGGCCGCAGACGCGGAGGTTTTGATTTTGCGGATTTTGCGACTCTTTGCGGCCATCTCGGCACGATGAGCAACGACTCCCACGCCCGCGCCCGAGCCGCGATCGACGCGGCCCACGCCGCCGATCCGAAACGCGCCGCCGACGGTCGCGCCGCCGAGCTGGTTTACGCGGACAACATGGAGCGCTGGGTCGCTCGCCTCGTGCCCGACGCGCCCGAGATCCTGCGCCTCGCCGCGCGTTGCCAGCACCTTGAGCGCTGGACGACCCCGCGCGCCAGCTACCCGCTCGACAAGGCCGGCTACCACGCCTGGCGGCGCGGCCTCTACGTGAAGCAGGCCGAGCGCGCGCGGGAGATCCTGCTCGCCGCCGGCGCGCCCGAGGCCGAGGCGGCCGAGGTCGCCACCTGGGTGTCCAAGACCGGCCTCAAGACCAACGCCGGCACGCAGGCCCTCGAGGACGCGGCCTGCCTCGTGTTTTTGGAAAACGAGATCGCCGACTTCGCCGCGGCCCACGCCGACTACACCGAGGAGAAGTTCGTCGATATCCTGCGCAAGACCTGGAAAAAAATGAGCCCGGCCGCGCAACAGGCCGCGCTCGCGCTCGACTTGCCCGCGCCCATCGCCGCCCTCGTGAAGCGCGCGGTGGGGGCGTAGCGAAAAGCCTCGTCGCCCGGGGCGCGCGGTCGCGCTCCGGGGCTTGCGCCGGGGCGGGGGCGGGGAAACCTTCCGGCGCATGACGCCGCTCGCCGCCTACATCGACGCCCACGAGAAGGACTTGCTCGCGTTGCTGGCGCGCCTCGTGCGGCTGCCGACCGTCAATCCGCCCGGCGACCACTACGACGCCATCACGCGGCTGCTCGCCGACGAGCTGAAGGCCGCCGGCTTCGCGGTGCGCCGCCCGCGCGTGCCGGACGCGCTCGTGAAAAAGGCGCTGCCGCCGGAGCAATGGGACCGCCCGCGCTGGAACGTGATCGGACGCCTGCCCGCGGCGCACGCGGCCGGCCGCGCGGGGGCGCCCAAGGAGAAAACGAAGACGCTGCACTTCAACGCGCACTACGACGTCGTCCCCGTATCCGGAAATTGGAGACACGCGGACGCGTTTTCCGGCGCGGTGGAGCGCGGCTGGATTTACGGTCGCGGCACGGCCGACATGAAGGGCTCGATCGCGAGCCTGATCCTGGCCCTGCGCGCGCTGCGGGCCACGGGCACGCGGCCGGCGCTCGACATCGAGGTGTCGTTCACCGCCGACGAGGAGACCGACTCCGCGCTCGGCGCCGGCTGGCTGGTGAAGCACGGCGGCATCCGTCCCGACTACGCGGTGGTGATGGAGGGCGGCGAGGGCCGCATGATCGGCTGCGGGCACAACGGCGTGGTGTGGCTCGAGGTCACGGTGCACGGCCGCGCCGCGCACGGCAGCACACCGGAGCGCGGCGTCAACGCGCTGGAGCACATGGCGCGGCTCGTCTCCGCGCTCGGCGAGCACGGGCGCGAGATCGCGCGGCGGAGCTTCACCGCGCCCGACGGCTCGGTGCGGCGGCCGACGCTCAATGTCGGCGGCGTGTTTTCCAGCGGCGAGGGCGGCAAGATCAACACGGTGCCGGCGCTGGCGCGCTTCAGCATCGACCGCCGCGTGATCCCCAACGAGACGGCGGCGGGGGCGGAGCGCGAGCTGCGCGCCTTTCTCGCCGCGGCCGCGCGGGAGATCCCAAAGTGCAGGATCACGGTGCGCAAGGTCTCGGAGAACCACCCGAGCTACGCCCCGCCCGACCACCCCTTCGCGCGGGCCTTGGCGCGGCACGTGGCCCGGGAACGGCGCTGCGAGCCGGTCTTCGGCTGCTCGACGGGCTTCAACGACATGCAGTTCTTCGCGCAGCTGCTGAAAATCCCGACGCTCGGCTACGGCCCCGGCGGGAAGGATTTTCACGCGGTGGACGAGCGCGCCTCGGTGAAGGAGCTGCTCGCCGCCGCGCGCATCTACGCGGGACTGATGGCGGAGGGCGTGGCGGGGTAGCACGCGCCGGCGCGTGCCGCCGAGGCGGGCCGGCTGAAGCGCTGGCCGAGAGGAGGGGACGTGTCCGGAGCCGAGTCCCTTGTTCGAGCTTGGGGACGGAGGCAGAACGGGAGCCCGAAGCTCCGCTTCCCATACCCCATGAAAACCCATCGTTCCTCCACCCTCCCCACACGAGCGACTTTGTCGTTTGCGTTCGCCGCGGTCGCCTTGGTCTCGCGTGCACTCGTCTCCATCGGTTGCGCGGCCATCGTGCCGCCTACGGACAACACGACGGCACCCTTCCTCAGCATGTATGAGTGGTCCCTCGTCGAACCGGCTTCGGAGCCGCGCCGCCAGTTCGCCGAGAACTGGCTCAACCGGAACAACCGCCTCTGGGCCACCGAGTTTCTCGAGTTCGACAAGGGCTCCTGGTCCGGAATCTCCGGCACGCAAAACGAATCGATCATGATCGGCCTCTCCCGCTGGGCCGAAAACAACCCCGACGCGACGCTCGTGCTCTCGTTGCCGATGTTGCCCGGCACGCCGGGGGCGAAGCACATCCCGGCCTTGGGAACCACGCTCGCGAGCGGCGCCGCGGGGGCGTATAACTCGCATTTTCAGACGCTCGCCCAGCGGCTCGTCGCGCGAAATCTCGCCCACCGCACGATCATCCGCGTGGGCTGGGAGTTCAACGGCGACTGGTATCCCTGGCGCGTCAACCACGGGAACGCCGACATCAACCCGGCCACGGGCCAGCTCTGGGACGACCGGCCCGCCAACTTTGTCGGGTTCTTCCGACAGATCGTGGACACCATGCGGGCCGTGCCCTCCTCCGGCGGGAACCCCGGCGGGGCCACGCTTCGTTTCTGCTGGAACGGAAACACCGGATGGGCCCCCTACGACATGGCCGACGCGTATCCGGGAGACAACTACGTGGACTATGTCGGCGTGGATGTTTACGACCAGTCCTGGCAATACTACCCGTGGGCCGCCAACGCCACCGCGCAGCAGATAGCCGACGCGCGCAGAAACGCCTGGGAGTGGTCCTACTTCGGCGGCTCCTTTTCCGGGGGCACCAGCAACAACAAGGCCTGGTGGTGGCGCAACTTCGCCGCCAGCCGGGGCAAACCCTTCGCGATTCCCGAGTGGGGGCTGAACAACCGCACCGACACCCGCGGCGGCCTCGACAACCCGGACTTCATCCAGCGGATGTATAACTTCATCCACGAGACGAACAACAACGTGGCCTTCCACTGCTACTTCGACGTCAACATGGACTCGAACAACCGGCACCAGATCAACGCGCACGACGGCTACCAGACGCTGTTTCCGCTCGCGGCCGCCAGGTTCAAGCAGCTCTTCGGCCTCCCGATGCCCGTGCGCACCAGCATCGGCCCGATCACCGCGGCCGTGCGGGCGGATGGCGCCACCGTCGCCGGCGCGGGCACGGGTTTCCTCTCCGGAGCCACGAGCGACAACTTCTACTACACCTCGCGCACCACGCCCGCCGGCGCCGGACCGGTCCACGACACCTTCGTCGCCCGGATCACCTCGGCCACCGTCGCCACCGGGCAGGCCGGCGTGATGCTGCGCCAGAGCACCGCCGCGGGATCGCCCTACGCGGGCCTCTTCGTCTCGGGCGGCAACCTGACCTTCCGCTCTCGCACCACGGCCGACGCCGCCGCCACCGCCGGGATCACCGTCTCCGGAGTGTCGTTGCCCGTCTGGCTGAAGCTCGTGCGGATCGGCAACAGCATCACCGGCCACCGCTCCACCGACGGCCTCAACTGGACGCAGGTGGGATCGCAAACGCTCGCCCTCGGCGGCGCCACGCACATCGGGGTGGCCGTCGCCAGCGGCGCCTCCGGCACGCTCAACACGGTCGGCGTGGACCAGCTCGACCTGCCGGACTTCGCCGCGGGCCAGGAGGGGGCGATCGTCGGGCGGATCATCAAGGACAACGCCGACGCCACCGGCGTCAGCACCTCCGGCCCCGCGTGGACGACCTCGACCAACCGCGCCGACGCCCACGGCGGCAGCCATCGCACGCTCACCGGCAACACGGCGGGCTCGATCACCTTCACGCCCACGATCCCGGCCGCCGGGCTCTACTCCGTGTTTCTCCGCTGGCCGGCCGACGGCATGGCCTTCTGGGACACCGTGCCGGTGACGATCAACCATGCCGGCGGGGCCGCGACCCTCGTCGCTAGCCAGAAGTCGCCGATGCGCACCTGGTATCACGCCGGCGTTTACCAGTTCGCCGCCGGCACCGTGGGCAACGTCGTCATCCACCACACCCCGAGCACGGCGGCCAATCGCTTCACGGTCGCCGACGCCGTGATGTTCGTGCCGCTGCCGCCCGCCGCGGGACTGCCCGCGCCCAAAGTCTCGGCCGACATCGGCGCGCCAGCCACCCCGGGTGCGGCCACGTTCTCCGGCGGCGTTTACTCCGTCCAGGGCGCCGGCGGCTCCGACCTCGACCAGTTCCACTACGCCTACCAGACCCTGACCAACAACTACCAGGATCTCGTGGCGCGCGTGACCGGCGTGAGCAACGTGCATACCGGCACCACCGCGGGGCTGATGGTGCGCGGCTCCGCCGCCGCCAACGCCGTCTATGCGAGCGTGTTCGTGAAGCCCAACGGCTCGATCCAGTTTCGTCATCGGGCAAGCGCGGGCGGCTCGGTGACGACGGGCACGCAGGTGTCGCGCAGCACTCCGCCCTCCACGACGAATCCCGTCTGGATCAAGCTGGAGAAGAGCGGGGTGTGGGTGAACGCCTACTACTCCACCTCGGTCTCGACGCCCGGTTCTTGGGTGTTTTTGGGCAGCGCCAATCTGAGCGCGCTCACCTCGCCCTATCTCGGCGGCATGAGCGTGCACAGCCACGTCGCCGGCACGCTGGCCACCGGGACGTTCGATAACGTGAGCCCCTGAGCGGGCCGCACTGAGGGTCTCGGGCGGGCGGGCACGTCCCCGCGCCCGCCCGCTGATAGTCAACAACAAGCCGCCGCCGGGTCCTTGTGGCCCGTCGGCGGCTTTGGTTGGGCGCGGCGATCCCCGGATGCTCGGCTGGAATACGAATCATCCCGGGTGACTCAACCGTCCTGTCGCGGCGCCCCGCGACGTGAGCCCTGCCGCCCGTTCGCAGGCGGCGCGGACTCAATTGAGGCGGGCTCGGCCCCAGGCGCCGCGGTCGCCGGAGTTTTTCTCCGTGCCGTTCCACACGAGCTGGCGCAGGCGGCGCGCGCCGTCCTCGGAGTCGTCGATCGCGATGTCGAAGCGGATCGTGTCGCCGACCTTCGGCTTGAAGCCGAGCGCGCTCCACGGGATCGCGGCCTGCAAAACGTAGCCTGTCTCGCCCTCGGGCAGCACGATGGTGCGGATCTCGGGCTGCGTCGCCACGCGGGCGACGTGGGTCTGCGGTTTGCCGTCCACCAGCCCCGCGCCCAGCAGGATCTGGCGGTCGCTGTCGAGGAGCGGGCCGCCGTCCTCGAGCCGCTCGTGGCCGATGAAGAGCTCGACGCCGTCGCCCATCCAGAGGTTGGCGCCGGTCTGTTTGTTTCGCATCGGCGTGCGGTCGCTCACCTTGACGTGGAGGTAGAGGTGCTCGTCGTCCCAGGTGGTCTTGTAGGCGGCCTCGAGGCCGTCGGCGCTCGCGCCCTGCACGAGGCGGCCGCCGGCGATCACCTCGTAGGGCAGGCCGGGCCAGCTGTTCTCCACGGTGCCGTTCAGCACGATGGGGCCGTGGGCGCGCTGGATGGTGTGCACGCGGCCGCCGGCGGCGTTGTCCATGAAGCGCGGGTTGTCGTAGCTGAAGGGCGCGCGGCGGCCGGCGATCACGTCGTGGATCTCGCGGTTCGTCACGACCATGTGGGCGAGCATCTCCTTGTGGGGACGGTCGGCCGCGCTGAAGAGGCCGCAGTTGCCGTTTTCGCCGTTGTATTTGGAGAACCAGTTGCCGGTGCGCGACTGGTCCACGAGCTGGAACCACTCGACGCCGACGACGAAGGGCAGGGCGGCGGCCTTCTCGACGTAGTTGCGGTAGGCGAGGCCGCGCTCCTGTTGCGAGGCGACGTCCTTCACGCCGCCGGGCAGGCCGGAATCGGACGGGGAGTTCCAGTAAAATTCGCTGAGGAGCATGGGCTTGCCGCCGGTCCAATCGTGGATGCGGCGGAGGAAGCCGGAGTCGAAGGCGTAGGTGTAGTAGTTGAAAGACACTACATCGACGTATCGGCCCATGATGCGGCAGAGCTGCTCGTTGTTGATCGTGCCGTATTGGAGGCGGCTGCCGACGAGCATGTGGTTGGGATCGTATTTGCGAAACACCTCGGCGGTGAGCTTGTAATACTCCTCGAGGAAGAGGCCGGTGAAGGCCTTGATGTCCTCGCGCGCGGCGGGGGTGGAGACGGCGAGGCCGCGATCGCGGAGCGCGTCGAAGGACTCGGCGTCGAGCCCCCAGGCGGCGTTGAAGCGGGCGATGGTCCCGTATTTTTCCTCGAGCATCTTCACGAGTTCGCGTTTGCAGGCGTGGCGGCCGTCGAGCCCGGGGACGACGCGCGGGATGTCCTCGTAGAGCGGCTCGTTTTGCAGGTAGTAGCCGATGAGGAGCGGGTCGTCGGCGCTGGCGGCGACGATCTCGGCGCAGTTGAGCTCGTAGTTGCGGCGGTTGCGCTCGTCCCAGGGGTCCATGATGTAGCGCGCGCCGGGCAGGTAGTGGATGCGGTGCTTGTTCCACTCGCTGACGGGGAGGGTGGCGACGTAGGGGAAACCGGCCTCGCGGAAGGCGTCGTTCCACGCGGAGAAGGCGCCGCGGCCGTTGAAGCCGAGGGCGCGGGCGCGCCCGATCATGCGGTGCATCCACTCCTTGGCGTCGATGGGCCTGCCGTATTTGCGGATGACGTTGGCGTCGTGGTAGGAGAAGGACGTGCGGTCCTCGCCGTCGCGGAGGTAGGCGGTGCGAAACTCGCCGGCGGGCGAGGGAAGCCATTCGTAGATGCTCTCCCGGCCGGCGACGTAGGTGTGGTTGTAGCGGCCGAAGCAGCTCACGCCCTTGTAGAAGGTGGCGTTGCCCTCGGGGTTCACGAGATACCAGCGGCCGTCCTTTTGCTCGACGTGGAAGAAGCCGGTTTTCCGGAGGCCGAGGCGCTCGCCGCTGCCGGGCAGGCCGCCGTAGCGATCGTAGGCCGGTGGATTCAGCGAGGCGTAGTAGGCCTCGTCGTCGGCGATGTCGGCGCGGAGCTCGTCCTCGGAGGAGAGCTTGCCGGGCCAGGTCTTGGCGACCTCCTGGCCGAAGCGGTCGATGATGAACTTGCGTTCCGCGCCGGCGCCCGCGGCGTGCGCGGCGTCGCCGTCGTCGGCGGTGGCGGAGACGCGCAGGCGCCAGACGGGGTTGGCGTGGTCGAAGCCGGAGTGGAATTTCACGGCGAAGATCTTCCAGCCCCATTCGCGGTTGTCGGTGATCTGGAGGTAGGAGTGGTCGGGTATGGTGAGGCGCAGGATCTTGCCGGCGAAGTCGTGGATCGTGAACTCGCCGACGTTGCCCTGGAAGAGGTGGGGCTTGGCGGGCTGGGTCTCGGGGAAGGGCCGGGGCTCGGCGCGGCCGGCCTGCCAAAGGCCGCCGGTGGCGAAGCTGTAGTTCACGAGGGTGTCGGAGCCGACGAGCCGCACCTCGGGCGGCACGTTGCGGAAACGAGCCTCGACGCGCCCGCCGTCGATGCGGAGCGTCGCCTCGGCGCCGCGCTCATACTTCAGGTCCGCGCCGCCGGGCACCGCCTTCCACTCGACCAGCTTCACCACCGGCTTGCCGTCGGTGGCGGTGAGCTTGGGGTAGGCGAAGGTGAGCCGGAGCTGCTCCCCGTTCTGGAGGAGCAGGCCTTTTTCGGTCGGTTCGATCTTGGGGGCGGCGACGGCCTGCGCGGCGAGGCCGAGCAGCGCCGCCAGACCGGCGCGGACGAGGGTGCGGAGAGGATGCATGAAGGACGGGGCGGGCGGGGCGAGGGAAGGCGGCGGGTCAACGCGAGGCCGTATCGGAGACGCGGATACGGATGACGGGGTTGTCGCGATTGTAGGGCGAATGGTGGCGGACGGTGAAGATCTTCCAGTTCCACTCCCGGTTGTCGGTGAACTGGATGTAGGAATAGTCGGGGATCGTGAAGCGCAGGACCTTGCCGGCGAGGTCGTGGATCGCGAACTCGTTGCCGCCGCCCTGGTAAAGGTGGGCCTTGGCGGGCTGCGACTCGGGGAAGGGCTGCGGCTCCCCGCCGCCGGCCTGCCAGCGGCCGCCGGTGGCGAAGCTGAAGGGGATCTGCGCGGAGGAGCCGACGAGCTTCACGTCGGCGGGCACGTCGGCGAAGCGGCACTCGATCAGGCCGCCGTCGATCTCGATGGTGGCGCGGGCGCCCTGCTCGTAGATCAGCTCGGCGCCGCGGGGCGAGAGTCGCCGCTCGACGATCTTCACGACCTCCTTGGAATCGGCGGACATCAGGCGCGGGTAGGAGAAGGTGAGCTTGAGCTGCTCGCCGTTTTGGATGAGCAGGCCGGTTTCGGTCGGCTCGATGTGGACCGCGGCGCGGGCGGCGAGGGAGAGGGCGGCGGCGACCAGGGCCAGCGCGGGAAGACGGAGGAGGCGGGGGAGGTTTTTCATGGCGGGGGAAGGGGAGGGCGCGCGGAGCGCGCAAAGCGGCGGGCGGCGGCGAGGATCGCCGCCGCCCCGTGCGAGGGAGACGATGCGCGCTGGTCGGGGCGCGGGCGAGGCCGGCTCAGCCGGCGATGCGGCGGCGGCGGCCCATCGCGGCGAACAGGCCGGCGGCGCCGGCGAGCGTCGTCCACGCGGAGGGCTCGGGGATGGCGGAGAACACAAGCGAGTTGCCGTCGAAGGCGAAGACTCCGCCGCCGCCGTTGATCGCGGCGAAGTCGCCGATCTGGAAGTCGGTGGAGCCGAAGGTCACCAGGGTGTAGGTGATCGAGGGGTTGATCGTGGAGCCGGTGAAGTCGAAGAGGAAGGAGGAGCCCGAGCCCTTGCTGAAGGCGCCGGAGAGGACGAGCAGGTCGGAGGAGAGGGCGTCCTCGCCGAGGTTGAAGCGCAGGCCTCCGGTGGTGTTGTCGGAGTTCCAGGTCAGGGTGGCTCCGGTGAAGGTGCCGGCGAGGGAGACGCCGCCCTCCGTCATGTCGCCGGGCGAGAGGCGGGCGCCGGCCGCGAGGGTGATGGGGCCGGAGGACGAGCCGTTGCCGCCGAAGGTGGCGCCGGCGGAGACGTTGACCGCGCCGGTGCCGGTGCCGCTGCCGGAGGTGTTGGTGACGAGCAGGACGCCCTCGGAGACGGCGGTGGGGCCGTCGTAGGTGTTTCCGGCGGCGCGCGAGAAACGCACGATGCCCTCGCCGAGCTTGGTGATGGCGGAGGTGTTGGCGCCGTCGGTGATGAGGCCGCTGAACACGGTGGTGCCGCCGGCCGCGGAGGAGACGCGCAGGCTGGAGCCGCTGCCGCTGGCGGCGAAGGCGCCGAGGGTGATGGTGCCGGTGTAGGAGGAGGTGCCGCCGGTGTGCTGGCCGCCGATCTCACGGATGTCGTTCGTGTCGTTGGCGGTGAGGTTTTCGAACGTGATGGCGCGGGCCATGGTGATGCCGCCCGTGCCGGTGAGGATGCGCACGGTGTCCCCGGAGCCGGCGGTGTTGTTGGCGTTTTCGACCACGGCGGCGCTCACGGTGCCGAAGGCGGAGTTGTGGTTGATGACGACGGTGCCGCGGCGGATGCGCACGCCGTTGGTGTCGGTGGCGAGGCCGGTGTTGTTGCCGTTGAGGTGGTAGGTGGCCGAGTTGCTGCTGAAGCTCTGGCCGAGGCGGAGCTGGATAAAGCCGGTGCCGCCGCGGGTGAGCGCGCCGATATGGTTCACGCTGTTGGTCCCGCCGGTGAAGGTGAGGATGCGCGAGGTGCTCCCGGTGAGGTTGAGCCCGGCGAGCGAGACCTGGGAGCCGGTCTGGGTCTCGATGTTCATGCCGCCCACGAAGTCGGCCACGGTGGAGAAGGTGGCGCTGGCGCCCGATTGCACGAGCAGGCCGTTGGCGCTGTCGCGGGTGAAGGTGATGCGCGAGGCGCCGCCGAAGGTGTAGGTGGAGTTTGCGCCGACGGTCATCAGGCGCACCGCGACGGATTCGCCGACGGTGACGGTGCCGCCCGTGCCGCCGAAGGTGGCGTTGTCGCCGCTGTTGGTCGTGAAGGAGCCGGGGTTGGTCCAGGCGACGAGGGAGCCGGAGCCGTTGTTGGCGGTGTTCCAGTGGGCGAGGCTGGTGTTCCAGGTGCCGGTGCCGCCGTAGTTCTCGTTGGCGGCGTCGCCATCGGTGTCCCAGTGGTAGGTGGCCTGGGCGAGGGCGGTGGCGGCGGAGAAGGCGAGCGCGAGCGAGGCGAGGAGGGCGGAGGACACGCCGGAGCGGGTGGGGGAGGTGCTTTTCATATCGGGGTTGGACTGGAGTGGAGGGAACGAGCGAGGGGGAGGCGCGGCCCGGGCGGTGGCGGCCGCGAGTAGGACGGTAGGGCGGCGCCCGCGACCATCAATCGCGCCGACGGCGGACACGTCCGCGGACAGGTCCGCCGGGGGCGTGGCGGAGGTCGCTCACAGCGCAAGCCGCACGCGGTAGAAGCGCCGGGGCAGGGCGGCCGCGCCGGTATCCACGGCATGGACGAGCCCGCCGGTGCCGGCCAGGGTGTCGCCGACGACGCTCCACGAATCCGGCAGCAGCGACTCCGAGCGGAGCAGGTGGTAATGGCGGTCGGCCGCGGAGGTGAACGACACGACCACGTCGCCTTCCGCGAGCGCGACGGAGACGATGCGGAACGCGCTGGAGGCGTCGGTGGGATCGGTGCCGGCGAGAAACTCGGCGAGGTTGCTTTGGCCGTCGCCGTCGGGGTCGGCGTCGTCGGCGGCGGGACCGTTCGCCTCCGTGGTGCCGAAGTGCTCGAGGCGCCAGCTTTGCAGGTCGGTGAGCGCGGGCGGCATGCTCCAGATGAGCACGGGCCGGTGGGCGGCGGTGGCGTGCTCGCGGGAGCCGAAGCTGATGTTGCGCTGCGAGTGCTGGTCGAGCGCGCGGACGCGGAGGGAGAGCAGGCCGTCGCCGGCGGCCTCGGCCCGGGCCTGCGCGGTGACGTCGATCACGAGCGGCTGGCCCACGGTCGCGCCCACGACGGTGTCGAGCACGGTGGTCGAGGCGGGCTTGTTGGCCCAGGTGAGCGCCGTCTCGGACCAGGCGTCGTCCGGCACGAGCTCGACGGAGAGGCGCGTGGTGGAGCCGAGCGAGCCCATCTGCAAGGGCACGAGCACCACGGAGACGCTCTCGGCGCCGGCCAGGCCGGAGACGTCGAAGCGGAGAAAGGCCTCGCGGGCGAAGTCGGTGGCGTCGAGCTTGACCTCGAGCGTGGCGGACGAGCCGTAGTTGGTGGTCGAATACGAGCCGTTGCGTCCGTGGGCGTCCGCGACCGGGGAGCGGGCGGCGCCTTCGCCGACGCCGCCGACCGCGAAGGTGAAGGGCGAGCCGGGGGCGTTGCTCGCGATGCGCACGATGGCGGAGCGGGCGCCCTCGGCGGCGGGGTCGAAGGCGAGGCCGAGCGTGGTCGAGCCGCCGGGGGCGACGAGGCCGGCCGGCTGCGCGGTGACGGCGAAGTCCGCGGGATGCGCGCCCTCGATGGTGACGGAGCCGAGGACGAGCGTCGCGTCGCCGGGGTTGGAGAGCGTGAAGGCGCGGGAGACGGAGCCGCCGACGACGTGGAGCGCGCCGAAGTGCGTGTGGTCGGCGACCGAGGGCGTGGCGGCGCCGGCGACGATGGCGACGCCGTTGCCCGAGACGGCGAGGGCGGGCGCGGCGGAAGGATCGGCGAGCCCGGGCACGAAATCGATGACGCGAAGCGGAGAGGGGGCGCCGGCGACGGCGGGTCGTTCCTGAAAATAGACCGAGACGACCTGCTCGCCTTGCCAGCGGGCGAGGTCGTAGAGCGGCTCGCCGTGGAAGAGGCGGCCGGGGAACTGCGTGCGGACCTGCCAGTCGGTCCAGCCGGAGGCCTCGGTGGCGGTGGCGATGGCGAGCTCGGCGCCGGGATCGTTGCCGGCGTAGTCGCGGTTCTCGGCGCGGCCGTGGATCACGTGGAGGTTGCCCGCGGCGTCGAGGAGGAGCTGCGGTTTGCGGCCCCAGAAGGGCAGCTCCCGCTCGTGCCAGACGCCGTCGGTGTCGCGCCAGTAGTGGTGGTAGCGCCACGCGTTTTTGTCGGTGGTGCCGGAAGGGGCGGAATCGGGGGTGCGCCACATGATGGTGTGGACGCGGCGCTGGTGGTCCACGAACTGCGTGCTCTGGTTCATCATGCCCCGGTTGTAGGCGATGGGGTGGGCGACGTGTCCGGGGGTGTTGATCGAGATCGCGTTGGCCTCGTCGGCGGTGCCGTCGAGCGTGGCGATCACGGAGCCGGCGGTGTCGCGCCAGGTGCGGCCGAAGTCGTCGCTGTAGGCGTAGCCGAGATCATGGTTGCCGCGGAGAGTGCTGCCGGACTCGCGCCAGGTCCAGGTGACGTGGAGGCGGCCCTGGTCGTCGTAGCGAAAGGAGTTGGGGTAGGCGCAGCGGCTGTTGTGGCTCGCGTAGGAGCCGAGACGGCTGAAGAGCATGCCGACGCGCGTCCAGGCGCCGGCGGAGTATTCGTAGAGGTGCCAGTCGCCGTTGCCGGACTGGCCGGAGCGGAAGCAGAACTGGAGCTTGCCCTGCGGCGTGGCGAAGAGCTGCGGGTAGGTGACGGAGCCGATCGTCTCGCCGGGGACCAGCTGGTTGGCGGTCGGGCCGAAGAGGGCGGCGCTCCAGGCGACGGATTGGGGCTGGGTGGCGGCGCCGGGCGCGGAGCGGCGGATGCGCAGCGGCGTGTTGTGCTGGTCGAAGGAGAGGTGGATCGTGCCGTCGTCGGGGCAGATGCCGAGGGTGGCGACGTTGTGGGTGTTGTTGGCGAAGCTCCAGCCGGGCGTGTAGTCGTTGAACGCGATGGTCTCCCACGCGCCGGAGGGGAGCGCGCGGCGGGCGATGGCGGGGCGGGCGCCGCTCTCCCAGTAGGCGGCGTATTGGTAGCCGTTGAAGGTGAGCAGGGCCTCCTGCTGGTAGGTGTGGCCGTTGATCGAGGTGCCGAACTCGCCGGTCTCGAAGTTGAAGCCGGTGGGCGTGACGACGGTGTCGGCGACGACGTTGAGCACGGGGTCGGCGGCGCGGGCGGAGGGGGCGGAGAACATCGTGAGGACGATGGCGCAGGCGATGGCGCCGCGACGGAAAAAGGGGCGGGGGGACAACATCGCCGACGACGATGCGACGACGAAAAACACGGGTCCATCGCCCGCCCGGCGGACACGTCCGCGGACTCGTCCGGCGACGGGCGTGCCTACGCGGGATCCTGCAAAAGGGCGAGGCGGCCGCCGTCGATCACGAAGGTCGTGCCGGTGGCGAAGGCCGCGTGGTCGCTCGCGAGGAAGGCCGCCCAAGCGCCCAGCTCCTCCACGGTGCCGAGGCGGCCGGCCGGGTGCAGCTTCACGGTGCGCGCGCGCTCGGCGGCGGGGTCGGGGAAGGCATCGAACCACTTCTGGTTGCCCTCGGTGTCGATGAAGCCGGGGGCGAGCCCGATCGTGCGGATGGAGGGGCCCCACTCGACGGCGAGCGCGCGGACCAGGCCGGTAAGGGCGGTCTTGGCGATGTTGTAGGGGAAGCAGCCGGGGAGCGCGGCGAAGCCTTGGTTCGACGTCATGATCTCGATCACCCCGCGGCCGGAGCGCTCGAGGAGCGGGCGGGCCAGCCGCGCGAGGCGCCAATGGCTGGCGAGATTGAGGTCCATGTTTTCGCGCCACTGCTCGTCGGTGCAGGCGGAAGCGCCGAAGAAACGGTTCACGCCGGCGTTGGACACGAGGATGTCGAGCCGGCCAAACTCGGCGCCGATCGCGTCCACGGCGGAGCGCAGTTGCGACTCGTCGCGCACGTCGCAGGAGAGGTGGCGCAGCGGATGCTCGCTTGGCAGCGGCTCCCCGCGCGCAAGCCCGACGACGGTGGCGCCGGCGGCGTGCAGTTGCCGGGCGATGCCGAGGCCGATGCCGCCCGAAGCGCCGGTGACGAGCGCCACGCGCCCGGTGAGATCGATGGTGAGGGGCATCAGACGTAGAAGTTTTCCCGGGCGCCCAGTTCACGCACGCCGGGGTGTTTGGCGAGTTCCTCCTCGACGAGATCGACGCCGAGGCCGGGCCGGTCGGAGAGGTGCAGGCGGCCGTCGCGCACATCGAGCGGGTGGGAGATCACGGTGTCGCGCCAGGGGACGTCGTTGAACATGAACTCGCAGCGGAAGAAGTTGGGGATGCTCGCGCAGACGTGCGCGCTGGCGAGGGTGGAGAGCGGGCCGTTGGGGTTGTGCGGGGCGACGAGCACGTTGTAGGCCTCGGCCATGGTCGCGATGCGCTTCATCTCGCTCGGGCCGCCGCAGCGCGTGATGTCGGGCATGACGATGTCGCACAGGTGCTGCTCGAAGACCGGGCGGAAGTTGTGCCGCGTGTAGTGGCGCTCGCCGACGCAGATCGAGACGTTGCCCGGCAGGCGCTGGCGCAGCGAGCGCAGCGTGAAGGCGTTTTCCGGCCCGACCGGCTCCTCATACCAGGTCATCTTCAAAGGGGCGAGACGCTCGGCCATCTGCACGGCCATCTGGCCGTTCAGCATCGCGTGGGTCTCGATCATGATGTCGAAGTCGGCGCCGACCGCGTCGCGCACGGCCTTCGTCACCTCGAAGGCGCGATCCTGCTGCGTGGGGGTGAGGCCGAGGTTGGTCGAGAGATCGGTGCCGTAGAGGTAGTTGGTGTGCGCGAAGGGATCGAATTTCAGCCCGGTGAAGCCGGCCGCCTTCACCGCGCGCGCCTGCCGCGCGTAGTCCTCGGCGGAGTGTGCGCCGCCGGTGAACCAGTAGTTGGCGTAGAGCTGCAGCTCGGTGCGGAAGGCGCCGCCGAGCAGCTGGTAGCAGGGCACGCCGAGCACCTTGCCCTTCAGGTCGAGCAGGGCAATGTCGAGCCCGCTGATCGCGCACATGCTCGCGCCGAAGGGGCCGATCCAGTTGAGGTCGCGGTAGAGCTTCGTCCAGATGAAGTCGGTGCGGAGCGGGTCGAGCCCGATCACGCGCTCGCCCACGTGGCGCGCGGCCGCCTCGATGATCGGCGAGCCGGGCCAGTTGGTCGCCTCGCCGACGCCGGTGTGGCCGGTGTCGGTGAAGACCTTGATGAGCGTCCAGTTGTATTTGATGCCCTCGACGAGCCAGACCTTTACCTCGGTGATTTTCATAGGATGCCGAATTTGTCCCACGCCTCCTGCGCGCCCATGCCGCCCTTGATGGCCTCGAACACGCGCTTCTCGCCGTGGGCTTTTTCCCAGGCGCGGGAAAAGACCTCCTCCTCCAGCTCGCGCGGCACCACGACGACACCGTCGAGGTCGCCGAAGATCACGTCGCCGGGGCGGATCTCGACCGCGCCCATTTTGATGCGGCAGCGGAAGTCCATGACCTTGCCGCGCGGACGCTGGTCCTGCGCGTAGCGGCCGTGGGAGAAGCAGGGGAAACCGAGCGCGAGGATGCCCCGCGTGTCGCGCGACCAACCATCGACGACCGCGCCCGCCGCGCCGCGGTTCATCGCGCAGGTGCTCATGAGCTCGCCCCAGAGCGCGTAGTCGGGCGAGGCGCCGGTGCAGACATAGACCTCGTGGCTCCGCAGCTCGTCGAGGGCGCGCAGCATCAGGCCGAAGGGGCGGTTCAACAACTCGTTCGCGCGGCCCGGACCCTCGCCGCCGTCGTCGTCGGCCTCGAGCACGGGCATGGCGCGGCCGACCACCACCATGTCGTCGCGCAGCGGGCGGATGCGCGGCGGGAGAAACTGGTGCGTGCGACCGAGCAGGTCGAGGATGTCTCCGACGACGGCGGTGAAGAGCTCGTTGCGGACGAGCGCGAACAGCTCGGCGTCGTCCTTCCAGCGCGGGGTGTGCATGTCGTCGCTGATGGCGCGAGCTTGGCGAACCAGACAAGCCGGAATAAGGCTGGAAATGACCGGAATACGGTCACAATTTTCCTAACCAGATGGAAACCGCCAGCTCGCTCGTGAAGGCCATGGAGATCCTCCGGCTGCTCGCCGCCGCCGAGCGCGGGCTCTCGTTGCCCGAGCTGTTGCTCGCCTGCGACTACCCGCGCAGCACGGCGGTGCGCATCCTCAACACCTTCGCGTTGCTCGGCTACGTCGAGCGCCGGGGACGTCGCCATCTGCTCACCGACTCGTTTCGCGCGCTCACCCAGCCCGGGCGCCACGAGGCGCTGCGCCGCCGCTATCGCCCCGTGCTCGAGAAGGCCGCGGCGGAGATCGGCGAGCTGGTGCTGCTCGGCCTGCACGAGGGCAACGGCATCATCCACATCGACTACATCGAGAGCGACCACGCCGTGCGGGTGGCGCCGGCGCCCTTCACTCGGCATCCGCTGCCGCGCACGGCGATCGGCAAGCTCGCGCTGAGCCGCCGGCCCGACCTGGTGGCCCGCCTGCGCAAGCCCCGGCTCGCGGAGGAGCTGGCCGAGGTGCGCCGCCGCGGCGTGGCGTGGAACCGCGGCGAGTCCGTCCCGGGCATGATCGCGTTGGCCGTGCCGGGCTTCACCAACGAGCCCGCCGAGCCCATGCTCTGCGTGGCGTGGCCGGCGGCGCGGTTCACCGAGGCCGCCGGGCGCCGCGCGGTGAAGTTGCTGCGCACGCTGCTCAGCTGAGCCGACGGCGGGGCAGCGCGGACGCGTCCGCGCTCCGGCCCGTTGTCGCCGGGGGCGCCGGGGGGCATGCCTGCCTCCGTCTCCCCGCCCATGCGTTTCCTGCCCCTGCGCCTTGTCGCCTCGCTTCTTGTGTGTTCGCTCTCGTCGAGCGCCGCCTTCGCGCAAGCCGCGCCGGCGCCGTCCCCCGCGACGCCCGTCGTTTACGGCGACAACGCCCGGCCCTACCTGACCGTCTATCGTTGGGGCGTCTCGGGGCTCGAGCGGGGCTTCTACGACAGCTATCCCGGATGGCTGAACCGCTCGGTCCTCTGGGCGGAGGATTTTCAGGCGACGCAGACCTGGGACGACATCCGCAATCCCCGCTGGCAGCTGGAGCCCTGGGGCCGGTGGGTGAACGCCGTCTATGGCCGCCGGCTCGTGCTCAGCATCCCGCTGCTCCCGGGCGAGTGGGATCGCAGGGGGCCGACCAGGGGCACCGACGCCGGCGTCCCGGTATCGCTCGAGCATGGGGCGGCCGGGCAATACAACGCGCACTTTCGCCTGCTTGCGCAGAAGCTCGTGGAGCACGGCCTCGGCGACACCATCCTGCGGCTCGGCTGGGAGTTCAACGGCGGCTGGTATGCGTGGCGCGCGATGAACCAGGAGGCGGCTTTCGCCGAATATTTCCGCCAGATCGTGACCACCATGCGGGCCGTGCCCGGCGCGGAGGATCTGAAGTTTTGCTGGAACCCGAACAACAACGTCGGCCAGAGCGACGCCCGCAAGGCCTGGCCGGGGCGGGAGTTCGTGGACTACATCGGGATCGACGTTTACGACCAGTCCTGGGCGCCCGAGACGTATCCGATTCCCAAGGACGCCTCGCCCGAGGAGACCCAGCGGCGCCGCGAACGCGCGTGGAGAAACTGGATCGTGAGCGAGGAGCGCCACGGGCTGAACTTTTGGCGCAAGTTCGCCGAGCGGGAGGGCCGCCCGCTCTGCCTGCCCGAGTGGGGCGTCGCCGAGCGCAAGGACGGGCATGGCGGCGGGGACAACGCCTACTTCATCCGCCAGATGCACGCCTTCATCCACGACCCCGCCAACAACATCGCCTGGCATTGCTACTTCGACGTCGATCCGCGCGACCCGCATCACCAGCTCTCCCCCTTCCCCGACGGGCGGCCGACGAAGTTTCCCCGCGCCGCCGAGGCTTTTCACGAGCTCTTCCGGCTCTGGGATTCCCCGCCGATGTCGCCTTCCTCGGAGCGGCGCTGACCTTTGCCATGATCGAGCCGGGCCACGCCTCCTCCGCCGTTCCCGCGGGCATCGCCGCGCCGCTCGCCGACGCGGCGCCGGGCGAGGGTCGCATCACGGTGCGCCAGCTCGCCACCCTGCTCGGGCTGGGCAAGACCACCGTCGCCGAGGCCCTTCGCGAAAACCCGCGCGTGAGCCCGTCGCTCCGCGAACTCGTGCTCCGCAAGGCCCGCGAACTCGGCTACCAGCCGAACCCGATCGCCTCCGCGTTTCTCAAGCAGATCCGCGCGAGGACCGCGCCGGGCTCCCGCGCCAAGGGCAACCTCGCGCTGATCCTCCCGTGGTCGGACGGCCACCTCGACCTTTGCCGAGGCGCCATCCGCCGCGCCGACGAGCTCGGCTACTCGGCGGACAAGATCAGCAACGAGGAGCTGCGCTCCGACCAGATCACCCGTATCCTGCTCGCGCGCGGCGTGCTGGGCGTGGCGATCACGCCGCTCTCCGCCACGATCGGGCGGCTGCAGCTCGACTGGTCGCGCTTCGCCTCCGTGGCGATGGGCTACAGCCTGGCGCGCCCGCAGCTGCACCGCGTGGTCCACAACCACCTCGAGGGCATCCGCACCGCCGTGCGCATGTGCCGCCGCAAGGGGCGTCGCCGCATCGGGCTCGCCCTGCGCGAGGAAAGCGAGGGTCGCTCCAACGGTCTCTGGTCCGGCGGATTCCACACCATCCAGCGCAGGCTTCCCTCGGCCGATCGCGTGGCGCCGTTCCTCGTATCCGACGCGGATTACACGAAGGAGAACATCCGCCGCTGGCTGCGCGACGAGAAGCCCGACGCGGTGATCTTTCACCACGCGCGCCTCGTGCCCGACCTGCCCGAGCTCGCCCACGGGCGCGTCGTCCCGGTGGTCCTCGACCGCCTGCCGGGCGATCCGTTCGCCGGCATCGACCAGCAATACGAGCGCACCGGCGCCATGCTCATCGACCTGCTGTCGTTGCAGATTCTGCACGGCCAGCGCGGCCTGCCCCAACGTCCGGTCATCACCATGCTCGACGGCGTGTGGATGGAGCCGGATGCCGCGAAGCTCGCCCCGCCTTCGTCCCCTTCCCGGCCCTGACCGGCCGGATTCCCAAACCCCAGACCCCACACCCCATGATCACCTCCTCTCGCTCGATTCCGCGCGCATGCGCCGCGGCGCGCTTCCTCCGTAAGCTGGCGTCTTCGATCGTCGCGGTTCTCGCGCTGCCCGCGGCCCTTTTGCTGCCCGCGCCCGATGCCGCCGCCGCGCCGCCGACCCAGCTCGGCGTCTATCGCTGGGCCGCCCCCGGCGGGCCCAACAACGTCAACGTCTATTCCGCCTGGCTCGGCCAGCCCAACATGTGGGCCGAGGATTTCCTGGCCAAGGGCGACTGGACGCAGATCCAGGGCCCTGCGTGGATTCTGAACCCCTGGCGCGACTGGGTCGCCGCCCAGCCCGGCCGGCGCCTTATCCTCAGCGTGCCGATGCTGCCCGACACCAGCGGCACCAGCCTGGCCACCGGCGCGACCGGCGCCTACAACGGCCATTTCCAGACGCTCGCGCAAAACCTCGTCGCGAAGGGGCTCGGAAACTCCATCCTGCGCATCGGCTGGGAGTTCAACGGCGGCTGGTATCGCTGGGCCGCCAGCAACAAGCAGACCGACTTCATCAACTACTGGCGGCACATCGTGACGGCCATGCGCGCGGTCCCCGGGGCGCAGAATCTCCAATTTTGCTGGAACCCGGTTTACGGCTACCAACAGTTCCCCGCCGAGACGGCGTATCCGGGAGATAACTACGTCGATGTGATCGCGCTCGATATCTACGACGAGTGCTGGTCGCCCAACACCTATCCCATCCCGGCCAACGCCACGCCGGCCGAGATCGCCACCCGACGGGCCAACGCCTGGAGCGTGCTGCACTCCGGAAACCGCGGCCTCGTCTTCTGGCGCGACTTCGCGGCCGCCAGGGGCAAGCCCTTCGCGCTCGGCGAGTGGGGCGTGAACGTCCGCGCCGACGGGCACGGCGGCGGCGACAACCCGACCTTCATCGAGAACATGCACGCCTTCATGACCAACAATCCGGTGGCCTGGGCGGTGTATTTCGACGTGCAGGCTCCGGACGGGCATCACCAGCTCTCGCCCACCGCCAGCGGCACCGATTTCGTGCTCTCCCGGGCGAAGTTCCTCGAGCTTTTCGGCGGCGGCGCGCTCTTCGCCGACGACTTCGACGACGGCGACGCCAACGGCTGGAGCGCCACGCCCTCCACCCACTGGTCGGTCGTCAACGACTCGGGATCGCCCGTGTATCAGTTCGCCTTCGACTGGAACAACACCTCCGGCGCGAGCACCGCGGGCAACGCCGCGTGGACGAACTACACCGTCGCCGCCGACGTGAAGATCACCGCGATCAACACCTGGAGCGACGTCCGCCTCTACGCCCGCCACGTGGACGCCAACAACCACTACTACGCCGCCATCGTCGAGGAAAACGGCGCCGCCCAGCGCCGCGTGCAGATCAAGCGCCGGCTCAACGGCGTGACCACCAACCTCGCTTCCTCCGCCTGGCTCACCGTCAACACCCACACCTGGTATTCCCTCGAGTTCGAGCTGCAGGGCAACCAGCTGCGGGCGCGCCTCAACGGCAACCAGGTGGCGCAGGCCACCGACTCCTCCATCGCCGCCGGACGCATCGGCCTGGGCGGCTACAAGCAGTCCGTGCGCTTCGACAACGTGACCGTGGACAACTGATCCGGGGCGCGCGGACGCGTCCGCCTTGCGCATCGTCGTGCGCGCGCGCAGAGTCGCGCGCATGACCGTGCGCGAACTCGCCGCCGCCCTCGGTTTGGGCAAGACCACCGTCGCCGACGCCTTGCGCGAGAGCCCGCGCGTGAGCGCGGCGATCCGCGAGCGGGTGCGGGCCAAGGCGCTCGAGCTCGGTTACCAGCCCAACCCCATCGCCTCCGCCTTTCTCCAGCAGATCCGCTCCAAGTCGTCTCCCTCCGCCCAGACCAAGGGCAACCTCACGCTCCTGCTCCCGTGGAGCGACAGCCACAAGGAGCTCTGCCGAGGCGCCTTTCAACGCGCCTGGGAGCTCGGCTACGCGGCCGACAAGATCAGCAGCGAGGAGCTGCGCTCCGAGCAGATCACCCGCATCCTGCTGGCGCGCGGGGTGCTCGGCGTGGCGGTGACGCCGCTCGCGGTGCCGATCGGCCAGCTCAAGCTCGACTGGTCGCGCTTCGCCTCCGTCGCCATGGGCTACAGCCTCGCCAGGCCGCGCCTGAACCGCGTGGTCCACAACCATCTCCATGGCATCCGCACCGCCGTGGAGATGTGCCGGAGCCGGGGGGCGCGCCGCGTCGGGCTCGTGTTGCGCCAGGAGAGCGAGGGCCGGTCCAACGGGCTCTGGTCGGCGGGGTTTTACAACATCCAGCGCGAGCTGCCGGCCGCCGAGCGGGTCGCGCCGCTGCTCGTATCCGATGCCGACTACAAGGAGGCCAGCATCCGCCGCTGGATGCGCGACCAGCGGCCCGACGCGGTGGTTTTTCACTACACGCGCATCGTGCCGGACATGCCCGAGATCGCGTCCGGCCGGGTGATGTGCGCCGTGCTCGATCGCCTCGCGGGCGATCCCTTCCCCGGGATCGACCAGCAATACGCGCGCGCCGGGGCGATGCTCATCGATCTCCTCTCGCTCCAGATCCTGCACGGCCAGCGCGGCCTGCCCGAGGCGCCGACGATCACCATGATCGACGGCGTGTGGATGGAGCCCGCCATGGAGGCGGCGGCGCCCGCGCGGCGTCAGGGCGGATCGCCCACCGCCCGCGGCCGCCGCGCCAGCGTGTCGCCCTCCCGCCAGACTCCGTCGAGATAGACGGTGCGCGGCGTCCGTGGCAGCCCGTATTCGTTGTTCTGAAGTTGCGTCACCACCTGGTCCACCGCGGCCGCGCCGACCTCGGCGGCCTGTTGATCCACGCCGGCGGCCGTGTCGTCGGGTGTCGGCAGGTCGAGCGAGGCATAGCCGATGTCCTCGGGCACGCGCCGGCCCGCTCCGCGCAGCAGATCGAGGGGTTCGCGAAGGTTGCTCACCACCACGTCGGGTTTCCTTTTCTCGACCCACTCCTGGAAATGCTCGGCGGAAAAACCGCTCACGCCCTCGCAGAGGAAAGGCGGCACGCGCCGGGCCGCCGGGATCGTTTTTTGGTAAACCAGCAGGGCGGCCAGCCACAGGTCGCCGACGCGCTCGCTCTGCTCGCGCCGCGTCGCCAGGCCGATGCGCTGGTAGCCGTGGTGCCGCAGCTGGCGCAGCGCGAGGAACATGCCGTTGTAGTGCCCGTGCGAGGCGCGATGCACGAGCGGGCGCACCATCGTGTGGCTGATCGCGGCCACCGCGAAGGGCGACCAGTCCATGGTGACGTGGCTGCGCGGACCGAGGAAGGGCGCGAGCACGATGCCGCGGATGGCGCGCGTTTGCAGGATCTTGGAGAGCCGCGCGGTGGTGAGGCCGGGGGCGCGCGCCCAGATGTGCTCCAGCTCGTAGCCGAGTCTCGCGGCGCGGGCCCGGGCGCCGAGGAAGAAGTTGTTTTCGTTGGGCGCGCGCCGCCAGCCGTCGCGCGTGTCCCAGGCGGTGAAGTAGGCGATGCGCTCGTCGCCGCGTCGGGAGCGGGCCGTGCGCAGCTGGGCCATCAGCGAGGCGACCACCGGGTCGCGCTTGTAGCCGAGCTTCTCGGCCAGCTTTTGGAGCCTCCGCCGAGTCGTGATCGGCAGGCTGGGGTGGTCGCGCAGCGCGAGGGAGACCGCCGCGGGGGACACTCCGGCGGCGGCGGCGATGTCGCGCATCGTGGGCGAGGAGGCCTTGGCCATTCGGCCTGCAACAAGGGGCTTCGGCTCCGTCGGCGCAACCTTTACTTAACTGTCTAGTAGCGGCTGGCTCGCGGTTCCGGCCGCGACACCCAAGGGTAGGGCCATGCCCCCGCCCCGTCTGGTTTACCCCGTTTTTCGCACGCCGTGCGGTTGCCGGCGTGGCTTCACCCTGATCGAGCTGCTCACCGTCATCGCGATCATCGGCATCCTGGCCGCGATCCTGCTCGCGGTCGTGGGGCGCGTGCGCGAATCGGCCCGCGCCGCGCACGACGTCTCCACCCTGCGCAACGTCGGTTTCGCGATGCTCGGTTACGCCGCCGACAACAAGAACAAGATAAACCACTTCGGCCTGGATGCGTCCCAGCCCGTCGGGCTGGCGAACACGTTCTGGGGGCGCGCCTGGCCCTACTTGCGGAACACCAACCTCCGCCAACTCGACGCGAACAGCATGCGCGACGTGGCCGACAGCTTCCTCTCGATCCAGATCAAGACCGCCCGTCCCGATCTGATCGCGGAGGCCGAGGGCATCCGCTACTCGATCGCGCTCAATCGGAATCTCTCGACCGAGACGCCCCAGTTCATCAGCGGGCACCGGGTGGTAAATTTTCATCGCCTCAACACCGTCCCGAGCCCCTCGCGGGCGCCCTATGCGGTGATCGGCGTCTGGGGGTTCTGGGCGCTTTCGCCCGCGCCGCTTCCGGATACACGGCCACCGGAACGAGCCTACTTCCCCTACAGCGGCAATCGCACCGCCATGGTGATGGTGGATGGCTCCGCGAGCCTGAACGGCACGGCGATCGGCAGCGTCGAGCTGCAACGGCTGAGCCGGTGACCGGCGCCCGCGTGAGGGCCCGTTCCGCGCGACGACTGGTGGCGCGAGGTCACGGGAATCAGGTTGATCGAGCGGAGATCGGAGGTCGAAGGTAGGACAACTTGCCGTGACCAACGAACGCGAAGCGAAGGATGGGGCCAGACGGGGGGCGGGCTACGCGTCGGTGTCGCCCCTGCTTGGCTGGGCCGGCGGCGCGGCGCTCGCGGTCTTCCTCGCGCTGCTCGTGACTCAGCGCGGGTATTTCTGGCGATACGTCGCGTGGACGGAGTTCGAGGTCTTTCAACCGAGGCCCGAGGCGGGCGGCGAGTTCGTGGACTTGGGAGAAGGGCGGCTGGGCTTGTCGTCGAAGATCGGGCCGTGGATTGAACAGCGGTTGTTGCCGAGGGAGCGGAGCGAGCTTGCGGCGTTGCGAGCCGAGGCGCGCGGGTTTTTCGGTCAGGACGAGGCCGCGGGCGCATGGCTGGCGCGGGTGAGCGCAGTGTCACTGATCAAGGACAGTTCGCCCTTCCAGGTGCGCGTCGAGGTGGCGATGGCCGACCGGGTGCGGGCGGAGCGGCTCGCGGTGATGGTTGGCGACGAGATTCTACAATACTCGGCGCGCCTGCGGATGGAGGAGTATCTCGCGAAGGCGGAGCCGTTGCTTCGCGAGGTCGAGGCGCTGGGGGACCAGGCGCCGCCGGAGCTGCTGGCGCGGTTGCGCGCAGCAAACATGGGCCCGGGTCTTTCGCTGGCGACGATCCGGCGCATGGGCCCGCGGTTCGAGCCGGTGGTTGTGCGGCGGGCGCTGATCGGGCGACGCTTGGCGGAGGCGAGCGTGCCGGCGGCGCTGGGCGCGCTCATCGCGGGATTCGTGGCGAGCGGGGTCGTGCGGCGGGTGCGGGCGGGGCGGGCCGGCTGAATACGCCACGGCGCACAAGAGCCGGCGCTCCCAGGGGCTGCCGCTACACGCGCCAGCTTTGGAGGACCTGGAGGTAGTTGGCGCGTTCGTGCGCTTCGGCGTTGGGGCAGTGAGCGAGATTCAACGCGCCGCGGAGCTGGTCGATCGTCGCGTAATCGCGGTCGCGCATCCACGTCTCGAGGCCTTGCAGCAAGGTGCTGACCGCGATCGCTCCGTGGCGGAGGATGGCGGACACCACTTGCACGGCGTGCGCGCCGGCGAGCATCGCCTTGAGCAAATCCTGCGCGGTGTGCACTCCGCCGCTCGCGGCCAGGCTCAGGCGCGTGTGCGGCGAGACGATCGCCAGCCAACGCAGCCGCTGCAGCAGCTCGGACGAATCGGAGAGCTTGAGCTGCGCGTGGACGTCGAGGTCCTCGAGATTGAAGTCGGGTTGGTAGAAACGATTGAAGAGCACCGCGCCCTTCGCGCCGGCCAGCTCCACCTCGCGCAGAAAATTCGCCGGCGCGGTGTGCCACGGCGAGATCTTCACCGAGACCGGGATGCGCACCGACTCGACGACTTGGCGCACGATGAAGATCTGCTCGGACTCGACGTCGGAAGCGTCGGTGTCGGGATCGGTGGCGAGGGCGTAGAGGTTGAGCTCAAGGGCGTCGGCGCCGGCGTCGGCGAGGCGCTTGGCGTGGTCCATCCACGCGCCGGGGCGGTGGGCGAGCTGCGGGCCTTTCTCGCCGCGGCGGCGCGCGAGATCCCGAAGTGCCGGATCACGGTCCGCAAGGTGTCGGAGAACCATCCGAGCTACGCGCCGCCGGATCACGCCTTCGCGCGCGCCCTGGCGCGGCACGTGGCGCGGGAGCGGCGTTGCGAGCCGGTCTTCGGCTGCTCGACGGGTTTTAACGACATGCAGTTTTTCGCGCAGCTGCTGAAAATCCCGACGCTCGGCTACGGCCCCGGCGGGAAGGATTTTCACGCCGTGGACGAGCGCGCCTCGGTGAAGGAGCTGCTCGCCGCGGCGCGGATCTACGCGGGCCTGATGGCGGAGGGGGTGGAGTAGCCCGAGGCCTCGGCCCGCGAGGCCTTCGCCAACGCCAGCTTCAGAAGCTCAGGCGGGCGCCGACGTGGGCGGTGACGCCCTCGTGGCCGCCCACCCTGCCTTCGATGCCGGCGAAGAGGCGGCTCGCCGGGCGGAGGTGGTAGGCGATGTTGAGGCCGAGCGAAGCGGAGATCTCGGCGTCTTCGTAGGAGTTGGTGTAGGGCGTGGAGGTGGCGATGAAGACCGAGCGCACGTCGTCGCGCTCGTCCACCACGGGGGCGTCGATCGAGGCGGTCACCTCGAGGTCGAGCGGGCGGCCGGCGGCGGTGAAGCGGCGGAGAGCGGAGCCGCCGAGTTCCACGCTCAGGCGGCGGAGGTCGAGATCGTCCACGCGCTGGGCGTCGGGCGCGCCGCGCTCGGTAAAGCCGTCCACGGTGGCGGAGTCGTGGCGCAGGCCGCCGCGCACGGTGACCTCGAGCGTGTCGGTGCGGTGCACGAGGTAGCGCGCGCCGATGCTGGCGCCGTAGGCGCGGGCATCGGTCGAGCCGAGGGCGGTGCCGAGGAGGGTGGTGCGGCGGGCGTCGAAATCCTGCGCGCCGTAGCCGAGCGTGGCGTAGCCGAGCCATTTTTCGCCGAAGGACTTGGTCGCGTAGAAGAGGCCCTGCACGCCGTCGGTGTCGGCGCTGGCGCCGGGGAAATCGGTCTCGCCGGAGCCGCCGGAGAGGAGCAGGCCGAGGGTGAGGCCGCGCTCGAGCGGAAGCTCGAAGCCGAGCACGAGGTCGTGGCGGGCGAGGTCGAAGTCGTCGGGCGTGGAGACGTCGGAGAAGAGGTAGCCGAGGGAGGCTCCGCGATCGCCGGCGACGAAGCCGGCGCGGTCGTGCACGCGGCGTTCGAGGGCGTGGCGGCCGAGGAGGATGTGGTCGGCGTAGGAGCCGTAGAAGTCGGAGGCGGCGTCCTGCGAGGACTGGGCGAGCAGGGACGGGGCGGCGGCGGTGGCGAGGGCGGCGAGGCCGGAGGCGAAGGCGAGGCGGGTGTTCATGGGTGTGGGCGGAAGGGAGAGGGAGAAAGGGAAAAGGCCCGGGCGCAGGCGCCCGGGCCGTGGAGGGAGTCGGCGGATCAGAAGCTCAGGCGGAGGCCGAGGTTGGTATAGACGCCCTCGTTGCCGCCGGCCTTGCCCTCGACGCCGGCGAAGACGGAGCCGTGTTTCCAGAGCGCGTAGCCGACGTTCACGCCGAGGGAGCCGGAGATCTTCTCGTCCTCGAAGGAGTTCACGTAGGTGGCGCCGGTATCGACGTAAACGCCGCGCACGTCGTCCTGTTTGTCGAGGAGCGGGGCGTCGGCGTGGGCGCTGAGCTCCACGCTGAGGGCGCGGCCGGCGACCTGGAAGGTCCAGACGGCGGAGGCGCCGAGGTCGAGGCTGAGGGTGCGGGAGGAGAGGTCGTCCACGCGCTGGGCGCCGACCGCGCCGGTGGCGCGCTCGGTGAAGCCGTCGATGCGGCTGGAGAGGTAGCGCAGGCCGCCGCGGGTGACGAACTCGAAGCCTTCGCGCTGCACGGTGAGGTGTTCGAGGCCGAGGGTGGTGCCGTAGGAGCGGCCGTCGGTCTTGGCGGTCACGGCGTCGGAGACGGCGGCGCGGGTGGCGTCGTGGCGGTAGCTGCCGTAGCCGACGCTGGCGTAGCCGCTCAGGCGGGAGCTGAAGACCTTGTTGGCGTAGAGGTGGCCGAGGATGCCGTCCACTTCCGCTTCGCCGCCGAATTCCTCGGCCTTGCCGTCGCTGACGGCGACCAGGGCGCCGAGGCGCAGGCCGGTGGCGACGGGGAAGTCGTAGCCGGCGAAGTAGTCGTTGCGCACCAGGTCGGAGCCGTCGGCGGTGGTGACATGGGCCGAGAGGTGGCCGGCGTAGGCGCCCGCGGGGGCGTCGGGCGCGGCGGAGAGGGCGCCGACGCGGTCGCGGAGACGGCGGGCGATCATCTGCTCGCCGACGAGGGCGTAGTCCACGAGGCTGCCGTAGAAGTCCGAGGCGAAGCCGGCGGGGCTGCCGACGGCCGACTGCACGGCGGCGGAGGCGTAGGCGGCCACCAGAGGCTCCTCGGTGGTCTCGTGCGTCGTGGAGGCGGCGGACGAGGAGGCGAAGGCCATGACGGGCGCGGAGACGGGGGCCAGCGGGCTGGGGCCGTTGTAGGCGCCGCGGCCCGGGGCGCGGTTGATCAGGGCGAGGGCGAAGCGGCCGGAGCTGAGATCGGTGTCGATCTGGTTGGAGCCGGCGTCGCGCTGGGCGGTCTTCATCACGGCGGCGGCGGCGCGGCGCTGGTTGGTGGTGCGGCCGAGCTGCGCGTAGGTGCTGTTGGCGCCGTTGAGGCCGGTGGTGATCACGCGGCCGGTGGCCTGGTCGAAGACGACGGCGGCGTTGGAGACCGGCGCCTTGCCGTTCACGCCGTCGGCGTCGAAGAGCACGTTGGCGAAGGAGCCCGCGACGCGGCCGGGGGCGCCGTTTTCGTCGGTGATGACGGCGAAGGACTGGGCGCGGCCGGGGAGGAAGCGGTTGTAGCCTTGGACGACGAGGATGGAGCCGGGCTCGAGGGTGACGGAGCCGCCGACGCGCACCTGGTAGTGGCCGGTGAGGGAGACGCCGGCGCCGGAGATGCCGCCGATCTGGATCTGGAGCTGGCTGGCCTCGACGTAGTTGCCGTCGATGCGGGTGACGCCGAGGGCGGAGCCGGGGGCGAGGACGCCGCGGTTGGTGAAGTCGCCGGTGAAGCGGAGGCTGCCTTCGACGCGCTGGCCGGAGGTGTTGACGAAGGCGCCGGATTCGACGCGGCCGGAGCCGTCGAGCACGCGGTAGGTGAGGCGCGAGCTGTCGGGCACGGCGAGGGTGGAGCCGCCGCCGACGGTGACGCGGTCGGCGTCGAGGGTGGCGAGGCCTTCGAGGGCGAGGCGGGCGCCGGAGCCGCCGATCTTCACGGTCCCGGAATCGAGCGTGGCGCCGTCGCGGAGGACGAGCTCGGCGTCGGGGCGGAGTTTCACGCTCTTGGTGACGATGTCGCCGCCGAGGGAGGTGGAGCCGCCGAGGTCGAGGTCGGTGCCGGTGGCGTCGAGCACGCCGCTGAAGTCGGCGCCTTGGAGGACGACGAGGCGGTGCCCGCCGAAGTCCACGTGGCCGGCGCCGGTGAGGCGGGAGATGGTCTCGTCGCCGCCGGCGAGCACGAGGCGGCCGTCCACGTTGACCTTGGCCTGGTCGGAGAGGCGCTCGGCGGCGCCGAGGGTAAGCAGGGCGTCGATCAGCACGTCGATGTGGGTCGAGGCGCTGGTGCCGTTGAGGACGACGGAGCCGGTGACGAAGAGGTCGCCGGCGCCGAGGTTGGCGTTGATGATCGCGCCGTCCTCAAGGGTGTAGGTGGCGGCGGTGAGGGTGGGGGCGCCGGGGAGGGCGGCCGGGGCGAAGGACGCGAAGCCGAAGGGCACGGGGCCGGCAAGCACCACGGCGGGGGCGGCGCCGTTGAGGACGCCGGAGCCGGTGTAGGTGGCGACGGTGTCGCCGACGTTCACGAGGTTGACGACGCCGTGGTTCACGAGCGCGGCCTGGTCGGAGAGGCCGCCGGCGGTGGAGGTGAGCGTGGCGCCGGCGGAGACGGTGATCTCCGGGCTCTCGAGCGAACCCTCGAGGCGGAGGGTGCCGGCGTCCACGAGGGTGGTGCCGGCGTAGGTGTTGGCGCCGGAGAGCGTGAGCTGGCCCGTAGTGACTTTGTCGATACCGCCGAGGCCGGAGATCTCGCCGGAGAAGTCGCCCGCGTCGAGGGTGAGGCGACCGCCCTGGTTTTGGAGGGAGCCGGCGCCGGCGAGGGAGCCGATCTTTTCGTCGCCACCGAGGCGGAGCGTGGCGTCGGCGGCGATGTCGAGGGCGACGTCGTCGCGGAGGCGCTGGGCGGAGCCGAGGGTGGTGACGCCGGTCTCGACCTTGAAGGTCCCGGCGTCGGAGGTGCCGTTCAGGGCGACGGTGCCGTTGGCGACGAGCGTGCCGGAGCCGAGGTGGGCGTGGACGACGGTGCCGTGGTTGAGGGCGTAGGTCTTGGCGGTGAGGGTGGCGGTGCCGTGGAGCACGCCGCCGTGGCTGGTGTAGCTGGCGACGGTGTCGTCGGTGGCGCCGAGGTAGTAGGCGCCGGCGTTGGCGACGTGGGCCTCCTTGGAGAGGCCGCCGTCCTGGGAGGCGAGCGTGGCGCCGGAGGCGACGGAGACCTTTTTCGAGGCGAGGCTGCCGGTGACCTCGAGCGCGCCGGCCTTGATCTCGGTGGAGCCGGTGTAGGTGTTGTGGCCGTCGAGGGTGAGGGTGGCCGCGCCCTGCTTCACGAGGCCGGAGGCGTCGGAGCCGGAGATGACGCCGTCGAAGAGGCCGTCGAGGTGTTGGTTGATCGCGAGGGTGGCGTCGCCGAGGGCGATGTCGCCCGAGCCGCCGAGGGAGCCGAGGGTCTTGTCGCCGGAGCTCACGTCGAGGGTGGCGCCGGAGGCGATGAGCATGGTGCCGTCGGCGTGGAGGGAGCCGCTTTTGCCGAGGACGAGGCGGCCGCCGAGGAGGACGGTGCCGCCGGCGTAGGTGTTGGCGGCGTCGAGGACGATGGTGCCGTGGTGGAGGGCGGAGTTGAAGATGACGGCGCCGTTGGAGAGCGCGCCGTCGAGGACGACGCGGTTGTCGATCAGGGCGCCGTCGGCGTCGCGTTGGAAGGTGGCGGTGTTGGCGATGTGGCGGGTGCCGCCGGCGAGGTTGATGGCGTTTTTGAAGGTGACGTCGGCGGTGGCGGAGGTGGAGCCGAAGAGAAGGGAGTAGCCGGATTTGACGAAGCCGGCGGAGTCCCAGACGAGGCCGAGGCCGTTGTTGAGGCGGACGGTGAGGCCGTCGTCGATGGCGGCGAAACCGCCGGAGCCGATCCACTCGACCTGGTTGCTGCGGGTGCCGGTGTAGCGGGTGAAGTCGCCGGAGGTCTGGTAGATGCCGCCGTTGAACTGGATCTTGCTCTGCCAGTGGACGCCGTCGCCGTGGTTGTCCTGGAGGACGCCGCCCTCGAGCTTGGTGACGCCGGTGTAGGTGTTGGCGCCGTTGAAGATCACGAGGCCGCTTTTCACGGTGACGTCGGCGCCGTTGCCGGAGGCGATGTTGGAGGAGACGCCGGAGGCGGCGCTGTCGTCGGCGATGCTGGCGCCGGAGGGGCCGCCGTTGAAGACGATGGTGTGGCCCTCGCCGGCGTTGAGGACGAGGTTGGCGCCCTTCATGAGGAAGATGTCGGCGCCGACGCCGATGCCCGAGGCGCCGTCCGCGTAGGAGGAGGTGCCCTGCTGGCCCTGGCCGCCCTGGGTGGAGTTGCCGTCGAAGAGCGCGTCGCCGCGGATCTCGAGGCTGCCGCCGGAGCGCACGAAGATGGC
>JAUWBD010000157.1 GCA_030605125.1 Verrucomicrobiota bacterium | reverse complement strand
CCCGTGTGGGGCGCGACACCGACGACGCGGCGGGCGCGGGATCGGCGAGGACGTTTCAATCCGCGCGCCCCGTGTGGGGCGCGACGCCGCATTTCAAAGTTCCTATCCTGCAAACTGTCAAAGAACCTGTTTCGCGAACCTCGCATTGGCTCGCAAAGGATCTGAGGCTCCGAGGTTCCCCGTGTCGTTTAAGCCGCGTTTCTCCAGGAGGTTTCCTCTTTCGCGGACCGGCAGGCGCTAGACCTGCGCGCTCATGGTCTGCGTGTCTTCTGGTTGCTCACACCAACAGAGGACCCTCCGGGTCCACGGTGGGTTTCGCGCCGTGGTGCTCCACGCGTCGCTGCCACTCGTTGCCGAGAAAGTAGAATCGAAGGCTGTCGTGCTTCAAGTCCGCCAAACCAAGCAGCTCCTGCCTAAACAACACCCACTGGTCGTTCGCGAGCAGGCACTCGAACACGGAGTTTTGCACCCGCTGCCCATGGTTGAGACAGGCCTTGGCCACGCGGCGCAAACGTCGGCGTCCCTCAGGTGTCGCGGTGGAGACATCGTAGCTGACCAAGATCATCATGGCGGAAGAATCGGGGACCGTATCGAGGCGCGAGCAGCCGGCTCAGCGCCATTCGAAGGGCGGATAGGCGTCGAGATCGCCGCGAAGGTGGCGGGCCAGCAGCAGGGCTTGTCCGTGCAAAAGCAGGCCGATGGGCAGCTTCTCCTCCAGGAAGCCGTGCTCCAGCTCGTCCTGCTTTCGCTTTTGCCAGGCGGTGAGCACCTCTTTGCGGCCTTCGTCGCTCAACAACACGGCGCCGGTCTCGCTCGTGCGAAAGTGCGTGGCACGGATCTGCTGGCGGTTGATGAGCGTGAGCGCGAGCCGGTCGGCCAGGGGGGCGCGAAACTCCTCCATGAGGTCGAGCGCGAGGCCTTCTCGGCCGGGGCGGTCGCGATGGAGAAACCCTACTGCGGGGTCGAGGCCGTGGGCGGCGAGCGCGCCGGCGGCGTCGAAGCGGAGCAGGGTGTAGAGATAGGACAGCAGGGCGTTGACGCGGTCGAGCGGCGGCCGGCGGTTGCGGTCGCCGAAGGGGAAGTCCCCGCGGCGTTCGGGCGCGATGAGGCGCGGAAACACCTCGAAGTAGCGCGAGGCGGCCTCTCCCTCGAGCCCGCGAATGGCGTCGGTGGTGAGCGCGGGGGCGGCGAGTGCGCGCAGGCGGTGGCCGACGGCATCGGCGGCGTCGTCGAGGGCCGGGGCGTCGTCCGGCGAGGCCTCGCGTGCGGCGCGACGCAGGGCGTGGCGGGTGTTGGCGAGCTTGCCGGCCACGAAGGCTCGCGCGAGGGCGGCGCTGGCGGAGGGATCGTCGGCGCGGCGGTATTGAGTGCGACGAAGGAGAACATTGCCCGAGGGTGCGCCGACCACGTCGGCGAGGTGGCGTCCGTTTTCCGTGAGGAAGGAGACGGCGACTCCCGCCTCGGCGCAGGCGCCGAGCAGAAAGGGGCTGCAGAGGACGTTGCCGAAGCAGACGATGCCTCCGAGGTTGAGCAAGGGCAGGCGCAGACGCGTCTCGCGCTCGACCTCGACGACGACGGTTTCGCCCTCCTTGCGCAGGTAGGCGCCCTGAGTGGTGACGTAGAGGGTGTTGAGGAGGCGTTTGGTCACGAATTCCGGGCGTCGGGTGCGATGGGCGGGCGGCGCGTCTAGTCGGCGGCTGCCATGAGGCGCGCCAGATGGGCGGAGGCGCTGCGTGAGGCGGCGCGGGGCCGGCAGAGTTCGAGGAGGGAGCAGGCGCGGCATTTGCGCGCCTCGTAAACGGGCGGCGGCGTGCGGCCGGAGGCGATCATGTCGCGGGTGGCGGCGACGAGGCGCAGGGTTTCGGCGCGTAGTGACTCGTCGAATACGACATCCTGTCGGCGTCGCGTCTCGCCATAGAAGAGCGCGCCGGAGGCGATGGCGACGCGCAGCATCTCCTCGAGGCAGAGGGCCTGGGCGCAGAGCTGGACTGCATCGATCGGGGAGAACTTGGGGCGTCCGCGCTTGTATTCGACGGGGAAGGGGTGCCATGCGCCGTCGGGCTGGCGGTGAAGCTCGACGACATCGGCGACGCCGTGGAGGCCGTGGGCGAGCGACTGGAGGGGCAGGGCGCGGGCTATGCGGAAATCGCGGCGCGACTCGGAGCCGGCTTCGTGGGTTTTCTCGTGAAGGACGCGGCCTTGGGCGGTGAGGGTGTTTTCGGCCCAGGCGCGTTCGAGGTGGATGAGCGCGCACTGGCGCGGGCAGTAGGCGAAGTGCTGGAGCGCCGAGATGGCCACGGAAATCGGCTCGGTCTCGGCGCTCATGAGGGGCGTATGGGGCGGGCCCGATCACACCCATTCCTCGACGGTGACGCCGGCCGGAAGCGCGGCGGGGTCGATGTTCACGTCGTAGTCGGCGAAGGCGCGCGGCACCTCGACGCCGGCTTTTTTGACGACCTTGACGAGATCGAAGAGCTTGCTGGCGGGGGCCGAGCCGAGCGGTGTGGCGTGCTTGAAGGCGATGCAGCGGCGGGCGGCCATGAGGCCGCGCGAGGCAGAGCGGTCGTGCTCGAACATCTGGCCGAGGGCGGCCTTGAAGAGCGCGAGGTCGCTGTCGTCACCTTCCGCGGAGAAGCCGGTTTGCGCGGCAAGGAAGGGGTTGATGAAGCCGTGGGCGAGGTAGAGGCCGTAGGGCACGGTGAACTTGCGGCCCATGGTGCGGTTGTCGCCATCCTGCTTCTCGGCTTCGCGCTCGGTGGTCACGGCGCAGCGGGTGACGGCGTGTTCGAGCGAGACGACGGGCGAGATGCTGCGGGAGAAGGTGAGCTGGATGGGGCCGCGCACCTGGCCGCAGTTGACCTCGGTGCTCATCACGGCGCCGAAGGCGCGGATGTCGTAGAAGTTTTGGCACATCCAGGCGCGCACGGTCTCGACGTCGGGGGCCTTGGCTTTCTTGGGGTCGAGGCCCTTGGCGGTGTAGGCGAGCTGGTGCTGCTGGTTGAGCACGGCTTTTTCGCGGACGTAGATGTGGCGGCCTTCGCGCTCGGCTTGGGTGAGCTGGACGAAGTTGCGGATTTTGCGCTTCAGGCAGACGTCGGTGACGATGCCGTGGCCGGTCTCGGGATCGACGCGCGGGAGGTTGCCGGCGTCAGGGTCGCCGTTGGGGTTGCCGTCTTGGACGTCGAAGAGGAAGGCGAAGTCGTAGCGATGTTTCATGGGTGTCGGGTGGAGTCGGGATGTCGTTGGGTGGGAGTTTGGGAGAGAGACGGGGATCAGGCGGCCGGGGCGGGGTTCGCGGGTTCTTCGGCTTTGGCGAAGAAGGCCTGGCGTTGGTGGTAGTAGCCGAGGGCGAAGAGCGATTGGCCTTCGAGGGCGAGGTGGGCCGGGATGTCGGGCAGGCCGCCAAGGATTTCCTGCACAAGTTTCTCGCGGTTGACCTTCATACCTTGGCCGCGCTCGGCGGCGGCCTTGGTGAGGTGGTGCTGGTAGGTGCGAAGCAAGCGCGGGAAAACGCTGGCGGGCGTGGCGGACGCGGCGCTGTAGAAGCGGTCGCGGATGGTGGCGTTGAGCTTGAGCCCGAGGGCGTCGAGCTGGGTCATTTCGAGGGCGGCGAAGAGACGGCCGAGGCGATAGCCGGGCTCGGCGCGGGTGGTGTCTAGGCTCATGGGGAGGTTGGCGAGTTGATGGTGGCTGCGGATCAGGAAAGCCTTGAGGAGGGCAACGCGGAGGTAGTTGACGTCGTGGTCGGCGCGGATGCGGCCGAGGACGGCGGTGGCGAGAGTCGCGGGGTAGGGCGCGCCGGTGAGGATGGCGCGGAGGAAGGGGCCGGCGAGGAGCGGCGGGATGTCCTTCGATTCGCGCGCGGTCTGGCGGAGGAGCAGCCAGGCGGCGGGAAACTCGGGGTCGCTGTCGGGGCGGGCGCGGACGAGGCGCAACGCGGCGAAGTGGTCGCGGAGATTTTCGACCAATCCACCGAGGGTGCCGGCCTGCCAGTAGCGCACGGAGAGGCGGGCGGCGTTGGGCGAGAGGCCGAGCACGTAGAAGGGCGTGGCGGAGTCGGCGGCGAGCGCGCCGACATCGCGGCCGCCGCCTTGGCGGAGGACGTCGAAGAAGGCGCGCAGGCGATCGCGGAGCGGCTCGTCCTGCGCGGTCTTTTCGTCCTCGGGCGTGTGGCCCTCAAGGAAGGCGGCGAAGACGTTTTCGAATTCGGTGGGCGCGCCGGTCCAGAAGACGGTGGTGGCGTCACCGATCTGCACGCGGTGGAGGCGCGAGCGCGGGCCGGCGAGGAGGGCGTTGAGCGCGGTGGCGTGGCGGAAGGCGGTGGCCTGCGAGAGCGGAGAGTTCAGGCCTTGGTCTTTGCCGTAGGACGTGAAGGCATCGCAGTTGAAGGAGATGATCTTGGCGCCGCCTGCTTGGGCGTCCTTGACGCCCTTGATCGCGGGCTCGACGAGGAGGGCGAGGGGCTGGTCGGTCTCGCCGGTGACGAGGCATTGGCCGCGAGGGGCGGCGGGATCGCCGGCGAGCTCGACGCGTTGCCAGTAGGCGGAGACGGCGGGGCTTTCGTGCACGTAGCCATGTGCGCCGACGAGGCGGAAGACGCCGAAGCCGGTGGCGGCGAAGTCGTCGAGCGCGGTCTTGTGCTCCGCGGCGCGCTCGGGCGTCCAGGCGCGGAGAAAGGCGCAGACGGCGGCGAAGCCCGGATCGGCGGAGAGCCCGGGCTCGGTGGCGGCGAGGTCGAGGTGACGTTGGCGGAAGGAGGCGAAGGCCTTGGCGGTGCGCTCGGGCTTCTCGTCCTCGGCTTTGTAGCCGAGGAGGTAGGCGCTGTTGTCCCAAAGGAAGCAGGGGTTGAGGCCTTGGCCGGAGGGTTTGGCTTGGCCGGGGAGGGCGAGCAGGCGGGGGAGCGGCTTTTTGCCGGAGGGGTCGCGCTCGTCCTGGATGGTGGCGAGGGAGCCGTCGGGCTGGAGCAGGACGCAGAAGGAGACTTTTTGCGTGCTGTAGCCGGGGCGGGCGAGTTCGTAGCGGGCGTCGTCGGCGAGGCGGTCGTAGAGCCGGTCGAGCGCGAGGAGCGGAGAACTATCGAGAAGGGCGGTGCTCATGGCGGCGAGGCGGCGGGCTCAGGCGAGAGCGGCGTGGAAGGGCGGGACGGTGACGACACCGTCCTTCATGACGGCGCGGAAGAAGCGCGGGGTGGCGGAGCGGACGGCCTTGGTCTTGGGGTCTTGATCGAAGGCGAGGTCGTGGAGCATGTAGCCGAAGTCGCGATCGCGTTCGGCTGCGGTGAGCTCGCTGGGCGGCAGCGGGTCGCCGGGCTCAAGGAGGGCGAAACGCACGGGAAACTCGCGACAGCCGAAGTAGGGTTGTTGGAAACACTGCCCGGCGCGGGCGCGGCGTTGGAACATATCGAGGTGCTTGCCGGTGGCGTCGTGATTGGGCAGCGCAGGCCCGTCGCGGTCGAAGCGGGGATCGAGCACCTCGAAGTGGGCCTCGATGAGATAGGCCACATCGCGGAGCACGAGCGCGGCGCGTTGCTGGCGGTCCTCCTCGATGTGGAGGCCGATGTTGCCCGAGCCGGCGCGGAGGGCGGAGCGGGCGGAGGCGAGCGGGATCTTGGACGCCACCTCGTTGCGCCGGATGGAGGTGGTGCGGATGGGCTTGAGGACGTGGAGCCGGTCGATGACCCAGCGAATCTGCGGTTTCCAGTAGATGGCTTCGAGGATGCCGCGCGCGGCGGAGGGCGTGATGAGGTCGTAGCTGACGCGCTCGGCTTTCATCTCGGGCCGGGTGAAGAGGGCGTAGTCGCCGGTGACGTGGAGGCGGATTCCGAAGGGCATGGTGCGGCGGGCGGGTTTGGGTTAGGCGGTGATGAGAAGTTCGGGGTCGTAGCCGCGCTCGGTGGCGAGTTGCAGGCCGAGTTCGGCGGAATATGCGCCGTCGTCGTCTAGGACGAGAAAGCGCTCGTGGAGCTGCACGAGGCCGCGGCCGAGGGCGGCGCGAGCTTGGGCGGCGGGGATCTGGACGACGAAGCGCTGGAGGCGGCGCGCAAGGGCGTTTTGCTCCGAGGGGGCGTAGGTGGCGCGGAGTTCGGCGACGAGTTCACGGCCTCTTTGGCCGTAGGGCACGATCACCGATTCGTAGGCGGACTCGATGATGCGAAAGCGCTCGGCGCAGTCCTTGAAGCGGAGGCCGAAAAGGTCCTCGGGCCGGGCAAGGCGTGAGGGGAAACAGTCGAGCACCGACTTCGCGTCGGTCTGGCGCTCGTTTCTCCAGTAGTGGAGACGGAAATACGCCTCGACGGCCGCGGGCGAAAGAGGGTCGGCGGCGTGGACGGGCAGGATCTCGGCGGCGGAATCGGCGCTTTGGCGGAGGAAGCCAGCGGGGATAGAAGCCTCGGGTTGGAAAACGTAGGTTTCGCCGAGGAGACCCTGCTCGTTGAGTCGGCCTTCACGATTGCAGCGGCCGGCGGCCTGGGCGATGGAGTCGAGCCCGGCGAGCGCGCGATAAACCACGGGGAAATCCACATCGACGCCGGCCTCGATGAGCTGGGTGGCGATGACGCGGCAAGGCAGACCGTGGCGCAGAGCGTGGCGGATGGTGCCGGGGGCGGGCTCGCGCGGATCGCCGAGGAGGGTGGCGCGGTGCTCGGGGCACATGAGCGCGCTGAGGTGGAAACGCGCGCCGTCGGCGGGAAGCAGTTGATAGAGGGCGGCGGCGTGGCGCCGGGTGTTGACGATGCAGAGCACTCGCGGGTGTGCGGCGAGGCGAGCGGCCAGCTCCACGTCGGGAAGAGGCATGCGGCCGAGGTCGGTGACGCGCACGCGGGCGAGATCGGCGAAGAGCGTGGCGCGATCCGGGATGATCTCGCGGACGCCGTCGAGGCCGGAGGGAAAGTCGGCGCGGCGCGTGATGGCGGGCTGCGTGGCGGTGCAAAGCACGATGGAGCTGCCGTAGACCGCGCGGCCATCGGGAGTGGTGGCGGTTAATTCTTCAAGGGCGCGGAGGCAGGGGCGGAGGAGCGTGACCGGGAGCGTTTGGGCCTCGTCGAGGATGATGACGCTGCGAGCGAGGCGGTGGAGTCTGCGGCAGGCGGAGGGGCGGTTGGAGTGAAGCGATTCGAAGAACTGGACGTTGGTGGTAACGATGACGCGGGCGTGCCAGTTCTCGGAAGCGAGGCGCGCGGCGGGCGTGCGGTGGGCGGCGTCGGGGTCGAGGTTGGAGTGGTGTTCGAGCACGAGGTCCACGCCGAGCGGGGCGAAGAGGTCGCGAAACACGGCGGCGTTTTGCTCGATGATGCTGGTGAAGGGCAGGACGTAGATGACGCGCTCCATGCCGTGCCGAAGGGCGTGTTCGAGGGCGAAGGCGAGCGAGGCGAGGGTCTTGCCACCGCCGGTGGGGACGGTGAGCGAGAAGAGGCCGGGCGTCTGGACGGCGGCGGCGCGGCAGGCGTCGAGCACGGCGGCGCGGGCGCGGTTGACCGGTGTGGTCGGCGGGCCGAAGCGAGCGAGGCGCGCATCGAGCAGGCGCTTTAGGTCGGCGAGCGGGGGGAGCGGCTGGAGACGGCGTGCGGCGGTCCTGGCCGGTGACATGAAGGCCTCGGTGTCGAGGTGGTCGGCGTCCACGAGCGCCGAGAAGCTGAGCCGCAGGAAGAATCCCATGGCGTAGCCCGAGGTGAAGGCGCGGCCCGGCGGCCGGGGAAAGGGCGCGGGGATCTCGGCGCAGCCGGCGGCGCGGGCGTGGTCGAGCCAGGGCTCGATGGTTTTGCGCAGGCGGACTTCGAGGCAGGTCTGCGATTCGTCGCGGCCGTTGGGCAGGCCCGCGTGGTGGCCGGCGATGAGGTAGGCGAGCAGCGGGCCGAGGAGGGGGTCGGCGCCCGCGGCGTGTTGCGCGCCGGCGGTGGAGTGGTCGGGCCCGCGGGCGCGACCGGTGGCGGGGTCGCTTTCACCGTCGGCGTCGGGGTCGGTGGCCGAGGAGAGGTAGTTTTGGAAGGCGTCGGAAAACTTGCCGAGATCGTGCCAGAGGCCGGCGAAGCGAGCCCAGTCGGCGGCGCCAAGAGCGGAAGCGAAGTCGGCGGCGAGCGCGGCGACGGCGTCAAGATGACCCGGTGCTTGCGGGGTGCATGCGGCGAGGGGCTGCCACTTGGCACGATCAGGGTCTGGCGAACCGTTCGCTTGAGTGGCCGTGTGGGCGTAGCAAGGGCGCGAGACGGGTTGATTGTCTTTTTGCGGGCTCATCGGGATCAGCCCTCGAAGCGCAGGTCGTCCGGCAGGTCGGCGAGGCGTAGGCGCGACAGCAGGAAAGTGCGTTCGGCGTGGCGGGTGTGGCAGTAGCCGGAGACGTAGTGGCCGGGAAAACCCTCCACCTCGAAGAGCGCACCCGGGCTGATCGTGCGGCGGCCGAAGGGCAGGCTGCCGCCTTCGTAAACGACCTCGACCGGCTCGCCTCGCTTGATCGCGAGCAGGAGATGGGCGCTGAGCGCGTCGAAGTTTTCCAGAATCAGCCGACGCGGGGCGCGGCGCCAGCGCGCCAAGGTGTCGGGATCGCCTTCCCATGGCGTGATGAGTCCCGGAATCGTGTGCGGATCGGGATCGACCAGCGTGATGATCTCGTCGTCGGGCTCCGCCTGCTCGCGCGCGCGGGAGAGCAGGGCGAGCGGCGTGGCGGCGAGCAGCGAAAGGAAAGAGCGGCGCGAGGACATCGTCTGGCAAAACTGCCAGAGGGGGTGGGACATCCACGGGGTGCCTACGCTACTTGTGCTTCGAAAAATGAAGTTATCGGAGAAAAGGCGCGGCCGAGAAAACCCGCAGGCAAACATGCAGTATTTACCTACGTTTTACTGCGCAGGTGGCAAGCGGGGAATGAGGCTTTTCGGACAAGCCCGGACTTTGCCCGCTTTGGTTCAGGCGCTGACGGTGTCGAGAGAGCAGCCGTCGGACTCGGGGGTTTCGCAGTTGGGGCGGGCGACGACGCCGGGGTAGGGCTCGTCGGCAAAGGGCTCGTCGCCTCGGGCGAGGAGGTGGCGGTCGCAGACGGCGAAGAGCTCGGCCTCGGTCATCGCGCGGCGCATGTCGTGGAGAAACTTGCCCTCGGGATCGACCGACTGGCCGACGAAGTTGAGAAACTTCTTCATGCGCGCGACGTGAGCTCGCTCGACGGCGGGCGCGTCGCCGAGCGGTTTGTTCAAGAAGCCGGGCGCGGTGGCGCGGTAGAGGGCGTGGATGTAGCCGTGCACGTCGCGCAGGGTGGGCGCGAAGACGGACGCGCCCGAAAGGCGCTCGCGGATTTGGCGGAAGAGCCAGGGGTTGCGGATCGCGTGGCGGCCGCACATGAGGCCGGCCGCGCCGGTCTCGGCGAGGATGCGCGCGGCGGCGGCGGCGCTGGTGACGTTGCCGTTGGCGATCACCGGGCAGGGCACGGAGCGCACGGCGCGCGCGATCTCGTGGTAGCGCACCTCGGAACGATACATCTCCTTCACGGTGCGGCCGTGGACGACGAGCAGGTCCACGCGGTGGCGGGCGACGGAGGCGAGGATCTGGTCGAAGTGACGCGTATCCTCAAAGCCGATACGCATCTTGACCGTGAAGAGGCCGGGCACGCGGGCGCGGAGGGCGGCAAGGATGGCGTCCACATGCGCGGGGTCGCGGAGGAGGCCGCCGCCGACGTTTTTCTTGTAAACCTTGGGCGCGGGGCAGCCGAGGTTGAGGTCGATGCCGGCGACGGGGTGCTTGAGGAGAAGGTCAACCGTGCGTTCGAGGTGAACGATCTCTTCGCCGATGAGCTGGGCGAAGACGGGGCGGCCGGTGCGGTTTTCGTCGATGGAGCGGAGGATGTGCGCCTCGGGGCGCGACTGGGCGTGGACGCGGAAAAATTCGGTGACGTAGTAGTCGGGCGCGCCGTAGTCCGCGACCAGGCCCATGAAGGCGAGGTCGGTGACGTCCTGCATCGGGGCCAGCGCGGTGAGCGGCTGACCGGGGATGTGGGGCGACGGGAGGGAGGCGGCGCGCATGGCGCGCAATGACGAAGGACGAATTTCGAATGTCGAATGGGAATGGCGGCGCGGCGGCGCGGCGACTTGCGCCGCCGAATGACCAATGACCAATGACCAATGACCAATGGCGAATGGCTGATGGCTGGATGTCGGGGTTCGTGAAGAAGGGGGGGTGTTGCGGCGGGCGGGGCCTGAACGGGTGGGGCGGGTGAGGGGCTTCGCCCAGACGGGCGCGGCTTGGCGAAAATCGGTGGAAGCGACCGTGGCGCGAGGGACTTGCGGGCGCGTTCGTAGGGAGTTTACGGATACGATCTTGTTCGACGGCGGTAAAAGCGGCGAGGCGGGCGCGGGGGGCTTGCCGGAGCGCGCCGGACCGGGATTTTCCCGGCCATGCCCTACGAATTGAAGCGCGCGAGCAACGGGATGTTTATCGTCAGTCTGAAGGGTGAGCAGCATGAGGTGCTGTTCACGAGCGGTCCGTTTTCGAAAAAATCGTCGGCCTTGGAGGTGATCGAGGCGGCGCGGCTGCACGGGGCCAACGAGCGCGGGTTCGAGCTGAAGCGGGCGGTGAGCGGAAATCCGTTTTTTGTGCTGAAGGCGACGCCGGACCGGGTGCTGGGGCGGAGCGCGCTTTTTGAGTCGGAGGGCGCGGCGTGGCGCGCGATGCAGGCGGCGCGCAAGCACTGCGGCACCATCGCCGTGCTGGACTGGAGCTGACAGCGATCGCTGGTCGCCCCGATCCTTTCGGAATTTTCAACGCCAAGATCGCCAAGGGCCGCGAAGAAGAGACCAGGTGCGGAATCAGCCTGAATCCTGCGGCGGGCGCCTGCTTTTTGACCGAGGATTTCGCGGATCAAGAACTCCGGTCCTCAATACCAGCAGCTAAAAAGATTCAGACTTTAACCCAGATTCCACGGATGGACACAGATGGGGCAAAGGCAGGACTTTTAACCGCGGATCACGCGGATGGGCGCGGATAACGACTGGTGAACATCCTGCTTCTTATCCGTGATATCTGAGGTCACCAGCCTCGGGATCAGAAGCGGAAGCTGCTGCTGACCTGGAAGACGGCGCTGACGATGGCGTAGGCGATGAAGGCGACGAAGCCGAAGGCGGCGATGAGCACGCCGCCGCTGATCGTCTTGGTGAAGGTGTTGAGGAAGCGGTCGAGCTCGGCGCGGCAGGTGCGGGCGATATCCTTGAGGCCGGGGGCGAGGCTGCCGGTCTGCTCCGAGACGGAGAGGCGGTCGAGGAGGAGCGGGGCGAAGACGCCGGTGCGGCCGAGGGCGGTGGAGAGCGCCTCGCCTTCGAGCACGCGGTCGGTGGCCTCGGCGAAGCGGGCGCGGAGGGCCTGGTTGGCGACGGTGCGCTCGGCGAGGCGGAGGGCCTCGGCGGTGGTGATGCCGTTTTCGAGGAGGACGGCGAGGGTGTGGGCGAAGTTGAGCACGGTGGCGCGAATGGCGAAGCCGTTGACCATCGGAATGCGGAGCGTGATCTCGTCGGTGGCGAGGCGGCCGGCCTGGGTGCGGCGCCATTGCCAGAAGAAGACGAAGGCGATGACGGCGCCGGCGATGCCGAAGGCGCCGTAGCGGAGGAGAAACTCCGAGCCATCGACCAGGATGCGGGTCGCCCAAGGGAGCTCGCCGCCGAGGGAGGCGAGCAGGCTCTTGAGCCGCGGCATCAGGAAGAAGAGGAAGAAAAGGATGACGCCGAAGGCGAGGAAGCAGACGAAGACCGGGTAGGCGAGGGCGGCGGTGAGTTTGCCGCGCAGCTCCTTTTGCTCGGTGAAGTGGGCGATGAGGCGCTCGAGGACGTCGCGGAGGTTGCCGGTGGCCTCGCCGGCGGCGACGAGGTTGACGGTCTGGCCGTCGAAGACGTCGGGGAACTGGGCGAGGGCGGCGGAGAGGGTGTGGCCTTCGCTGAGGCTGGACCAGAGGGCGACGCAGAGGGCGCGCAGGCGCGGCTGGGAGACGCGCACGGAGAGGAGGCGCACGGCCTCGCCGGCGGAGAGGCCGCCGCGGACGAGGTCGGCGAGGGCTTCGAGGAAGGGGAGGCGCTCGGCCGTGGTGGGCGTGGCGGAGCGGGAGGCGAAGAGGGAAGCGGACGGGGCGGCGGCCGGGGCGGCGG
>JAUWBD010000200.1 GCA_030605125.1 Verrucomicrobiota bacterium | reverse complement strand
GCCTTGGTCGTCGATCGACATGGACTTCATGAACCTCAACCAGGCCGCCCACGGCGACCGCGAGGCCGGGTTCATCCACACGCGCCTCCGCCTCGGCCGCAAGGTCGTGGTCGGCCACTGGAGCGACGCCGAGGTGCAGGATCGCATCGCCGCCTGGATGCGCGCCACCCACGCCTGGCACGATTGGCAGGGCGCGAAGATCGTGCGCTTCGGCGACAACATGCGCCAGGTCGCCGTGACCGAGGGCGACAAGGTCGCCGCTGAGATGAAGTTCGGCTTCGCGACCAACACCTACGGCGTCGGCGACCTCGTCGAGCAGGTGAACGCGATCTCCGACAAGACCATCACCGACCTCGTCGCGAGCTACGAGAAACTCTACGCCGTCTCGCCCGCGCTCAAGAAAGGCGGCAAGCGTCACGACGAACTCCGCTACAGCGCCCGCCTCGAGCTCGGCATGAGCGCCTTCCTCGAAACCGTCGGCGCGAAGGCTTTCACCGACACCTTCGAGGACCTGCACGGCCTCAAGCAGTTCCCCGGCATGGCCACGCAGCGCCTCATGGCCGCGGGCTACGGCTTCGGTGGCGAGGGCGATTGGAAGACCGCCGCGCTCGTCCGCGCGATGAAGGTCATGGCCCACGGCCTGCCCGGCGGCACCTCCTTCATGGAGGACTACACCTACCACCTCTCGCCCAAGGGCCACCAGGTGCTCGGCGCGCACATGCTCGAGATTTGTCCGACCATCGCCTCGGCCAAGCCCAAGGTGGAGATCCACCCGCTCGGCATCGGCGGCAAAGAGGACCCGGTGCGCTTCGTCTTCGACGCGCCCGCCGGCGAAGCCCTCAACGCCTGCCTCGTGGACATGGGCAACCGCTTCCGCCTGATCGTGAATGAGGTGAAGGCCGTGAAGGTGCCGCCCATGCCCAAGCTGCCGGTCGCCCGCGCGGTCTGGGAGTGCAAGCCCGACTTCAAGACCGCCTGCCAGGCCTGGATCCTCGCCGGCGGCGCGCACCACACCGGTTACAGCTACGCGGTCACGAGCGAGATGCTCGAGGATTTCGCGACCATCGCCGGTATCGAGACCGTGCACATCAACGCCGAGACCACCGTCTCGCAGCTCAAGCAGGACCTGCGGAACAACGAGGTTTACTACCACCTCGCGCAGGGCATCCGCGCCTGAGACGATCAAAGGTCACGGAGTTCACGGAGCGCGGACACGGAGTTCACGGAGGCAATCCATCAGAGCGTCTGAACTCCGTGCTCTCCGTGTCTGAGCTCCGTGCCCTCCGTGACTAAAAACGCCCCGTATCCCTAGCCATGCTCGAAGAACTCAAACGCGAAGCCTACGAGGCCAACGTCGCGCTTCCTCGCGAGGGCCTGATCAACCTCACCTTCGGCAACGCCTCCGTGATCGACCGCGCCAAGGGCGTCTTCGCGATCAAGCCCTCCGGCGTCGCCTACGCCGACCTCAAGCCCGCCGACATGGTCCTCGTGGACCTCGAAGGCCGCGTAGTGGAAGGTCAACTACGCCCCTCGTCCGACACGCCGACGCATCGCCGGCTCTTCCTCGCCTTCCCCGAGATCGGCGGCGTGGTGCACACGCATTCCTCGCACGCCACCGCCTTCGCGCAGGCCGGCCGCGAGATCCCAATCTTCGGCACCACCCACGCCGACTACTTTTTCGGCAACGTGCCCGTGACCCGCAAGATGACCGCGGCCGAGATCGGCGGCGGCGCCTACGAGTGGGAAACGGGCAACGTGATCGTCGAGCTGTTCACCCAGCGCGGCTTCGACTCCGCCGACTACCCGGCCGTGCTCGTCAACCGCCACGCGCCCTTCACCTGGGGCAAGACCGTCGCAAAAGCGGTCGAGGTCGCGGTCGCCACCGAGTGCATCGCGCACATGGCGCTGATGTCGCTGCAGCTCGAGCCGAAGCTCCCAACCATCGAGACGGAGCTCCTGAACAAGCATTTCAAGCGCAAGCACGGCCCGGGCGCCTACTACGGGCAGACCGGGGCGTCTTGCTGATTTAATTGTCAGGTGTTTTTCTGAGGCGGACGCCAAAAAGGCGGCTGAGGTTGCCAAATTCCGCGGGCGCTGCTCCTTCGCCGCCTGTGACTTGGCATTGGCTGCTTCTGCTTCCGCTCGGGCTTGCTATCTTCATCTTCTGGGTGGGGCGCAGGCACATATGCATTCGCAGGCGTGATTGCTGCGGCAAGGGCTGCGGGTGTCTTTTCCCAGTCAAGAAAGACTGAACTCGCGTGCCGCATCTGGCGCTTCAGGGTAATCCCCTAAGCAATCCGCGAGGTTGTCGCCGGGCCTCATTGCCTACCTCGTCTCCCGGGTAAACCCGCACCGTATGGTAGTCATTTCTGTCGATACATCCCTGGCTCTGCGGCAGATCGAGCCCGATGACGCTGAGGAGCTTTTTGCGGTGACGAGTCGCAACCGCGACCACCTGCGGGAGTGGCTGCCGTGGATCGACCACACCCGCGTCGTGGCATCGACGGCCGCTTTCATTAATCACACCCGGCATGTCGCCAGCCTCGGCACCGGCCTTCATTGCGTGATTCTGGAGCACGGGGAGATCGTCGGCACAGTGAGTTACAATCGCATCGAGCCCACACACCGACGCGCGTGCATCGGCTACTGGCTTGCCCGCGAGGCGTGCGGCCGGGGCGTGATGACCCGCGCGGTATCGGCTTTTGTGCACTACGGGTTTTCGCGACTCGCCTTGAACCGGCAGGTCATCGCCTGTGCTACCGGGAACCGGGCGAGCGCCGCCATCGCCGAGCGCTGCGGCTTCCGCTTCGAGGGCGTGCTGCGCGAGGCGGAGTTGATCCGCGACCGCTATGTGGATCATCGCATCCACTCGCGCCTGCGCAGCGAACACCTCGCGGCGCTCGCCATGGGGGGGCAGCACTCGCGTCCGGCGCTCGAGGAGGGCCTCCGCCTGAGCGAGGCGGCGTGAAGACCGCGAGTGGCGTCCGGCTCAGGCGCAATACACGCCGCCGTTCAGGTCGAGCGTGGCGCCGGTGACGAAGCCATCGTATTCGCTGGCGAAATACGCGACCGCGCGCGCCACGTCCTCGGGCGAGCCGGCGCGGCCGAGCGGGATGCCGGCCACCGTGGCGGCGGCGGACTCGGCGGTCGTGTGGGTGGCGTGGAACGCGCTGCCGAGGATGAGGCCGGGCGCGACGCAGTTGACGCGCACGCCCTTGGGCCCGAGCTCGGCGGCGAGGGCTCGGGTCCACGTGATGACGGCGCCCTTGGCCGTCGAGTAAACGAGCGAGCCGGAGTGGCCGCCTTTTCGGCCGGCGAGCGAGGCCAGGTTGACGATCGCGGCGGGCGCGGCGGCTTCCAGGGCGGGGCGGGCGCGCCGGGTCACCCAGATCATCGATTCGAGGTTGATCGCCAGGCTGGCGCGGAGGAAGTCGGCGTCGATTTCGGCGAGCGAGCGACGGCCGACGAGGTCGCCGGCGTTGTTGACCAGGATGTCGAGACCGCCCAGCGCCTCGATGGCGCGATCCACGCAGGTCTCGGCGGAGGCGCGGTCGGAGAGATCCGCGGGGATGGCGACGGCGCGGCGGCCGAGCTCGACCGCGCGGGTGACGAGGGTCTCGGCGCCGGCGACCGAGCTGCGGTAGTGCACCGCGACGTCGCAACTGCGGGCGAGGAGTTCGGCGGCGATGGCGGCGCCGAGGCCCTGGCCGGCGGCGGTGACGAGGGCGCGTTTGCCGACGAGGCGTTGGTGGGGAGGAAGCGGCGTGGCGGGGGACATCGAGGGGGCGGGGCTGTGGTGGGGTGGGGGAGGACGATCCGGCGCCCGGTCAAGCGGCGGGCGCGGCGGTCGTTTCGCGCACGGTGAGGCGGGAGGGCAGGGCGGCGTCGAGATACACTTCGTCGGGCGCTCCGCTCGCGCCGAGGAGCAGCTCGGCCGTCTTGCGGCCCATGGCCTCGGGATCGGCGCTGGCGGCGGTGATGTGCGGGTGCTCCTCGGTGCAGATGCGCGTGGCGTCGATGGCGACCACGCTGAGGTCGGCGGGGACCTGCACGCCGCGGGCGAGCAGCAGGTTGATCGCGCCGCGGGCCATGAGGCCGTTGTAGCAGACGAGGGCGGTGGGCCGGCGGCCGCGGCGGGCGAGAAAGGCCTCGGCGGTGAGCCGCCCTTCGTGGCGGTCGGCGTTGTCGTGAAGCAGGGCCCAGCCTTCGTCGAACTCGATGTCGCGGGCCTTGAGCGCGGCGCGAAAGGCGCGGTAGCGATCCTCGTGGCGTTGGAGCCCGCGGTTGCCGCCGAGCCAGCCGAAGCGGCGGTGCCCGAGGCCGACGAGGTGATCGACGAGGAGGTCGAGCGACTGGGCCTCGCTCGATTGCACGGAGTGGCACTGCCCGGGGTAGCTGATCGAGACGGCGACGACGCGCGGGCAGAGGTTTTTGATCGCCTTGAGGAAGGCCGGCTTCACCTCGCCCATGACCACGATGCCGAGGAGGGACTGGCGGGTTTCGCGGGTGAGGCGAAAGGCGGTCTCGTTGAGCTTGTCCTCGGTGCCGAGGAAAAGCGTGCTGACGCCCCGCTCTTGCAGCGCTTCGTGCAGGCCGTGCTGGATGTGGCTGAAGTAGTTGCTCTGGGTGTGGAGCGCGAGGCCCGAGCGGAGCACGAAGCCGACGTGGATCTGGCGGGTCTGGTCGCCGTTGGCGGCGACGCGCATGCCCTTGGGTTGATAGCCGAGGCTGATGGCGTGCTCCCAGATGCGCCGGTAGGATTCCTCGCTGATGCCGTCCTTGCGCCCGTTGAGCACCATGGAAACCAGCGCCTGCGAGAGGCCCAGGTCCTTCGCGATACGTTGCTGCGAGATTTTCGGGGCGGGGACGGGAGTCGTGGCCATGGGAGCGGAGGGCGCGGCTAGATTCCGAGGCGAAGGAGAAGCTGACAAGCGTTGTTTATATGTATTAACAAAGTTATAAATGGCAATCGCCCGCGCGTCTCGGGACGGCGGGCGAAGGGCCGGAGCGGAGGAGGCGCCGGTGGCGGCGCGAAGGGAGGCTCACTCGATGCCGCTCACGATCATGTCGGCGGGGTGCTCGATGCTGAAGCGCAGCGGGATCTCGCGGCGCTCGCCGGGGCGGAGGTCGAAGCGCCAGGTCAGCTTGCCCTCGGAGTCGCGGGCGATGCCGGGGCGCGGCGGCTGCACCGCGGCCTCCTCGGGCTTGAGCAACTCGCGCTCGGCCGGGGCGAGCAGGCGCACGACGATCTTCTCGTCGCGGGCCACGGGCACGGCGTCCTTCAGCACGATGCGCTCGATGCCGCGCTTGTTGTTGGTGACGGTGACGAGGAAGTCGTAGGTCGTGCGGCGTCCGCGCGAGGTCAGGCCGGTGTCTTCGGTGAAGCGCGAGACGACCTTGCGCTTGATCGAGATGCCCTCGTCGGCGCCGAGGCTGAGCGAGAATTTTTCCCCGGGCATGGTGGTGGCGAGGCGCGAGCCGGCGACGAAGGTGTCGTCGAGGAAGACGTTCATCGCGCCGGCGAGGAAGGGCAGCTCGCTGGTGTTGCGCACGTAGGCGGCGAGGTAGGCGGTCTCCTGCAGCTTGGGCGTGGCCTGATACTGGAGATCGGCGGCGAAGGCGGCGGAGCCGAGGGGCACGCGCTGCGGGTTGTTGTCGCTCGGCACGGAGACGGGCGTGGCGATGCGGAAGCTCGCGCTGGTGGCGGCCGTCTCCACCGCGGCCTGCGCGAAACTCGCGTCGGCGGGCGGCGTGGCCGGGGCGGCGTCGGCGACCGCGAAGTATTGCTCAGCGGCCTCGCCCAGCATGCGGAGGTTGTTGGAGAAGGGCGAGCGCTCCGACGAGCTAAGCATTCCCTGCTGGCCGATCACGGTGGCGCTGGATGTCGGCCGCGCCGGCCGCCGGATCACGTCCACGAACCATGGCGAGACCTCGGGGGCCGAGCCGCCGAGGCCGGGGCGGGCGGTGGAGAGGGTGAGCTGCACGCCGGTCCAGTCTTCGCCGGTGGCGTTGCGCACGAGGCCGAAGGCGTCGAGCTGCACTTGGCGCTCGGCGCTGCGCAGGCGGGCGTCGTAGGCGGGCGTCCAGCTCGCGCCCGGCAGCGCGTAGCCCAGGCGCAGATCGAGCGCGCCGGCGGCGGGCGCGGAGAGCCGCACCGTCACGACCTTGGTGGCGCGGCGGCCGGGCTGCCGGCCGCGAAGCTCGCGCAACTGGTTCTCCGCTGCGGCGATTTTTTCGCCCAGCCCGGTTCGCTCGATCTCCAGCGAGCGCGCCTGCTCGTCGAGGCGCGTGCGCTGCTCCGCGGAGAAGGTGAGCAGCTTGGAAAAGTCGTCGAGGCTGGGGCGTGCGGGCGGGGTGGCTCCGGCGGCCCCGGCGGCGGGCGCGGTGTAGGCCTTCTCGATCGAGCCGACGAGGGCGCGCTGCGAATCGAGCAGTGCCTTGCGGTCGTTGAGCGCGGATTCTTCGCGGCGAAGCTCGGCGAGCCGGTCCTCGAGCGTCTTCACGCGTGCGTCGGGCTCGGTGGTGACGAAGACCGTGCGGGTGGCGATATCGAGCAGGCTGGCCGACATCTCGCCGCGCGCCGAGACCTGCACCGAATCGTCGAGCAGGCTCGCGGGCAGGCCGGGAAAACTCCACTCGCTCACGCCGGCCGGCGCGGCGATGCGCGCCTCGCGATGCACGACGGCCCGGTCGGGATACACGGTCACGGATTCGAGGCGGGATTCGGCCGCGACCGCGGGCGCGCTTGCGGGCGAGGGCGATTCGGCCGCGGGCGTCCGGGCGAGCAGGGGGAGGGGCAGGGCGAGCGGCGCGGCGGCGGTGAGCGCGGCCAGCGCGGCGAACGAGGCGAGGGGACGGAGGCGACGGGTGTGCATGGGCAGGGCGCGGGTGGCGAAGATCTTGTGAAGGCTGCGCGCCGGCGACGCGAGCATCTGACAAAACCCTGACACCTCGTGCTCAGCCGGGATCATTCAGTTGGCCGGCGGAGCAGCGGGGCGAGGTGGCGAGCAGATTTTGGTGCGGACCGAGCGAAGGAATACCCGGAGGGTATTTCGAGACGAGGGCCCCACCAAAAGGTGCCGCCAGATTGCCTCGATGCGACCCGGACAACTGAATGATCCCGGCTCAGGCCGCGCAAAAATGCATCCGCCGGTAGGCGGCGGGCGGCAATCCGACGCGAGCGCGAAAGGCCTTCGAGAAGTGAAACCGGTCGGAAAACCCGAGTCGCGCGGCGATCTGGTCCACCGGCTCGTCGGTGCGGGCGAGCGCGTCCGCGGCGAGCGCGACACGGCGCTCCAATGCATACCGGGCCGGGCTGAGACCGACCGCTTCGCCGAAGCGGCGCAGGAACTGCCGGGTGCCCAGGCCGCAGGCGCGGGCCAGCTCGGAGTTGCCCGCGGGCTGGTCCGGGCGCTCCTCGATGCGTCGCAGCGCCGGGGCCACCGTCGGCGGGAGAGTCAACCAGGAGGCCCAGGCCGTGCGCCCCGCGACCGTGGCTTGGGCGCAGCCGAGCGCGAAGGCGGCGTGGACGAGCGCCATGGAGCGCAGGCGCTGGCCGAGATCGGCGGGCGGCGTCCCGTCCGCGCCCAGCCCCGCCCGCCACGCGGCGAGGAGGGCGTCGAGTTCCGGCGCCGGCGGCAGCTCGACAGGCGCGGGAAACAGTTTGCGGAGCAAAGCCGGCGGAATCCCGCGCACCTCGAAATGGATATAATCCTGCCACACCTCGCGCACTCCTTTCGCGAGGCGCGTGCGGAACCTCAGGCCCGCGGGCAGGAGGTAGGCCCGCCCGGCGCGCAGCGGCATGCGGCGTTGATCGAGTTCGAGTTCGGCGCCCGCCTGGCGGTTCACGTAGAGGCGCCAGAAGGGGCTGCACAGATCGTAGGCCCACGCCGCGCCCAAGGCTTCGCCGCGAGCGATGATCACATCCAGCCGGACGGCGCCCAGGAGAGCGTCGGCAGGCGGCGGCTGGATGTGGCCGGTGGCAACCATGACGCTTTTTGACATATCCGGGCCATCGGGCGCCATACCTTTTCCATCCGAATTCCGCTATAGTTCGAGGGTCCGGCCACCCGCTAGCCGGCATCCTTCCCCTCACTCTCCCCCCGATCTTCCATCCCCTCCCTCCAATGCGCGCGCCCACGCCCTTCCTGCTCCGCCAGGTTCACCTCGATTTTCACACCTCGCCGCACATCCCCGACGTCGGCGTGGAGTTCGACGCCCGTGATTTCGCCCGCACGGTGAAAGAGGCGCACATCGATAGCATCACGGTCTTCGCCAAGTGCCACCACGGCATGTGCTACTACCCGACCAAGACGGGCACGACGCACCCGGCGCTCGGCAAGCGAGACCTGCTCGGCGAGATGATCGAGGCGCTGCACCGCGAGGGCATCCGTTGTCCCGTTTACACCA
>JAUWBD010000194.1 GCA_030605125.1 Verrucomicrobiota bacterium | reverse complement strand
GCTACCTCGACATGGAACTGCTCCGCGAACACCTCAAACCCGCCGCCCTCGCCCACGCCGCCTGAAGGCGGGGAGGCTGCGCCTCCCCTGCCGCCCCTCCCTCAATCCAGAGCGGGGAAGGCGCCAAGCGCCTTCCCCTGCGCCCCATCCCTAAAACATTTTTTAGTCCCCCAATCACCCCCCCAGCCGCTTTGCTGAACTTGACGGATACAACTTGATCCGCGGTTGGCCCGAACCACTCGCCAAGCTCAGCCGGCATCATGCAGATGGGCGACAGAGCAGCGCGGTGGGACCGCGAGCAGATTTCGGTGCGGACCGAGTAAAGGAATACTCGGAGAGATGTCGACTCAGCCCTTGCGGCGCCAGACCGCCACGCCGGCGCCGTCGTGGCCCGCCACCCAGGGCAAAGCCACGCTTTGCGAAACCAGTTCGTAATCGCGCCCCTCGAGCGAACGCCCGAAAGCCTCGACCACGCCCGCGTTTTCCTCCGCGTCGATCGAACAGGTGCTGTAAACGAGACGGCCGCCCGGTTTGAGCCAACGCGCACCGGCCGCGAGCAACTCCAGCTGTTGCCGCGCGTGCTTTCCAAAATCCGCCGGCTGCAGGCGCCACTTCACGTCCACCCGGTGGCGCATCACGCCGGTGTTGGAGCAGGGAGCGTCCACCAGCACGGCGTCGAAGTTGCCGGGCGTCATGCCCATCAGGCTCGAGGCGCGGCGCATGTCGCCCTCCACGCGGCTCGCCTTCACGCCCGCCGGCACGCGGCGCAGGTTTTCCGTGAGCCGCTCGTGGCGCGCGCCCGGCACGTCGATCGCGACGAGCAGGCCCTCGCCCATTCGGTCGGCGATCGCGAGACTCTTGCCGCCGGGCGCGGCGCAGGCGTCGATGATGCGCTCGCCCGCCCGCGGCGCCACGGCCTCGATCGCGAGGCGCGTGCCGGGATCGGCGAGGTAGATTTTGCCCTCGGCCAAGGCCCGCGCGACCTCCGCCCAGTGGCCGCTTTTCACCGTGAACCAGCCGGGCCAGGCCGTGGGCTCGAGCCATTCGCCCGCGCCCGGCAGGTCCGCCACCGTGCCCGCGCGCAGGCGGGCGTGCACCGGGGCCGGCCGGAGATTCCACTCCAGCAGGGCGCGCGTGCCCTCGGCGCCGAATTGCGCGAGCCAGCGCTCCACCAGCCAGTCGGGCGTCGAATAAAAATCCCCCAGCGCCGCGGCCGGGGCGAGCTTGCCCGGGGCCTGCTGCGCGGCGAGCGCCTCGGCGAGCTTGCGGACGACGGCGTTGACCAGCCGCGCCTCGGAGTCGCTCGCGAGCTGCTTGGTCTGGGTGACGGCGTGGTGGCCGACCTTGGCGGCGTGGCCCTCGCCGCCGCCCTCGATGATCTCGTAGCCGGCGAGCAGCAGCACCGCCATCACGCGCGTGCGCGGACGCAGCCGCACGAGGCGCGCGATCTGGTTTTCGATGCGCCCGTAGTTCCGGATCGCGCCATAAAAGAGGTGCTGGCAACGCGCCCGCGCCCCGCCCGCGAGCTGCACGGTGTCGAGCAGCGCGTCGGCGCGCACCTCCTCGTCGAGCCAGCGCACCAGCAGGCGGGCCGCGACCGGCCAGGCATCGGGGGAGGAGGCGTGCGCGGCGGCGCCGGCGGAGGAGGAGTTGTCCGGATTCATGAGGTAAGGTGCTTCGGTGATTGGATAAAAACAAAGCGCCCTCGCAGCGGTGGACCGCGAGGGCGTTTCAAATTGGGTGCAGGGGTTGGATCTGAACCAACGACCTACAGGTTTTGAACCTGATCAACGGCACCTCCAAACGGCGACTCAAAAAACAGAAATTGTGGGGGGCGCTGCGGGAAGCGCTCCAATCGGACCCGATATGACGCGCCCCCTATACCTTGAGCCCAGGAACCTCGCCGCTTAGCGAGCGCCGGCAAGACTGGCGCGATAGAAGACCCTGCCGTAGTGCATGGGAGGCGCTTCCTGATACAGCAGACCCGAGCCCTGAATCATTCGATCCCGGGCAACCACGTCCCAAGTCTGCAGATCCGTGCTGCGCTCGATGTCGAACACATAGCCGTCTGCCGAATTCTCCATGTAATAGCCGAGCACGGCCCCTCCGAGCTGGCGCAATGCCGGTCGGAAAAGCGCAACCGACCGGGTGCGGTTCGAATACAAGATGTGCCGGTAATCGCCCACGGCGAAAAATTGTCCGTCGCTGAAGTCAACTCCCCGCAGATACGTCCATGCCTCCAGCCCGGTCCTCCCCGCCGTCCAGTTGATGCCGTCGGTAGAGAGGCGGATATATCCGTTCTGCGAGAAGAGCACGAAACGACCCGCCCCAAATGCGACCCCGGCGGTCCAGCCCGCGTAGCCGGAGGCGCGGGAGGTCCATTGTATTCCGTCCAAGGAATACCACACGCTGCCATAATAGCCGGTGGCGACAAAGGCCCCGTTCCCGTAGGCGAGACTGTCCATCCGGGTGCCCGTGGCGGTCTTCTTTACCCAACTGGTGAAGTCGGACGAAACGAGCACATTGCCGGCGCTCGTGCCCACAAGGGTGGAGCTTCCATTGTCGGCGATCGCGAGCAGATCTTCCGTGACGTTGGTCGTCGCTCGCAGCCAGTTCAAACCATCGGTTGAGACCGTCAGCACGCCACCTGCTCCGACCGCGCAAAAATATCCGCGCCGGTAAACGATGTTGGTCAGGTCGGCGATCGTGCGCCCGTCCGCCAACTGCCAGTTTACGCCGTCGTCGGACCGAAGGACCACGCCACCGTCGCCCACGGCGACGATGGCGGCGTCGCTGGCGGCGATCCCTCGGAGGTTGACCGCCACGCCCGATGCCACCGGGACCAAGGCCCCGTTGGCGAAGTCGTAGGTGAAGATGCGCCCTCCGTCTCCGACGACATACCTCCGGGATTTGAATGCGCAGCTCGCCTTCAAATCAAACAAAGCTCCTCCGGGGGACAATATTTCCCAAACCGCGCCGTCGAGGGAGCGCACACGTTGATTGCCTCCCACCCCGGCGAACTTGCCGTCGCCATAGGCGAGGCGTCGCAGCCCCGAGGCCGACGCGACGGTCGTCCACTCGTTGAGATCGGTCGAAGACCTGAGAATGCCCGATTGATCCACCAGAATGTATTTCCCCTGGGCATAACTGATTCCCGTCGAGTCGCCGGGCGCTTTCCAGTTTTGCCAGGTGACGCCGTCGGTGGAGGTGGAGATCATGCTTTGGGCCGAGCCCGTCGAGACCGCCACGAACCGGGTGCCGTCGAAGATCGTGTGTTTCTCGTATCCACTTCCCGTATACATGCGTGTCCAGTTGATCCCGTCGGCGGACCAGACCCCCGTGGTGTTGGATGTTTCGAGAGCGACCCACCGGCCATTTCCCTCCACCACCGAGCAAAGGGAGCCGAGCGGATACGGGCTGTAGCCGGAATTGGTATAGCCAACGCTCGTCCAAACATAACCGTCGGAGGACACGAGGATGAGCGCATCGAGACCCACGGCCGCGAACCGGCCGTTCGCGGCCCAGACGGAGCTGATGGTTTTGCTCGTCGGCGAAAGGCAACTGCTCCAGGCCTTGCCGTCCTGCGAACGAAGGATCGTGCCGTCGCGTCCCACGGCGACAAACCATCCGTTGCCATAGCAGACGGCATTCAGGGAGGTGTAGGTGCCGCTGTAGGGAGAATCGGCCGCATACCAATTCGCCCCGTCGGTGGACCAATATATGCCGCCGTAGCCGCCCACCGCGACAAAACGGTCTTTGCCGTAGCAGACATCCGCGACGAGCGGAGAGCGCGGAGAACTCCAATACAACCCGCTTCCCTTCGCCTGTGCGGCGAAAAGCGAGAACGCGCAGATGGCGGCAAACAGCGCCAGCGCCGTCGGGCCCTGCCGCGACAGACAGGCCGCGATCCAGGCGCGAAAGTCCACCGCGAGGGCCAGAACCTGAACGGCAATAAGAGGCAGATGGGAAGAAAAGGAGTTCATGCGTTCCAAGCCCGGAAAAAGGGGCGCGCTATCCGCCTGCTCCTCCGTTCCTCGAAGGAGGACGCTGCCGCACAGGCCCGAGAGCAGGCAACCCTTCCCTGAGAACTGAAAAAGCTAGCAGGCTGAGCGGAAAGCCGCGCGAGGCCTTGGCGCGCGCGATGGTGATCGCGCGCAGGGGCTTCGATCCGATCGTCCGCGCCGGGCTCGCAGCCCGCGGCGATGGCCGCCTTGTCGCCCCTAGGCTCGCCGATATCACCACGGCCGACGGACCGCCGTCGTCGGCTTCCGAGCAGGCTGCGCACCTGCTCGCGGCGGCAGTGCGGACCGACTTTGGGCTCGCGCTCGGCCTGGCCCCTCGCCCACGAGCGTCAAAACGCAGTCAAGTTGAACCTGCATATGATCTTCGAATTGCACACGCCGTAGGGAAAATTCTCACCTCATTGAAGTATGCTTATGTCGGCCCGATTTCTTCTCACCAGTCTTGCAGGCCTGCCCTCGTTGGCCTTGGCCCAGACCGCCATTTCTTTTTACGACGCCACCGTCACCCAAGGTAACGGAATCTGGGGCCCTTTTCAGACGGCGGTGGTTTTCGAATCACAAGCCACCGGCACGCTGGGAACGGTGGCTTTCGCTCTCTCCACCCATTCGCAGACGCAGAGCGTAACGCTGGAAATCCGATCGCTCGTCACGCATCCGGAGATATCATCCGAAACTCTCGGCGGGGAGGTGCTCGGCGTGGTCAACCTCGGACAAGGCTCGTTCGACTCCACCGGTTTCGTTCTCATCCCCGATCCGTCGCGCTACACCGTCTTCGACTTCAGCAGCCAACACATCCAAGTCACCGCGGGATCACTGTATGCATGGGTCCTGTCCGTGGTGGACCCGGGAGAGAACACTTACCTGCTGGCAGCAAGTTCGGCCAGCGCGTCCACGAGCGATCCGAATATGCGGGTCTATGGCTATGACCCGGATCTCGGTTGGGGAACCTATGGGTCGAATTTTGGCGTGCTCCATTCAGCGAGCGTGATTCCGGAGCCCTCGGCCACCACCGCTCTGCTAGGAGGCGCGGCGCTCGCCTGGGTGGCGATGGGCCGCCGACGCCGCCCCCACCACTGAGGCTCGGGTGCGCGAACCGGAGCTGGTCACGCCGGTCGTGGCGTTGAAAGGAAATGCGGTTCGACTCGCGAAGGGGCTAATATCTATTGGGGATCGGCGTGATCCCTCCGGACAAATCACTGCCCGGTCGGTGCTTGAGCGTTTCGTTCGGATCAGGGACGCTCGTGGCATGGACGACCATCAGGCAGTCGAGCAGCGGATCCGGAGCTTCATCGCCGATTATGCGGATTGGAATCGGGAGAGCTACCTCGCCAAGGACTTGGACGGCGCGCCTTCCCCCTGCGACTTCGATCCCTTCGCGCCGGACATAGCGGCAAGCTTCTCCAGTCTGCGATCGGCGGGCGATTCGGACAACCTGCGGGACAGCTTTGCGGCGCTCGCGCGGGAGCACTTCATCGACCCCGAATGCCTGCTTCGGCAGGGCATGAGCATAAGCAACATCTCACTGCACGATCCCGAGTCGGAGTTGATCGTGTCGCTGCGGGTCGAAGGCGACCGGGCGGAGGTGGAGACGAGCTGCCCGGGGAACCTGCCCTGCGGGTGGGAGTATGGGCTGCGGAAAGTCGGGTCCACTTGGATGATCGACCGGATCGACGGCCTGATGACGGACGACGAGGCGCCGGAGCCCCCGGATTGGTCGGGGCTTCGTTACCTCACCGAAATTGATTCGCGGGACGAGGCGGGCCTGGATTTCGAGGCCGCTTTTCGGCCGGGCGGGACCTCGCACAACCACGACGCAAACCGGAGGGAGAGCATCTCGGTGGTGACGCTCGGCGAGATCGAGGTGCCGAGTCGCGTGTTGGTGGTGCGGGAGGCGACCGAGGAGCCGAGCGAGGCGCGTCCGATGGAGGTGCGGGTGGCGAGCACGCGGGCGCTGGTCGAGGTGGCGCGCCTGGGCTCCAGCAACGCGTTCGTGCGCGTGTGGGTCGATCGACGGAGGCGGGTCGCGGGCTATGTGCCGGCGAGGCTTGCGCAGGACGACGAGGAATCTGCGGCTGCGCATTGGCAGGTCGACGCCCGCTGCGGCGGCTTTGTGATCGCGGATGGCGAGGCGTGGGCCTCTCTCCCGGCCCGAGGCGCGGAACGTTTTGCGCGGCTAGTGTGGGACGACGAGAGCCGCGACGCCGTCCTCGAGTCCGCCCGATTGCTGCCGTTGCCCGACCACGCGCGGACGCGAGCCGCGTTGATCAATCGCGGCGGAGGCGACGTGTCGTGCTCCTGCTACTGGGGAGTGGACGAGCACGGGAAACCCGTCGTCCTCGTGATCGATTGCGAGCGTAGCGGCGAGAGCGTCGAGCAGCGGGTGGAATTTCCGCTCTCGCGGGGCTGGTTTGATCGGAGCGACCCCATTCCGCAGCTCACGGAGTTCGGGTTCGAAGTGTTCCTGAACTGGCAATCGGAAAACACGATCCGCGTCTCCTCGCGCGGCAAGATCCCGACGCTCGATTTGGTTGACGGCCGAGGCGCGGTGCTAGGCTCGACCGAGCGCGGTGGGTTGACCACCTGCGGGAAAGAGAACGAGCAGCGGATCAAGTTTGATCCCGCGTCGGCTCACGAACCGCGCCTGCGCTTGCGCTGGCACGAGTGGCGTCACGGCTTCGCTCGCAACGAAGCGGACCCGGCCGAGGAATGATGCGTCTCTGGCGCGCCCGCATCGACCACAAAGCTCCGGAAGCCTTCGCGGCCACGGCCCACGGCTCGGGACGGCTTCCACCCTTAGCTGCCGATCATGTTACCTGCCCCCATCGGTCCCCCTCGGGGTTACGACGCTTCACGGAATCTTGCCTTGAATGCGTAACCCCATCTCCCCGACCAAGTGTCACCTCATTTCTCGCCAGATCGAACCGCGTGGCCTCTCCAGGAAGTCTGCGCGGAAAGTCTCCGGGCTGCGCACGGCAAACAGGCTGCGTCCCCCGCGAGTGCGGCCGTCTTCCACCGTCACCGGCGGCGGGTCGTCGTCCACCACCTGCGGCGGGTTTTGCGCGCCGCTCCCCGTCAGGTTGATCTGCTCGAATCCGGCGCGGGTAAGCTGGTCGCTGGAACCGCTGTTGGCCGCGAAGCCCGCGAGCAAGGTTTCCGGGAGAGCCAGCGTGATCGGCTGACCGAGCGCGCTCCAATCGCTGCCGTTGCCGGAGTAGAAGCCGGTGAAAACATTGCCGACGCGGCGCACGCGCAGCCAGACGGGCGGGCGCACGTCCGCCACCGTGAAGATGCCGGTGTTCGCGCCATCGGCCGTGCGCCAGCGCAGTGAAACACCGTTTTGCGGAGTGGCGAAAACCGAAACGTGGCGGGCGCCGGCGCCGGCGCCGGCGCGGAGCATGACGCCGGCGGAGGATTCACCGAGCGTGGTGCTGAGCGGGTTCATGTTGCGCTGGCCGACGTAGCGCGCCGTGACCTCCATGTCGCCGCTCACAGGCTGGGCCACGAGGCGAAATGAGTCCGAGCCGCCGCCGACGCTCACGCCGGCGCCCAGCACGATCAGCTGATTGTCTTGGTCGAGGGCGTCCGCGCCGTTGAGCCCGACACCCACGGTGCTGCGTTGCCACGGCAGGGGCAGCGCACGCAGCGAGCGGCCGCTGACGATCGCGTCGCGCATCCGCTCGGCGATGATGCGGTGTCCCTCGTCGTTGGGATGAACGCCGTCGGAGACGTAGGTGGCGAACGAATCGGCGAAGGGCGTGTTGAGATCGATCACGCGCAGGTTTCGCTGCCTCGCCGCCTCGAAGACGAGTGGGATGATCTCGTTGGCGACGGCCGCGCCGCTGATGTCGCCGCTGGCCAGTTCGACGGCTGGTGGCGGAAGGGCGAGATAAACCCGGGGAGCGGTGGGCAGGGCACGATAATCGTCGATGAGCGACACGTAGTCGCCGACGAATTCGTCAATGCGGGCCACGTTGACCGCTTTCGAATCGTTCGTGCCGAGAAGGATGGTGACGATATTGGGATTCGCGGCCAACGAGGCCGTATAAGTCGGGGTATCGCTGAAGGAAGGCTGGCCGTTGCTCAGCACGGTGCTGCCGCCGGTGCCTTGGGCCTGCACCGCGTAGCCGGAGCCGAGCAAGCTCGCCAGCACGGCCGAGTAGGCACGCTGCGGGGTCGAGGAGCCCGCGCCCGCGGTGATGCTGTCGCCGCTATTGACGACACGAATCTGGGCGGAAAGCGGGCTCGCAAGCCCAAGCACGCCGATGGCGGCGAGCGAAGATGCGAGACGGGCATGTGCGATAACCGAGGAGAAACAGCGTGGGGAAATCATGCGGGGAAAGTTTCCCCCAAAGTAGAGGAGCCGGAACACGCCAGAAACAGGGTGATTTCCCACTTCCGGAGGCGGGCCTGACAGGGGTGCAGGGGAGGGAGCTTTGCGCCCTCCCCGCTCCGTCTGCCGCCGGAAGGTCACGCAAAGAGGGCCAGGCCGAGGGTATGGGCGGCCCAGGTCAGGGCACGCCAAGACCGGGGACGGAAGTTGTGTCCGTCAAGTTCAGCAAAAGCGGATGGATGGTTCGGTGATTAGAGGACTAAAAAATGTTTTAGGGATGGGGTGCAGGGGAAGGCGCTTGGCGCCTTCCCCGCTCTGGATTGAGGGAGGGGCGGCAGGGGAGGCGC
>JAUWBD010000071.1 GCA_030605125.1 Verrucomicrobiota bacterium | reverse complement strand
CGCCAGCACCGCGCCCACCTTGCTCGCGCGTCCGTCCACCGGCGCGGGCTCGAAATTCAGCCACCCGCTCCCGCAGACCGGCGCCGCCAACAACAGCAGCGCCAACTTCGGCACCGCCCAGGCCGGCCACTTCACCGTGGCCAACACCGGCGGCTGGATGAACCGCGCCTCGGACGCCAAGGCCCTCACGCTCGAAGCCTTCGTCAACCCGCAGGCCTCGCACACCGCCAACACCTACATCGTCTCCCACTGGCGCGCCTCCGCCGGCGAGCGGAGCTTCATGCTCGGTATCAATTCCAGCAATACGCTCGTGCTCGTGGTGAGCTCCGACGGATCGACCACGCAAAACATCGCGTCGAACTTCACCCTGAGCCTCAACACCGACTACTACGTCGCCGCGGCCTTCGACGCGCACGACCCGGCCGCCGGCGTGAAGTTCTACCTGCGAAACCTCACGAGCAACGGCGCCCTCCAGACCCAGTCCTTGCCCAACCCCTTCACGACGCTCAACGCCTCGCCCGCCGCCGTGAACGTCGGCACCTATAACAACGCGTCCGGTTCGCGCTGGAAGGGCCTGATCGACGAGGTGCGCATCTCCGCCGAAGCGCTTCATCCGAGCGAGTTGCTCATCTCCACGCCGTAAGCGGGAGGTGATTTAGCCGCTAGCTTTGGTCTCAAACCGAGCGCGTCCTCCTCAGAGGACGCGCTCTTTTTTCGCCCTACCTCGACGCTTCCACCTCGCTCACGAGCGCCGCCAGGCATTCGGCCGCCGGGCGACGCCGCGCGAGCGAAGCCGCCTGGCCCGCCCAGAGCGCCATCGCCTCGGCCCGGCCCGCCGCGCGCGCGGCCTGGTTTAGCGGCGACATAAACCAAGCGCGGGCGGGGTAGGGCGCCGCCTCGCCGGCGGCTTCCAGCTCGACCATTGCGCGGTTGCGCAGGCCGCGCGCGAGCCGGCCGGTGAAGGCGCGCGTGAGCGCGGTCCGGCGGGCCTCGGGCCCGGTGAGCGCGGCCTTGTGCGCCTCGCAGGCGTTGGATTCGTGGCAGGCGAGGAAAGCCGTGCCGATCTGCACCGCCGAGGCGCCGAGCGCGAGCGCGGCCACGACGCCGCGTCCGTCGGCGATGCCGCCCGCGGCGATCACCGGCACGCGCACCGCGTCCGCGACCTGCGGCACGAGCGAGAAGGTGCCGACCAAGGACTCCTCGGCACGGCGCAGAAACGACACGCGGTGCCCGCCCGCGTCTGAGCCGGTGGCGACGATCAGGTCCATGCCTGCGGCTTCCAGCGCCACGGCCTCGTCCACCGTGGTGGCGGTGCCGATCGTCACGATGCCGCGCCGCTTCATCTCGGCGATCGCCGCGGCCGGCGGCGGGCCAAAGACAAAACTCGCCACCGGCGGACGCGCCTCGATCACGGCCTCCAGTTGCGCGTCAAAATCCTGCGCGACAAACGCGCCCGGCCCTTCGCCCGGCGACACCGGCGGCGGCACGCCGAGCGATTCGCGCAGGGGCCGCAGGCGCTCGCTCTCCGCCGCGAATTCCGCCGCGCTCAGGGACAGCTCGCGCTCCCCCGGCAGCGGCACCCAGAGGTTGATGTTGAAGGGGCGCGACGTCAGCGCGCGCAGCTCCGCCACCAGCGCGCGGATCTCCGTGCCGGAGAGGACGTGGGCGCCGTAGGAGCCGAGCCCGCCGCCCTCGGAGACCACGGCGGCGAGCGCCGCGCTGGAGAGGCCGCCGCCGAAGGGCCCTTGCACGATGGGCAACTCGATGCCGAGGCGACGGGTAAACGGGGTGTCGCGCCACGTGGCCATGGCTCAGGCCTTTCCTCCGAAGCTCACGTGGTCGTCCACATCAAGCAGGTCGAACCACGAGGCGATGTCGGTCCGCGCCGGCGCGACCGCCGCCTTCACCTCGTCGAAGTAGGCGCGTTGGTCGGGGTTTTGCGGGCCGCGTTTCTCCTGCTGGCGCACCCAGGCCTCGATCTCCTCGGCCGTGCGGCGATGGCGTGCGTTGGCCTCGACCCAGTCGAGGATTTCGCCGTCGGTTTTTCCGGCGGCGAGCTGCTCGCGGAGCGCGGCGGCCTCGATGCCGACGAAGCCGAGGAACTGGTTGTCCAGCGGGCAATCGAAGTGGTATTCGCCGAGCGTGCCGGCGATGGCGGCGCGGCCCTTGTCGAGGCAACGCGCGAGGATGACGTAGCCGCCGAGCTGCACGCGCGGGCTACGGGGAGCGCGCTTCGTGAGATCGAACGCGGCGAGTTGGACGGTGGGTTCGGGAGTGGAGGTGGTGTTCACGCCTCCACTGTATCGGCCGCGCGCCCGGCCGGCCAATGCCGATGCCGGCTTGCCGCCATGCCTAAAACGCATACCAAGCGTGCATGCAGCTCGATCTCCTCCGCGCGTATCTGGTCGTCATCGAAGAAGGCAGCGTCAGTCGCGCGGCGATGCGGCTCCACCTCGGGCAGCCGGCGCTCACGCGGCAGATCGCGGTGCTCGAGCAGGAGGTCGGCACCCGCCTTCTGGAGCGCAGCAACCGCGGCGTCACGCCGACGCCCGCCGGCGCGGCGCTGGCGGAGACGCTGGCGCGGCCGCTCGCGGAGATCGACGCGGCCATCCTGCGGTGCCGGCGCTTTGGCGGTGGCGAGCGCCCGGAGCTGCGCGTGGGCTATCTGCAATCGCTGGCGCGCTCGTTTCTCAACCCCGCCCTCGCCGCCCTGCGCGCCGAGCACCCGGAGGTGAAGGTGAAGCTGGTTGATCTCTGCGCGGGCGGGCAGATGCGAGCGCTGCGCGCCGGCGAGATCGATGTGGCGCTGATCGGGCAGGAGGGCCGGATGCTGGCGCGCGATTTCTACACGAAGCGGATCTGCACGGTGGATGTGGTCGCGGTGTTGCCCGAGGACCACGCGCTCGCCGAGCGCATGACGCTCAGCCTGGCCGACCTGCGCGGAGAGCTGTTTGTCGGCAAGGACCCGGTGCTCTCGCCGGGCTGCAACGAGTGGATGACGCAGCTCTGTCGGCGCGCGGGTTTCCGGCCGCGCTTCGTGCGCCACGCGGAGAGCGTTTCCCAGATGTTCTCGCTCGTGGTGAGCGAAGGCGCGGTGGCGCTGATGCCGGACTTCGCCGCCGAGCGCTTCGCGCCCTCGGTGCGCGTGCTGCCGATCGAGGACGCGAGCGCGAAGTGGGACCTGCTGGTCGTGTGGCAACGCGGCCGGCTCGCCCCGCCGGTGAAGGTGTTGATCGAGGCGCTGTCGTCCGTGCAGACGGGCGAACTCGTCGCGCTCAAGTCGGCATAAGCGCGGGCGTGGGCGCCGGCGGGGGGCCCGTTGGGTTTCACGCCGCCGCGCAAAAAAAGGCGCTGCAAGCGCAGCGCCTTTGGTGAGACGGGACTGTGGGTGTGGCGCCGAGCTACTTGCGGCGGCGGCGGGTTGCGGCGACGCCAAGCGCACCGAGGCCGGCGAAGGCGGCGAAGGTGGAGGGCTCGGGGATGACGTAAACCGAGAAGTCATCGATGCGGTTCGAGGAAGTGCCTCCGGTTCCGAAGAAGCCAAAAGCGGTGATGGTGCCTGTGGGCAACACTTGGTTGGTGGCCCCGAGTTCGAGGACGGAGCCCGCCACGAAACTCAGCGCCGTCCACGAGGTGCTCGTGAGGTCGAAGGTCAGCAGCGCCGCTCCTTGGTCGAAGGTGCCGGAGACGGTGTAGCCGGCCTGGGCATCGGTCACATACCATGAGTCGTTAACTTGGATGGCGGCCCGCATCTGCCACTCCGTTTCGCTCTGATTCAGATAAGTAATCGAGTGGATGTTCGAGGTGGTGAGGGGACCGTTGGTCCCGTCATACTCGCTGGTGTAACCGAAGTAATTAAAACCGCCGGTCGTGTTGAAGAAGGCGAGACCGTTGGTTGCGCTGTTGGAGGTCTGCGTCTGCCCCACGTTGGTGCCCACGGAGAGCGGAGAATGCGCCCCTTCGGAAACGGCGGTGGCGGTTGTCGCGGTGGAACCATCTCGGGCGGTTCCGGTGGCGTTGTTGTAGCGAAAGGACCATCCCATGGAGGCATACGTTGCGCGCGTGGTGGTGCCGAACGTTTCACGGTAAACCAACTCCTGCGCAGACGAGAAGGAGGGGAAGGCGACGGCGGCCAAGCATGCAGCTGCGGCGAGGGTGCGGGGCGCGTAACTTTTTGGGTTGTTCATAGGTGGTGCTGGTTTGGGTTAACGGGACGCACCGACGCGGGATCGACCGCGCGGGCTGTCAGTGGATTCGTTTTCGGACTTGGGGTGAGGTCGGCTGCTGGGCGGACCGATTGTCGCTTGAAACGACGAATCCGATCCTCGCTGCCGTGTTGTCGGCGCAACGCATCCTTGCCCGGACCGGCGATCACAACCTCAAGTCAATGAGCTGCAACTATGGTCAAGATAGGGAAAATTCGAAGCGGCGCGGTGTCCGTCCGGGCGACGCGACACCCGCTCAGCCGTGCGGCTTCATCACCGCCTGCGTGTGTCGGCGATACTCCGACGGCGCGACGCCCGCTAGCTGGCGAAACGTGCGGCTGAAAAAGGCCGGCGAGTTGAACCCGCAGCGCGCCGCGATCTCCGTCATGCTCAGCGCCGGATCCATCATCAGCGTTTTCGCGCGATGCACGCGGGCCTCGCGCACATACTCGAACACGCTCCGGCCCGTCTCCCGCTTGAACACGCGGGCCAGATGCTCCTCGCCCTTGCCGACGTGCCAGGCCACCTCGCCGAGCGTCAGGTCGCTCGACAGGTGCTTGAGCACATACTCCTTCGCGGCGACCACGATGTTGCCCGAGGGCGAAGCCGCCAGTCGCCCCGTCGCGCCCACCACGGCCCGGCCGCATTTGCGGGAAACCGCCACGATCAGGTCCGTGCAAACGGATCGCACCCGGTGTCGGTAGCCGACCGCCTTGTTCTCCGCCTCTCGCCGCAGCGTGACCAGCAGGTCGGTGATCTCGTTGTCGATGCCGCCCGTGATCTGCTCCACCCGCTGGAAATGGTGCGTGATGTAGTCGCCCAAATCGCTCTCCGGACGCCGCACGCGCCGGCGCGCGCGTTTCTCCAGATGGTCGGCGTCGAGGAAGAGGCGCACGACGTGGACCGGCGCGGCTTTCCGTGAGTTCTCGTTCATATACGAGTGGTTCCGCACCACCGGCGCCACGAGGATGTCGCCCGCCTTCAAGACGCGGCGCCCGTCCATCCCGTCGATCTCGTGTTTGATCGCGCCGTCTAGGACGAACAAGAGCTTGAAGTGGTGCTTCCCCAGGCGCACCGAGCCCCCGCGCGGGATCACAAACACCGATTCGTCCACCATCGCAAAGGGGGCGCCGAGGTCGTCGAGGGGGTGCCAGGAGTAGCCCATGCGCGGACCTTGCGGAAACGGCGGCCGCTGCGCGAAGCCAAAGTCAAAAAAGTGAAAGTCCAGTCAACTGCGGCTAAAGACGCTCCCGGGCGCATCTGGTTTAATCATCCCCCCTCCCGCACCCGCCATGATGAAACTCGAAGACCTCGAGGCCGAGCGCCACATCGACGCCACCTCGCCGCTCCCTCTCCCCGAGAAGGAAATTTGCGACCGCTACGAAAAGATCTTCACCGCCGCGGTGAACGACGCCCTTCGCGAGCGCAAGTTGCTCAAGCAGACGCTCCCCAACGGCATCATGCCGCTCCGCGACCACATGCGGGCCGCCGGCTTCGCCTTCACCATCAAGGGCGCCAAAAACCTCACGCTGAAAAACGAGATGGCCAGCCGCGCCGAGATGCTCGACGCCATCACCGAGGATTCCTTCGTCGTCTGGGACACCTCCCTCGACAACGAGTCCGCGCACTGGGGCGAGTGCATGACGATGGCCGCCCAGCGCAAACGCTGCCGCGGCGCCGCCGTCGATGGCGGCGTGCGCGATACCGACCGGGTGCTCGAACTCGGATTCCCGCTCTGGATCCGCTACCGCAGCTCCAACGGCATGCTCGGCCGCTTCCGCATCAGCGGCTGGCAAACCCCCATCCTAATGGGCGACGTGATCGTCAACCCCGGCGACCTCATCTTCGCCGACATCGACGGCGCGCTCTGCGTGCCCCGCGACGTCGTCGTCCCCGTGCTTCTCCGGGCCGAGGAAATCGCCCACGGCGAATCCGACCTCAAGCGCTGGATCAACCAGGGCATGTCGGCCGTCGAGATCGTCAAACGCGGCGGCTATTTCTAAGGCGCCGCCCCGCCAACGCGCCCGCTTCGTCCTTCGCCCGTCGTCATCACTCCATGAGCAACTCCTACACTCCCACTTCCTACAAAGACCGCGTCGTCGTCATCACCGGCGGCTCCACCGGCATCGGCCTCGAAACCGCCCGCCTCTTCGCCGCCGACGGCGCCCGCGTGGCGCTGCTCGCTCGCCGAGCCGAGCCGCTCGCCGCTGCCGCGGACCAGCTCGCCTCCACCGGCGCCGAGATCCTCACCTTCGCCGTCGATGTCACCGACGAGTCGCAGGTCGCCGCGACCTGCTCGGCCATCGAGGCTAAGTGGGGCCGCATCGATCTCCTCGTGAACAACGCCGGCACCGGCTTCGCGACCGATCTCTCCAAGGCTTCCCTCGCCGACTTCCGCCGCATCATGGAGACCAACGTCACCGGCGTGTTCCTCTGCGTGCGCGCCGCGCTCCCCGGCATGAAGGAGCGCAAGGCCGGCCACATCATCAACGTGTCCTCGGTCGTCGGCAAAGTCGCCAATCCCAACGCCCCCCTCTACTGCGCCAGCAAACACGCGCTCAACGGCTACACCTCCGGCCTCCAGCAACAGGTCGCCGCCGACAAGATCCGCGTCTCGCTCGTCTCGCCCTCCGCGGTGGACACCGACTACTGGGCCGGCCGCCCGGTGGATCGTTCCAAATTCCTCCAACCCGCCGAAGTGGCCGCCGCCATCCGCTTCATCGCCGCGCAGCCGGAAGGCGTCCTCATCAAGGACCTCGATCTGACCGCCCTGCGTTGATCCCCGCGCGGCCCGTCGTGGGTCAACGAACGCCGCCCCCGGTCCCGTCGCCGGGCGGCCGTTGCCCTCGGCCCCTCCGCACCCATGACCCTCTTCTTCTCCGAGACCGAACGCGCCGCGTTCAACGCCGTCCGCAAGCAGGAGCCGCTGCACTCGTTTTACTGGGCGCTGTTGAATCGCGTGGAGCGTCGCGCCGCGTCGCCCGGGCTCTCTTCGGCCGGCGCCACCGCCGACTGGTGGCACTTCGCCGCGGAGTATCTCACCGACGCCGCGATGGCCCACGCCGTCGCCGTCAAGGCTTCGGCCAACGTGGACGCGTGGCTGCGCGACGTGACGCTCTCGATCGTGCGCCGCCCGGTGGAGGACTGGATCGGTCCGCCCTTTCGCGACCGCACGGCCCGGCCGCCCGTCGGCAATCTCGAAACCGCCCACCTCTCCTGGGCCGTAGCCGTCGTTCTCGACCTCGCCGGGAAACTGTTTACCGACTCCGAGCGTAACGAAATCGCGGATACGCTGAGCGAGAAGGGCGTCGCGCTTTGCCAACGTTGGCTCGACCAGAACGATCACCTCGCCAACTGGCGCTGCGTGCTCACCGCCGGCGTCGCCGTCCCCGCCGCCATCCTCGACGACCGCGCCGCGCTGGAGCGCGCCGAGGCCGAGTTCCGCCGTTGCGTGGACGTTTTTCAGCCCGACGGCAGCCACGGCGAGTCGCTGCAATACGGAAATTACGCCGCTTACGGCCTCATGTTCGCCCGCGAGGCGCTCGTCCGCCGCACGCCCGCGCTCGACGCCACGCTGCCGCTCGCGCCTTACGCGAAAAAGGTGCGCTGGGACGCCGCCTCGCTTTTCTACCAAAAACCTCTTTCCGGCTGGGGGCCTTACCCGCGGCCGCGCAGCGCCAATTTCAACGACAGCGCCGCGCTCTACCGGCCCTCCGCCGATCTGCTGCTCCACCTCGCCGTGCGCGCCCGCGAGTCGTCGCCCGCCGACGCCGGCCTCGCCCGGTGGCTCTTCGACACGCTCTACCTGCCGTGCATCGAACAGGGTCCGCACGACCGCGCGACCTTCGGCTTCGTCAACGACTTCGGTTTTCTCGCCTTGCCGCTCCTGCCGCAGGCCGCCGCTGCGCTCGCGCCCGATGCCGCCGGCGTGCCGCTCGCCGCCGCGTTCTCCTGCGGCGACGTGCTCGTGCGCGACGCGTGGCCGGAAAACGGCGGACGCACCGTCCTCGCCATCCGCGGCGCGGGCGAGCCGCTCCACGGGCCGGGCCACCTGCACGGCGATCTGAACAGCTTCATCCTCGTCCACAACCAGGAGCGCCTGCTCCTCGACCCGGGCCACAGTTGCTACCGCAACCTCATCCACGAGCTCGAAGGCTCCACGCTCACGCACAACACCTGCACGTTTGCCGGCGAGCGGCACGGCGCACCCTTCGTCCTTCAGCAATCGCGGTCGCTGCGCCGGCGCTTTGATCGCGCCACAGGGGGCGCCGAGCCGCCGGCCCACCGCGGCGGCCGCCGCGTGTTGTTCGCCCGTGAAGGCGATGTCACCGCCGTCGCCTCCGAGATCGCCGCGCTCTATGGCGAGCCCATCACCGAGTTCACTCGCTTCTGGTTCCTCTGCGGCCCGCACGCGCTCTTCGTCGTGGATCGCATTGTCTCGGCCGAACCCGTGAAGACCTCGTGGAGCTGGCTGCTCAACAACCGCGACGACCAGCTCGACCTAAAGCTCATCCGCCCCGACCGCCTCGTCGCCCGCCGCGGCAACGCCGGCCTGAAGCTGTTCCACCTCGGCGGCGGCACGCTCCATGAGCCGCTCCACGCCTACGTGCACGACGCCTACCACCCGCTCCCCGACCAGCTCGGCGAGGGCAAACCCGGCAGCGGCGCGCTCGTGCGTTTCACCGAAAAATCCGCCTCCACCGCGCGCACCGTGGTCCACGCGATCTGCATGGACTCGCCCGGCACCACCGCCGCCTGGCACCTCAAGAGTGGCGAAGGGTTCGCCGTCCTTGAAAGCCCCGGCGCTACCGAGGTGTGGAGACTCGACTACGCGGCCGATGCCTCCCGCTTCACGATCTCCGAGTCTGCAACCCGGACAAGCCGCACCGTTGCCCCGGACTCCTCCGGCCGCTGGGCCCTCACCTCCTGACCAAACCTCAATGATGCTACGCCAGTCCCTTCTTTTGCTCGCGCTCGTAGGATCTTTCGCCGCTGCCCCGTCCAACGCTCTCACCATGGAAACCACCCGCTTCTCCGCCTACACCGATGGTTTCCACGCGACGGGAAGCCAGGTGGCCGACTGGGTGAAACACCACGCCGCGCTTCACTTTTCCACCGGTGCCGCCACGCGCGAAAACCTCGCCGACGCCTCCGCGGTGGAGGCCTATCAACAAAAAGTCCGCGAGGCGTTCCTGCGTTCGCTCGGCGGACTGCCGGAGCGCAACCGCAACCCGTCCGCCGATGCGGTCGAGACCGGCCGCCTCGAGCGCGACGGCTACCACATCCGCAAGCTCATCCACCAGTCGCTCCCCGGCGTTTACGTCACGAGCAATCTCTACGTCCCCTCGCGCCTCGACGGGCGTGCGCCGGCGGTGCTTGTTGGGTGCGGTCACTCCAGGGACGGCAAAGCCTCGTCCGCTTACCAGCGAGTGTGCATCGACCTCGTGCGCGCCGGCTTCGTGGTGCTCATCATGGATGCCCCCGGCCATGGCGAACAGGTGCAGTGCCTCGATCCGGACACGGGAAAACCCGTCGTCGGCACCAACACCCACGAGCACTCCTTCCTCCAGCTCGGCGCCTCGCTCACCAATCACAACGTCGCGCGATACTTCATCGCCAACGCGCAGAGCGCCCTCGATCTGCTCGCCGCTTTGCCAGAGGTGGACGCCGAGCGCATCGGCATGACCGGCAATTCCGGCGGCGGCACGCTCACGCAATACCTCATGGTCCTCGACCCGCGGGTAAAGGCGGCCATGCCCACCTGCTCCGTGACCACCCGCGCCAGCTACCTCGCCACGGGCTCCCGTGTTTACGACGGCGAGCAAAACCTCTTCGGCGCCATCTCCGGTCCCCTCGACTACGCCGATCTGCTCGCGTCCTTCGCGCCACGGCCGCTGCTCGTCGGCGCCGCGGAATACGATTTCTTCGCCATCGAGGGCGTGCTCGACGCGGTGCAGAGCGCGCAGGCCGTCTATCGCGCGGCCGGTGCACCCGACGCCATCGGTCACGTGGTCGCCGCGGAGCAGGCGCACGGCTTCACCACGCCGCTGCGCCGCGCCTGCGTCGCGTTCTTCGCCCGCCACCTGCAAGGGCGCGAGGCGCAGCCTTTCAACGACGAGCCGGCGGTCGAAACACCCGAGGCGCTGCAATGCACGCGCAGCGGCCAGGTGATCACCGAGTTCGCCGACGCGCGCTCGATGCTCGACCTCTTCCGTGACGAGTGGCTCGCCGCCCGCTCCAAGGCTCCCACGCCCACCCGCGAGGCCTTGACCCAGAAACTCCTGCCCGCGGCGCAACCTCCGCGGCCCTCGCAGCCGCTCCGCGTCCGCCGCACCGGCACCCAGCGCTCTCCCGCCGGCGTCGCCGAGCGCGTCTTCTTTTTCAGCGAGCCCGCCGTCGCCGTCACCGCCGCGATCTACCAACCCACGCCCACCGTCGCCGTAAACAAAGCCGTCCTCCTGCTCATCCCCGACGGCACCGAAGGCCAAGCCCCCTTCGCCGCCGAGATCGCCGAGCGCGTCGCCCGCGGTGAACTCGTGATGGTCTTCGATGTGCGCGGCACCGGTGCCGTGCGCATGCACGACACCACGAGCGGTAAAGGCCTCGCGTTTCGCAGCACCGAGTTTCGCTCCGCCAGCGACCACTTCATGCTCGGCACCAGCCTCGCCGCCCGCCGCACCTACGACGTGCTCCGCGCGCTCGAATACTTGCGCGGCCGCCTCGCGGGCACCGACACCCGCATGCCCGTCACAATCTCCGGCCACGGCTGGCCCGCGATCTACGGCCTGCTCGCCGCCGCGGTGGACGGCCACATCGACGCGCCGACCTTCGCGGGCCTGCCCGCATCGTGGCTCGAAGCCTACGAGCTCAAGCCGGATCAACCGGAACGCATTTCTCCATCCCTCATCGCCCCCGAACTCGGTGGCGACTTCGACATCGAGGACCTCCTCCGCCTCGCCGGCGCCACGCCCCTGCTGTGATCGCGCTCGCCACCACCTTCGATTCCCCGGCCATCGCCGCCGCGCTCGCCGACCTCCGGCGCGATCTAGCCGCGGTCCTGCCGACCGGCCACCTTGCCGCCGGCATTGGGCACTGGTCATTGGACATTGGTCATTCCGCCGCGCTCGCGGCGGAAACCTTCGTCGTCGAGGTCACCGCCGACCGGCGCATCGTCCTCACCGGCGGCGACGAGCTCGGCGCGATCTACGCGATCTACGAATTCTCCCACCGCTTCCTCGGGGTGGACCCGCTCTGGTTTTGGAAAGACATCGCGCCCGCCCCGCTCGCCGCGTTCGCGCCCGCACCGCAGCGCATCGAGTCGGGTCCGCCGCGCTTCCGTTATCGCGGGTGGTTCATCAACGACGAGGATCTCCTCGGCCGCTGGCGCGAGCCCGCCGGAGAACGCTTCCGCGATTGGCCGAAACGTGCCGCGACGCTCGCCGCGACTTCGACCGAGGCGCACGACCACTACGAGCAACGCCTCCTGCGTTACTACACGCCGGTCATCGCCGCCGACACGATGGAGATGATCTTCGAGGCCGCGCTTCGCCTTCGGATCAACCTCATCATCCCGGCCTCGTTCATCGACATCCTCAACCCGCCCGAGGCCGACGTCGTCCGCGCCGCGCTTCGCCGCGGCTTGTTCGTTTCGCAACACCACGTCGAGCCGCTCGGCGTCTCCCACTTCGCCTACGAAACCTGGTGCGCGAAGCACGGCCACGCCGGCGCGCCATTTAGCTACCGTGAAGCGCCCGAGGTCATGCGCGCTTGCTGGCAAGCCTACGCCGAACGCTGGCACGAGGTCGCGAGCGACAAGGTCATTTGGCAGGTCGGCCTGCGCGGCCGGGGCGACCGTCCGCTCTGGAGTCACGATCCCGAGGCGCAGGCGCGTGCCGCCGAGTTCGTCGCCTCCGCCCTCGCTGACCAGATGGCGATCATCCGCTCCGTCGATGCGCGCCGCCAGCCGCCCGTCACGCTGACGCTGTGGTTCGAGGGTGCGGAGCTCATCAAGTCCGGCCGGCTGCGCGCCCCCGACGGCGTCACCTACGTCTTCGCCGACCACCACGTCACGCAGGAGATGCAGGAGGATTTTCAAACCCTCCCGCGCGAGCCGGGCCGCGGTCATGGCGTGTATTACCACGTCGCCGTCTGGACGATGGGGCCGCACCTCGTGCAGGGTCCGTCGCCGGAAAAAATCTCCCGCACGATGGAGCAGGTCGCCGCGCGCGGCGACACCGCCTACGCGATCCTCAACATCGCCAACCTCCGCGAACACGTGATGGGCGCCACCGTCTGGTCGGAGTTCGTGTGGCGTAACCACACTTCCACTACGTCCGAGTTTCTCGCGCGTTGGTCCCCGCTGGGCCTCGCCGGATTCCACGCCCGCCTGCTGGACTGCGTTCCCGAGTTCGAGCCGGGTTGGCGTTTTTACGACGGCAGCGCGCGCTCCTTCCTCGACAACCTCATTCGGCACCACGCCGCCGCGGTTCCGCTGGGCGAAAAGGTCCTCGCGCTCCGCGCCGCGCCCGCGCCGCTCGCCCACGCCGTCGAGCAACTGTCCGCGCTCCTCGCGGACCTCGAAACCGCCGCGCCGACGGTGGCCGTGCGTCACCGGGCGTTCTGCGAGACCAACCTCGTCGTGCAGACGTCGATCCTCCTCGGGCTCTACCGCGCGGTCCTCGCCCTCCTCGCGAGCCCGCCCGATTTCGCCGCAGCCGAGTCCGCCATCGCCTCCGCGCGCGCCGCCCTGCCGCGCGCCGAGCAGGGTCGTTTCCGCCACTGGTATCGCGGCGACACCAAGATCGACTTCGCCGGCCTGAGCGCCCGCATCGCCGCGCTTTCTTCCCGATCACCCACGAACGCACTCTCCCTCACCACATGAAAGCCGCTCTCTACCAAGGCAACCGCACCTTCACCGTGACCGACGTCGCGCCCGTTCCTCCCGGGCCCGGCGAGGTCCGCCTCGACGTCGCCTACGTCGGCATCTGCGGCACCGACGTCCATATCTTCCACGGCGCGATGGATGCCCGCGTGAAGCCGCCGCAGATCATCGGCCACGAGATGTCCGGCACCGTCGCCGAGGTCGGTCCGGGCGTGACCGGTCTCGCCGTCGGCGACTCCGTCGTGGTGCGTCCGCTCGATAACCGCGCCGAGACCGCCGCCGACCGCGGCCACAGCCACATCTGCCGCGGCCTGAAGTTCATCGGCATCGACTCGCCCGGCGCCTACCAACGTTCGTGGACCGTGCCGGCCTTCACCGTCCACAAGGCGCCCGCCGGCGTGGACCTCAAGCTCGCCGCGCTGGCCGAGCCGCTCGCCGTCGCCTGCCACGACGTGCGCCTCGGCGAAGTGAAGCCCGGCGAACTCGCCGTCGTGATCGGCGGCGGCCCCATCGGCATGCTGGTCGCCCTCGTGGCCCGCGCCGCCGGCGCCCGCGTGATCCTTTCCGAGGTCAACGAGAGCCGCCTCGCCTTCGCCCGCGAGCTCGGCTTCGAGGCCGTCAATCCCGCCAAGGTCGATCTGCCCGCGCTGTGCCGCGAGCGCAGCTCCGACAGCGGAGCCGACATCGTCTTCGAGGTCTCCGGCGCCAAGGCCGCCGCCGCCACGATGACCGATCTGCTCGCGATCCGGGGCCGCATCGTGCTCGTCGCCATTTACCCGAAGCCGGTCGAGCTGAACCTGTTTCAGTTCTTCTGGAAGGAGCTCAAGCTCATCGGCGCCCGCGTGTATGAGCCGGAGGACTACACCAAGGCCGTGGAGCTCATCGCCGGCGGCTCCTTTCCTATCGATCGCCTCATCACCCGCGTCGAGCCGCTCGATCGCATCCAGGGCGCGTTCGAGAACCTCGATGCCACGCCCGACGCGATGAAGATCCTCATCGATTGCCGCGCCTAAACCCCGCCCGGCTCGCAACCCGACGCATGTCCGTCTCCGTGACACCTCCGCTCCGCGCCCCCTTCGGCTGGCCGACGCTTCGGCTCGAGCCGCAGGGGACCACGCCGCTGCGGCCTCGCGCGACGGCGGCGAACAGGAGCGCGGGCGGCTGGTTGCGGATTTGCGTGGCGGTGGATGATCGCGAGGAAAAGCGCGTCACCGTCCGCCTCGCCGACGGCACCAAAGACCTCGGCGTCTTCGATCTCCGATACGCGCATTCGCTGGAGCCGTTTCAGCTCAAGCTCTCGCCGGCCGATTTCGCCGAGGCGGCGCGGCAAGGCGTGGTGCTGACCTTGGCCACCGCCGCGACGCCGCTCTGGCTGCTCGCGTCCGGACTCCCGACCGACGCCGCCGCGCTCGAACCCACGCTCGTGCCCGAGTTTGCCGGGGATTTCGTCGCGGCGTTTTTCGACCGGCTCGGCTCCCTCGCTTCCGTCCAGACCTTCGGCTGGATGGAGGGCTGCGTGCTCGATGCCTTGCACGACCTGCACGTGGCGACCAGCGACGCCCGCTGGCGCGCGGCGCTCGACGCGCACTTCGCGCTCTTCATCATGGAGGACAAGCGCCTCGTTTACGAAAACCCGCGCGGCCAGCCTGCCGACGGCGCGATCTACGGCATCGAGGGCACGCTCCCCTTTGCCCAGCTCGCCAAGATCGCGCCCGCCGATCACCCGCTGCTCGCGCTCGCCCTCGATTTTTCCGCCAGCGCCTCAAGGCTGACGGCACCTTCGCCCGTCCGGAAACGATCTCCGCCGAGGGCTCCTACACCGTCGCGTATCCGCTCGCCGTGCTCGCGCAGACGCGTCGCGACACCGCTCTCGCTGCGCTCTCGGCCGGCGTCTTGCGCGTCCGTCGCGAGAGCCTGCGCCGCCCCGACGGGATCTGGCTGCGGCATCACACCGACGATTCGCGCACCTTCCGCTCCTGGGCCCGCGGCGTCGCCTGGTATCTGCTCGGTCTCACCCGTTCGCTTAAGCACCTCGAAGACCTCGCCGACACCACCGACCTTAAGACCGAGCTGCTCGTCGCCGCCGAGTGGGCTCGTCGCTGGCAACATCCCGACGGCCTTTGGAGCAACTTCCTCGACGACGACACCACGACCTTCGACACGTCCGGCTCCGCCGGCATCGCCGCCGCCTTCGCCCGCGCTGCCGCCGCTGGGCTGTTGCCCGGCGACTTTCGCGATTCTGCCGAGCGCTGCTGGCAGGGCCTGCTCCCGCACCTCACGCCCGACGGCTTTCTCGATGGCGCCGCACAGAGCAACCGCGGCGGCGAGGCGCTGCAACGCGCCTCCTACCGCGTGCTCTCGCCCATGGGCATGGGCCTCATGGGCCAACTCGCCGCCGCCCTCGGCCACCACGCCCGCTAATCCTGCCGCCTCATCCTCTTTCTCCACTCTTTCCATGCGCACCGCCCACACGCTCGACCTCGCCCTCAACGCCGCCCGCAAGCACCTCGCCGTCTGCGGAAGCTTCGCCGGCTATCCGGGCATCGTCACGCTCTACGGTGCGGCTCGCCTCACCGGGCTCGACGACCCGGCGATCCTCGCTCAAGCCCGCGAATGGCTGCTGCCCTTCGTGCGCGGCGAGGTGACGTTTAAGGCCAATTTCCCCAATTACTTCTGCGGCGGCGCGGGCACGGCCTATCTGCTTTGGCGCGGGCATCTGCCCGAGGCGCGCGAGGAGGTTCGTCGTTACGCCGAACAGATTCTCCACGAAGCGCCGCGCGATCATCAGGGCATCCTCAAGATGCCGCGCGATCCGTCGCGCAACCTCGTGTGGATCGACGTCGCCTTCGCCGTCACTCCGTTCCTCGTGTTCGCCGGCCTGGCCTTGGGCGAAGAGCGCTACCTCGAGGAGGCGTTTCAACAGACCGCGAGGATGGTGCGCCTGCTCCGCAACCCGGAGAACGGACTCTTTCACCAAGGCATCAACTTCAACGGTCCCGGAAAAATCTCCGAAGACCACTGGAGCCGCGGCAACGGCTGGGGCGCCTTCGCCCTGATCGAGATCGCGCGCTACCTGCCGGCCGACCATCCGCGCAAGGCCGAGGCGCTCGCGCTCTACCGCGACCACGTCGAGGCCTGCGCGCGCTTCCAAGACGAGGCCGGCCTCTGGCACCAGGAGATGACGGAGGACGGCACCTTGTCCTACGTCGAGACCTCCGGCTCCGCGCTCATGCTCTACGCGCTCGGATCGGGTCTGGAGGCGGGCCTCTTCGGCGCGACGGACTCCGCCGACTACGTCGCCCACCGCGCGCGTTTCGAAAAAGGCATGCGCGGGCTCCTCGCCTACATCAACGAGGACACCGACATCTTCCACACCTGCCGCCCCTGCCTGTGCCCGGGCACCGGCACCAAGCTCGACTATCGCGCGATGCCGCCGGTGCTCAACGACAGCCACGCCTTCGGCCCCGTGGTCCTCGCCGCCGGTCAGGCACGTTTGCTCGGCCTCGAGACCCTTGCCCGCTGAGCCGTCCGCTGGCGCCAAACCCAAACCGCTTCGTTCCCATGATGCTCCTGCTTCGCCGCCTGCCCCTGCTCATCCTCGCCTTGCTGCCGCTGCCCCTGCGGGCGCTCGACGTTCTTTTCGTCGGCAACAGCTTCACCGTCTGGCCGCTCAATCAAACCTACGGCCCCGTGACCGACGTGAAGGGCACCGGCTACACCGGTGGCGTGCCTTCGATCTTCAAGAAGCTCAGCATGGAGGCCAACATCCCCAACATCAACGTGAGCGTGCTCGGCGCCGGCGGCACGAGCTTGACCACGCACTTGGCCAACGACGGCCACATCTTCGACCAGGTGTGGGACGTCGTCATCCTGCAGGACTTCAGCACCCGCCCGAGTCTCTTTGTCGGCGGGAACAACATCGCGAAGGGCGACATCCCCGCCTTCCGCGCCTCCGTGCAGGCGATCCGGGATCGCATTCTCCAAGAAAACCCCAACACCAAAATCTACCTCTACGAGACTTGGGCCCGCGGCGATTTGGTGCACTACGGCTACTACCCGAACCTCCAGGCCATGCAGAACGAGCTGCGCACCGCCTATTCGGAGGCCGCGCGCGACTACGGCCTGCACGGCTGGGTGCCGGTGGGCGACGCCTTCATGAAGGCGCTCGCCGATGGCGTGGCCTACGGCCCCAACCAAACGGCTGTCCCCGGCCTCATTAAGCTCTACGCCAACGACCGCTACCACGCCGATCCTCCCGGCTCCTTCCTCTCCGCGCTGCTCTTCTTCCAACGCATCCTCGGCGGCGATCCGCGCACGCTCCCGACGGGGCAGGGGAGCGCCGCCCAGATGCTCTCCATCAGCCCGACACACGCCACGCAGCTCCAGACCATCGCGTGGGAGATCAACCAAAACGTCCCCATCCTCCGCCATCCCGACTCCCGCGCCGCGACCATCGGCGGGCAGGCCAGCTTTTTCGTCGGCGCCGCCGGCGACGTCAGCTCCTACCAGTGGCGGCGCAACGGCACCCCGATCCCGGGCGCCACCTCGTCCTTCCTCACCGTCTCGTCCGTCTCCGCGGCCGACATTGGCCGCTACGATGTCGTCGTCTCCTGGTCCAACGGCAACACCGAGATCTCCCGCCCCGCCTCCCTCGCCCTCGCTCCCAGCAGCGTGGAGCGCTCGTTCTTCATCGACTTCGGGCCGTCAGACTCCGGCTATCCGACCGCCAGCCCCACCGCCGGCCGTCATTGGAACAACGTCCACACCGTGACCACCGGCTCCGGGCTCACGCAGCTCCGTGACGGCACGGGGGCGTTTCACCCGACCGCCGGCCTCACGCTTACGAGGCCCTTCTCCCGCACGAGCATCAACGGCGTCAACGCGGCCGGTCCTTACCCTGCGACGGCCCAGCGCGACAGCATCTTCGTCACCGGCACCGGCACGGTGACCGGCAGCAACCACGGCGAGCTGTCTTTCACGAACCTCCATCCGCAGGCGCAATACCGCTTCAAGATATTCGCCTCGCGCGCCGGCGCCGGCAACCGCACCGCCCGCTATCTCGTCGGCGATCTGCCGGCCTTGCACCTCGACGCCGTGGACAACACCAGCAACACCGTCGAGACCGTGTTCATCCCGCCCGGCCCCGACGCCTCGATCGCGCTCCAGGTGTTGCCCCGCGACGCCGCCGGCGTCTTGCAGGAATACGGTTTCATCGGAGTCGTCGAAGTCACCGAAAACATCACTCTTGCGAGTCCCTACGCGCACTGGACCGCGCTGAACGCCGTGCCCGTCGCCCAGTCCGGCCCCTCCGAAGATCCCGATGGCGACGGCCTGCCGAACCTTCTCGAATACGCGCTCGGGCTAAACCCGCTCCAGCCCAACGCCGCCTCGGCCCCCGTCGCCACGACCCTCTCGCATCAGGGCCAGACCTACCTCTCGATCCTCGTCCCGCGCGATCCCGACGCCCAAAACGTCAACGTCGTGGTCGAGGTCTCGGCCGACTTGGTCACTTGGACTTCCGGCGCCGCCCACACCACCGTGGTCGCCTCCACGTCCGACTCCTTGCTCGTCCGCGACAACACCCCCCTAGGCCCCGCCCCGCGGCGCTTCATCCGCGTCCGCGCCACCGCGACGGAGTGATCTGCCCGCCCATGTCCTCGCCCGTTTCCACCTCTTCCACGGTCCCGGAGATCACGCGGCTTCCCATCCCGGATCGCTGGAGCCTTCACGGCTACTACAGCCTCTGCCCCTACGCGCCCGACGGCTCCGATCGCATCCTGCTCTCCGGCGCCGACGTCGAAACCGGCGAGGGCGAGATCATCGTGCTCGGCCCCGACCGCCGCATCGAACACCGTTTCGCGGCGGGGCCCATCGGCGAATCGTATTGGCACACCGGATACTGGCAGACTTGGAGCCCCGACGCGCGCGCCGTCTATTTCCAAGGCGGCTCGCTCGGCCAGCCGCTCATCCGCCGCCGCGAGCTCGCCACCGGCCGCGAGACCTCGGTCGCCGGCGACATGGAGGGCGCGCCGCCCTCCGGCGAACCGATCTACTCCGGCCTGCTCGGCATGCTCTACGCCGCCGGCTACGGCGACGGAGTCTATAAACCCGAACGCGCCCCCGTGCCCTTTCAGGCCCGCGACCGACACGGAATTTTCGAATACACGCTTGATCCCGCCGCCTCGCGCTTGCGCCTCAGCGTGGCCGAGATCCTCGAGCGCAACCCGCAGCGCGATCGCCTCCTCGCCGCCGACCGCGAGGTCAAAGCCCGCCTCGGCCCCGCCGACGGCCTCACGCTCATGGCCTACTGCGTGCGGTGGAACCGCGCCGGCACCCGCTGCATCTTTTTCTTCGGCAACCACTGCGTCGTGAGATCGCGCGGCGAGCCCCGGCTCACCATGATCTACTCCGCCGATCGCGAGTTTCGCGACATAAAGCTCGCCCTCGATTTCTCCTTCGGCCGTCGCGGCGTCCACTGGTCGTGGCAGCCCGACGGCGAGCACCTCATCGGCTACGGCCCCGATCCTGCCGACCCGACCCGCGAATGCCTCGCCGAGGTGCGCTACGACGGCACCGGTTATCGCAAACTCTCCGACCACGCCAGCAGCGGACACCCTTCCGTCAGCCCGCTGGATCGCGATCTCATAGTCACCGACGAAGGCACGCCCACCGGCGGCGCCGTCGTCTTCATCTCCCGCCGCACGGGGCAAGTCATCCGGCGCCACGGCCTACCGCGTTTCCTCGGCGAACGCGAGGCGCCGGGCCGCAACCCGCTGCGCATTTGCCACCACCCGGTCTTCAACGTCCGCGGCGACCGCGTGCTCTGCAACACCCTGCCGGGCAAAAACGCCGTCCTCGCGGAGATCATCCCGCCCAGCCTATGAGCTTCTGGACCTGGTTTGACGGCGGCGAGAGCATGCCCGTGGCGCGCAACTGGCGCCAGCGGCTCGCGCTGCGCTTCGGGCGTTACCTCGCCACGCGGCACGCGCACGTGAGCATCGATCCCACGGCGCGCCTCAGCCCCGACGCGCGCATCCACCCGCGCGGCGGCTCCCTGCGCATCGGGGCCAACTCCAGCATCGCCCCCGGCGCGGTCGTGCAGGGCAATGTCGATATCGGCGACCATTCCTCGGTGCAGACCGGCACGATCCTCATCGGCTACGGCGACCGCGACACGCGCGACGGCCGCATCGTGATCGGCAACCACGTGCGCATCGCGCCCTTCGTCCAGATGATCGCCGGCAACCACAACTTCGCCGACCTTGGCCGCCCCATCGCCGCGCAGGGCCTCACGCACGCGCCGATCATCATCGAGGACGACGTGTGGGTGGCGGGCCGCGTGATCATCACCGCCGGCGTCACCATCGGCCGCGGCTCCATCCTCGCCGCCGGCGCCGTGGTCACGAAGGACGTGCCCCCCTTCTCCATCATGGGCGGTGTCCCCGCCAAACTCATCCGCCGCCGCGAATGATTCAAAAACACAGAAGTAGGAGCCCACGAAACACACGAAATACACGAAAAAATTCAGTCCGGCCCGCTGCTTCATTTCGTGTCTTTTCGTGTGTTTCGTGGGCCCTCCTTCCGCGCCCTCCGTGGTTCAAACCCATCCAGATCCCTTTCTTCCCACCTCCGCCATGTCCCTCCCGTCCCTCTTCTCCCTCTCCGGAAAAACCGCCCTCGTCACGGGCTGCAAACGCGGCATCGGCCTCGCCATGGCCGAGGCGCTCGCCGAGGCCGGCGCCGACATCATCGGCGTGAGCGCCTCGCTCGAATCCTCCGGCAGCGTGGTCGAGCGCGCCGTCACCGCGCACGGCCGCTCCTTCCGCGGCTACACCTGCGATTTCTCCGATCGCGCCGCGCTCAAGGCCTTCGTCGCCCGCCTCCGCGCCGACGGACCCGTGATCGACATCCTCGTGAACAACGCCGGCACGATCCTGCGCCAGCCCGCCGCCGAGCACACCGACGAGTATTGGGACAAGGTCATCGAGACCAACCTCAGCGCGCAGTTCGTCCTCAGCCGCGAGCTCGGCCGCGACATGCTCGCGCGCGGCTCGGGCAAGATCATCTTCACCGCCTCGCTGCTCACGTTTCAGGGCGGCATCAACGTGCCCGGCTACGCCGCGAGCAAGGGCGGCGTGGGCCAGCTCGCGAAGGCCCTGGCCAACGAGTGGGCCGGTCGCGGCGTGAACGTGAACGCGATCGCCCCCGGCTACATCTCGACCGACAACACCGAGGCCCTGCGCAACGATCCGGTGCGCGCGGCGTCGATCCTCGGCCGCATCCCCGCCGGACGCTGGGGCAATCCCGACGACTTTAAGGGCCCGGTGGTCTTCCTCGCCTCGCGCGCCTCCGACTACGTCCACGGCGAGATCCTCACCGTGGACGGCGGCTGGATGGGCCGTTGAAGGACCGACCAATCCGAGCCGCCTTCGCTTCCCGATGTCCGTCTTCACGCCCTTTCCTCTGCCCCCTCGTCCGACGATTCCCGCCTTGTCCGTCAACATCCGCGAGCACGGCGCGCAACCGGGTGGCGAGGTGCTGAACACGGCCGCCATCGCCGCCGCCATCGACTCGTGCTCGCTGCGAGGCGGTGGACGCGTCGTCGTGCCCCCGGGCCTGTGGCTGACTGGCGCAATTCATCTTTGCAACCACGTCGAACTTCATGTGGAGGAAGGGGCGGAACTCCGGTTCAGCCAAGATCCGGCGCACTACCTGCCGGTGGTCTATCAACAACGGGGCGGGATCAGGTGCTTTAACTACTCGCCGTTCATCTACGCGCGTCGCTGCCACGACATCGCCGTCACCGGATCGGGAATCCTCAACGGTCAAGGCGCCACCTGGTGGCCGTGGAAACACGCTCAGCCGGGCATGGTTCACCTGTTTGCGGCGAACCGCGAACGCCTCCCGGTCGAGCAGCGCGTTTACGGCACGCCTGAACACGGGGTTCGTCCACCGTTCCTCCAAGCGATCGGGTGCCGCGACGTGCTGGTCGAGGGTGTCACCTTCCTCAACAGCCCGTCCTGGACGCTCCATCCCGTCGGATGCGAAAACGTCACGGTCCGCGGCGTGACCATCAAAAACCCGCCGGAGGCGCACAACACCGACGGCATCGATCCCGACGGCTGCCGCAACGTCCTCGTGGAGCACTGCCATGTGGACACCGGCGACGACGCCATTTGCCTCAAGTCCGGACGCGAGCCGGACGCGTGGGACGCCGGCTCCCCCTGCGAAAATGTCGTGGTGCGGCACTGCCACGTGCTTGCCGGCCACGGCGGCTTCGTCATCGGCAGCGAGACCGCCGCCGGGGTCCGCAATGTTCTGGTGCACGATTGCACGTTCGATGGCACCGACATCGGGGTGCGCATCAAGACGCGGGCCGGCCGCGGTGCCTTCATCCGCAACGTGCAGGTGGACAACGTATCGATGCGGCGAATACAAAAGGAAGCCGTGCTCGTCACCCTCCGCTACGGCGGCGAGGCGCTTGATGGCGCGGTGGGCGAACTGAAGGACGTGCCCGACGTGCGCGACATTCTCCTCCGCGGGCTGCGTTGCGACCATGCCGGCACCGCCGTTCGACTCGCCGGCCTCCCCGGCCACCCGCTCCGCTCGATCCGCTTCGAGAGCGTCGTGATTCACGCCGGCGAAGGTCTCGTCCAAGAAGACGTCGAGGGACTCGTCTTGAAAGATACGACCTTCGAAGCCTCATAACGGGAGCGGCTCATCATTACTTTGCTCTATTCGCTCGAATCCGACCTCGATTACCTCGGTCCCGAACGATCCGAAAAGATCGACGCCTATCTCCCTGCGGCCGCGGCTTTCCCGGGTCCTCGCCCCACCGTCCTCCTCATTCATGGCGGAGGATGGCGAGGCGGTGACAAGGCTGACGCGCGCGAACGCAACATCGCC
>JAUWBD010000191.1 GCA_030605125.1 Verrucomicrobiota bacterium | reverse complement strand
CGGCGTGCTCTCCGCCCCGCCCAAGCTGTTCACCTGTCCCGACGATCCCCGGGCCCGCGCGATCAACGACTCCGCTGGCGTCGCCGCGAGCGACTACGAGCGCCGCAACGCCGGCCGCAGCCAGGCCTACGCCTACCCGGCCATGCAGCCGGTCCTCGGTGACGCCAATCGCAACATCCCCCGGCGCCTGAACTCCGTCGGCGCTCCGTCGCAGGCCCTGATGTTGGTCGAATTCCACGCCGGCCAGGACTACCGGCAGGTCGCCGGCGCCCACGCCGGGAGCGACGTCCTCGCGTCCGGCCCCACCCACGGCGCCACGCGCGCCTACGCTTTCATGGACGGCCATGTCGCCGCCCTCACCACCGGCCAGGCCAACAAGGCCTCCTACTGGAACCCGAAGTAAACCCCGTCGCGCGCCGGGTGCCCCCGCCCCTCCCGCCTTCCATCCCGCCCGCTCCACACCCGCCATGCCCCTCTCGTCCCGCGTCCGCCGCCGCGCCCGCGCGAGCGGCCTCGCCGCCCTCCTCGCGTTACCCGTCGGCGCGGCCCTCGCCGCCGACCACGCCAAACATCCCGCGATGGGCGTCTGCACCCACTTCGGCCTGCGCGGCAAATACGTGGAGACGTGGGACCCCGACAAACTGATCCCGCTCATCGACGAGCTCGGCGTGGGCTGGGTGCGGGACGAGTTGAACTGGGCGCGCTACGAAACCTCGCCCGGCGTCTACGCGCTGCCCGAGCGCGAACGCGCCTGGATCGACGCGCTGCACGCTCGCGGCATCAAGATCATCCTCGTGCTCAACACCGGCCGCGGCGGCAACCCCGTCCACACCGCGCCCTTCGACCCCGAGGCCTACGCCAGGGCCGCCGCCCACCTCGCCCGCGAGGTGACGGGCAAGGTCCAGGCCATCGAGATTCTCAACGAGCCCTACAACTTCGGCTTCCGCCAACACCACGGCGGCGCCTGGAACGGCAAGGAGGCGGACGGCTCCGACTCGCCCTGGATCGGCGCCTACGTGCGGCTCGCCAACCTCGCCGCGGTCGCGATCAAGAAGGCCGCGCCGGAGATGAAGGTCATCGGACTTGGCGCGACGGCGCCGGCCAACTTTCGCATGATCCGGCAGGGCGTCGTCCCGGAACTCGACGGCGTAGTGGATCATCCCTACAGCTTCAGGGCCGTGCCGGAGTTGCTCCCGTTCGCCGCGAGCGAGGCCCTCGTCCGGCGCGACGGCTTCGCCACCGCCGACGCGCAAGGCACCTTCGCCTCCCAGATGGAGCTCTACCGCCGGGAAACCGCCGCCCACGGCGGGCGTCGCGAACTCTGGCTCACCGAGTGGGGCTTCCCCACCTACCAGGAGGCGAAGGGCGGTCTGCAATACGCCGGCTACACCGAGGAGGCGCAGGCCAAATACTCGCTGCGTCGCTTCATCGAGGGCTTCGCCCTCGGCGTCGAGGTGTCGGTCGTCTACGCGCTCAAAAACGACGGCGCCGATCCGCACGAGGCGGAGAACAACTTCGGCCTGCTCGACCATCAGAACCGCCCGAAACCGGCCTTCCACGCCGTGCGTCGCCTCGCCGGCTACATGGCGCCCTTCCGCGCCGACGCCTCCGCGCCGGAGATCAATGTATTCACGCACAACATACGCACCGACCAGTGGCCCGTCACCTGGGACGGCGGCCGCCTGGCCGCTCCCGGCAACGTGGCGCGCCACGCCTTTCGCGACCGCGAGGGCCGCCTCATGATCGCGCTCTGGTCGGTCGAGCGCCCGGGCGACTTGCAGGCGCAGGTCGCCGACGTGGAGATCGTCTCGGACTTGCCCGTCTCCCGCGTCGTCGCCCACGACCTCTTCACCGGCGAAAGGCGCGACCTGCGCTTCGAACGCAAGGGCGCCCGGCTGTGGCTGCCTAAGGTCTCGGTGCCCGCGCATCCCGTCGCGCTGGAGATTCGTTGATCCCTCCACGCCGCGCGCCGCTCCACTTTGTCCGTCCTCCTCTTCCCATCATGAAAAATCCCGCCCCCCTCTTCTTCGCCGCCCTCGTCGCCTGTCTGCTCGCCGGCCCCGTCTCCGCCCAGCCCGCGGCGACCGCCACCGAGATCAAGCTGACCGAGGACGACCGCAGCTGGCGCCTTTCGCGCGGCGACGAGTTCCCCGGAGCCAAAGGACGCGTCGAACCCCGGCCCGACGGCGAAAAATGGGTGGCGACGCTGCACTACGACCTCACCGAGGGCGGGCGTTACGTCGCCGCCTTCGCCCACGTCCGCGTCGAGGACGGCGTGCGCGAGCTGCGGGTCAAGGTGCGCTCCGAGGCGCAACGTCAGCTGACCCTGCGCCTCGTGGACGCCACCGGCCAGGCCCACCAGATCGCGGTCGCCTACAGCGACGCGGGCAAGTGGCAGGAACTGCGCGTGAACCTCGCCGGGTTCCAAGCCCCTCTGCACTGGGGCGGCGCCAAGGACGGTCGCCTCCACTTCCCGCTGCGCACCTTCTGGATCTGCGCCGGCCACCCCACGCGCGACCCGAACGGCGCGATCGAGATCGGCGACTTGATCGGCCTCTACTGAGCCCGCGGCCCGCAGCGGCGGCATGCCTGCCGCCGTGCCGCTTCCGGCGACGGGCATCTCCGCCGTCGCCCCTTTTCCCAAGCAGGGCCCGCGCCCTGCTTTTTTGTGCTCCGCTTTCTCCCCCCACCCCACCCCATGAGCCACCTCCACTCTTGTCTCCGTGCGCCCGCGCGCCTCGCCGGCTTCGCCGTTTCCATCATCGCTGCGGTCGCTTCGCCCGCCGCCGAACTTTTCACGCAGAATTTCGACTCGCTGCCCGAGCAGGTCGTCGCCGACGGCGGCACCGCGTCCATCGCCGGAGGATCGGGCGCGTTCAGCCTGCTCTCATCCCCCGGCACATCGCTTCAGGTCATCGAGACCTCCTCCGGCAACAGAAAGCTCCGCTTCACTTACAACCAGAGCGGCGGCGCCGCGCCCACGCTCGTCTCCTCCGTCTTCTCCGGCGTGGGCGCGGGCGGGCAAAGCCACCTCGTGGGTTCCTTCGAGTTTCGCGCCCTCCAGGGCACCTCCGGCCCCGCGCCCTCGTTTGTGTTCATGGTCAACGCCAACAGCCAAGTGCACAGCGGATCGCACACCTCCGTGATGATCACGTTCTCCGACCACGAAGGCGCGGCGGTCGTTGTCTCCTACTCGGACGCGGGCCTGACCGTGCCCGGCGTCGTCCTGCTCGAGCCGGACACGGACTACCGGCTCGATCTCGTCGCCGACTACGGGGCAAACGGCTCCGCCAACCGCGACTCCTACGTCTTCACGATCACCGACGTGGGCGCTCCCGCCGTCGTCTATCGCTCGCCGCCGATCGCCACGCGAGCTCACGCGGACCTCTCGCCAAACCGGATCTCGTTCTACGCCGGCGCGGGCAACACCGTCTTCCGCCCGGCCCCGTTCTTCCAGGTGGACAACATCCGCTTCCGCTCCGCCGCCGAGGCTCCTCGTCGTCTGCAATGGGGCGTCTCCGGCCACCCGACCACCAACACCGCCACCTCGTATTGGAACGTCGTGCCGATCGAGGGGCCCTCCGCCAAATCGCCGGTGGGCCAGCTCGACCTCGTCGAGGAGCTCGGATGCGACTACCTCCGACTCGACGCGGGCGACCCCGCCAGATTCGCCGAGCTGCTCGCCGCCGCGGACGCGCGTTCGATCCGGCTGCTTCCCATCCTCGGACCGGCCGGAAACATCTTCGACACGCGCACCGACGAGCAGCTCCAGGCCGATTGCCACGCCAAGGCCCTGGCCTTCACCCAAACCCACGCGGGCCGCTTCACCCACCTCGAGCTCGGCAACGAACTCGACAACAAATGCATCCTCGGAGCCCACGTCTCCGGCGCCTCCGCCACGGACTACGACGCCGCAAAATACGAACGCGTGCGGCGCGCCCTCGTCGGCCTCTCCGCCGGCGCCCGGGAGGGCGACCCCGCCATCCGCCGTATCATCAACACCGCCGGCTGGTATCATTACGGTTTCCTCGACCGCCTCGTCGCCGACGGCGTGCCCTTCGAGGTCGTCGGCCTGCACTGGTATTCGTCGATGGGATCGGTCGCGCGCGTGATGCCGCGCTACCTCGCCCTCGGAAAACCGATCTGGGTCACCGAGGCCAACCGGGTCGGCGGATCGCTCGTCACCGCGAAGCTCGTCGAGGAGCCCTTCGCCGCCACGCCCGCAGGCGACACCCCGCCCGGCTGGACGGCCTCCGGCGCGTGGCGCGTGCGCGAGTTCGGCGCGACCAAGGCCGTGTTCAACGAAGACGCGGGCGCGGCCTCCGGCCGGAGCATCGCGCGCTTGCTCGACGCGCCGCTCTCCGGCGATTGGGAGCTCGCCTTCGCCTACGACTGGCGCTGGGGCGGCAACACCTCCCTGGGCTACGGCAGCCACTCGCTCATCATCGACTGCGACGTCGTCAACGCCGCCGGCGACGGCTACCGCCTGCGCGTCCGACAGGGCGACGGCGGCAACGCCGCCAACACCGCCTCCGTCCTCGGCGTCTACTCGCTCTCCGCCGGCGCCGCCACGCTCCTGCCCGGCGCGCAATCCTCCGGCTACAACCAACCTGGTTTCGCCAACGGCGCACCCCGCCCGAAAACGATCCGCCTGCGCCGTGACCTCCGCGATTCGCGCCTGGTCGTCGCCTGCGATCCCGACGGCGACGGCGTGCTTGAAAACACCATCGTCGCGACGAGCGCGACATTCGACGCCTTCGATCGCGTGGTCTTCACCGCGCGCGGTTTCGGCAACAACGAGCGACCCATGTTGGACGACATCGTGCTCACCCGGTATTTCTCCGACGAGGCGGCGCAGGCCGCGACGCTCTCGGGCCTGATTTCCGAGCTGCGCCACTATCCGGGCGTCGAAGCCGTCTTCATCTATGAACTCCTCGCCCAGCCCAACCGCGGCACCTTCGATCCGGAGTCCTATTACGGGCTCTGCGAGATCGGCCGCGACGCCACGGGAGGCCGGGTGTTTTCCCACCGCAAAGGCGCGTTTCAGGCCTATCAGCGCGAGATCGCGGCGCACGGCGACGTCCTCGCCGCGCCGGCCGACGGCATGATCGTCGACGACGCCTACCCCGCTCCGTCCGTCACGACCACGCCCGCCGGCGAATGGGTCGGCGCGACAAATCCCGAAACGTATTGGTTCTCCGGTTACAAACACGACGGCCCCGTCGTGAAGGCCGCGAACGGGCGCGTGCGCTTCCACGCCTCGATCCCCGCCGCCGGCCCGCACGAGGTCGCGATCCGGTTTCCCGTTTCCCCGGCAAACGACCAGGCGGTGCCGGTGCGCGTGAAACACGCCGACGGCGTGGCCGAGCACCTCGTGGACCAAACGCGGGGCGACGGCGACTGGGTGATCCTCGGCGTATATCCCTTCGCGGTCCGGCAGCCCGGCGTCCCCTACGGCGGCGGCGCCTGGGAATCCTCACCCGCCGCGACCTACGTCGAGATCGGCGTCGCCGACACGGCGGGCCGTGTCGCGGTGGACGCGGTGCGCTTCCGCCCCGTCGACTGAGCCGCTGTATCAGACCGTCGGATTCTCGGTCTCACGCCAGCGCGCCTCGATCAAAATATCCAGCGGCGAGGCCGGCGCGCCGGTTTCCCCGCGCTCGATCATGCCCGCGAGCAGGTCCACCGCCGCCGAGCCGGCCAGCTCGCTGTTCTCGTCCATGCCCGAGCAGTCGGGCTGGCCGGGATGCCGCGCGGTCAGCGCGAAGCCGCAGCCGCGCGGCGGCCGCACCCCGGCCTCGCGCAACCACGCGAGCGCCTCCTCCCGTTCGCTCACGATGACGTCGGGCTTCTCGCGACGCTTCCACGCCAGCAGTTCCCGCGGCCCCCACGCGTCGCCGAGCAGCGGCGCGGGCCAGCCGCCGCCGAGTTCGTGGGCCGCGTGCAGATAGGCCGCGAGCCAGCCGCCGTTGACGTTGTGGCTCGTCAGCGTGGTGAGCGCCAGGCCCGGCCGCCGGTAGCCCAGCCCGGCCAGCCGCCCGAGCAGCGTCTGCATGGAGCGGTAGTGGTTGCTGTGGACCACGTGCAAACGGGGCTCGGCCAGACCGTGGCCGAACGACACCGCCGCGAGCCCGGCCAGGTCGAGCTCGAGTCGCGTTCCCGCCTCCGGCTGCGGCGGCAACAACAGGCCGCCGACGCCGCGCGCGCGGAGAATCCGATTCAGTCGGCCGGGGGTGACGCCCGGCTCGCGCGCCCAGATCGTCTCGATGTCGTAGCCCAGCGTCGCCGCGCGCCGCCGCGCGCCCGCCAGATACTCCAGCTTCTCGTGCCGCCGCCATCCGTCGCGCCGGGGGAAGTTGGTCAGCCACGCCATCCGCCCACGGAGCCCGGCGGGCTGGCGCGCGGCCCGGTATTTCGCCAACGCGCGCAAGTGCGGATCCGGAGCGTAGCCCATTTCCCTCGCCAGCCGGCGTAGACGCTCCCTCACCTCGGGCCGGATGCGCGCGTCGTCACGCAGCGCCCGCGAAACCGTCGCCTGATGCACGCCGGCCCGCAGCGCGACGTCCTTGAGAAGGGTGCGCGTGGTCATTCGTGCAACTGCATGCACGGCCACTCCGTTGGCGTCGATCCCGTAACGGGCGAACTGGGCCCGACTCTCCCGACCCCATGCAAAACAACTCCCTCTGGATCGTGCGGCAGGACGGCTTTCGCCGCGACGACATCGCCAAGCACGGCGGCAAATTCATCATCGGCGACGGCCGGCTCGGCGTGCGCGGCACCCTGGAGGAATTCGGCGCGGCCGAACTCGCGTCCTGCACGCTCGCCGGTCTCTACGACCGGGTCGGCGACCTGTGGCGTGAACCGGTCAACGCGCCCCACCCCTTCGGCGCGCGCGTGCGGGTGGACGGCTCCCCGGTCTCCGTGCTCGCGCTCGATCCGGTCGAACACTCCCAGGAGATCGACCTGCGAACGGGCTCCCACCGCCGCCGTTCGGTCTTTCGCCTGCCCGACGGCAACGAGGTGACGCTCGTCGCCGAGCGTTTCCTGCGTCTCGACCAGCCCGGCTCGGGCGTGATGCGCTTCGCGCTCTCCGCCAGTCGCGAGTGCGCGGTGGAGTTGGAGACCGGGATCGACGGCGAGGTGTGGGATATCAACGGGCCGCATTTGGAACGCTTTGAGGCGCGGCCGGCGGAGGTGGCCGGCGAGGCGGATTTGCTCCTGTGCCGCACGCAGGAGGCGGGCGTCGAGGTCGCGGTGGCGGCGGTGTTGCGCGCGGACTTTCCTTGCGTGACGGAGTTCGTGGCCGGCGACCGTTCGCTGACGCGACGGCTGCGTCTCACCGCGCGCGCCGGAGAAGTTTTCGCCTTCGACAAGTTCGTGGTCGTGCGGACCGGCGCCCACGACGGCGCCGCTCCGGCCACCGCGGCGGCGGATGAGGCGCGGCACATGGCCGGGCTGGGACGCGCGGCCCTTCTCGACGCCTCGCGCCGGATTTGGGACGAACGCTGGGCCGCGGCCGACGTGCGCATCGAGGGCGACGAGGGCGCCCAGCTCGCCCTACGCTACAGCATTTACCAACTGCTCGTGATCGCGCCGACCGACGAGCGCGCCTCCATCCCCGCGCGCGGATTGTCGGGACAGGTCTACAAGGGCGCGGTGTTTTGGGACACGGAGATTTTCATGCAGCCGTTCTTCGACCACGCGCTGCCGGAGATCGGACGGCGGCTGGTGCGCTACCGCGTCCGCACGCTCGACGGCGCGCGACGCAAGGCCGCCGAGCTCGGCCACCGCGGGGCCTTCTATGCGTGGGAAAGCCAGGAGACGGGCGACGAGGCCTGCTCGTATTTCAACGTCACCGACGTGTTCACGAAACGGCCGATGCGGACCTATTTCCGCGACAAGCAGGTCCACATCAGCGCCGACGTGGCCCTCGCGGTCTGGCGCCACCACCGCCTGACCGGCGACCTGTCGCTGCTGGAGGAAGGCGGGGCCGAGGTCGTGCTCGAGTGCGCGCGCTTCTTCGCCTCGCTCGCGTGGTTCAAGCCCGGGCGCGGACGCTACGAGCTCCTCGATGTGGTGGGGCCGGACGAATACCACGAACGGGTGGACAACAACGCGTTCACCAATGCGATGGCGGCCGAGACGCTGCGCATCGCCCTCGAGGTCGTCGCGCTGCTGGAACGCGAGCGGCCCGAGTTTCTTTCCGCCCTGCTCGCCCGGCTCGACTACGCGGACGATCTGGAGCGCGTGCGCGAGATCGCGCCCCGGCTCCACCAGCCCGCGCCCGATCCCGCCACCCGAGTGATCGAGCAGTTCGAGGGCTACCACCGGCTCGAGGACTCGACCCCGGCCGAGTTGAAAAAACGCCTGCTCGATCCGACCGAATACTGGGGCGGCGGCAACGGCGTGGCCGTCTCCACCAAGGTCATCAAACAGGCCGACGTCGTGCTCATGCTGCACCTCTTCCCCGAGGCGCACGACGCGGAGACACGGCGGGCCAACTGGGACTACTACGAGCCCCGCACCGAGCACGGCTCCAGCCTGAGTCCCTGCGTCTATGCGCTGCTCGCGGCCGAACTCGGCAAGATCGAGTGGGCCTACAAATACTTCCTGCGCACGGCCACCATCGACCTCACCGGCGAATCGAAACAGTTCATCGGCCCGCTCTACATCGGCGGCACGCACCCGGCGGCCAACGGCGGCGCGTGGATGGCGGCCGTGCTCGGCTTCGGCGGGCTGCGCCTCGACGGCGACACGATGCGGATCGAGCCGCGCCTGCCCGCCGCGTGGAGCGCGCTGGAGTTTGGCTTCACCTGGCGGGGGCGGCGTTTCACGGCGCGGCTGACACGCGCTTGCATCGAGCTCTCGGCCGACGCCGCCAACCCGGAGCCGGCGGCGTTCCTCCTCGCCGGTGCGCGCGTCGAGTGCGCGCCGGGCC
>JAUWBD010000155.1 GCA_030605125.1 Verrucomicrobiota bacterium | reverse complement strand
GCGCGCATCGAGACCGTTTCCAGCCAGGAGTTGTTTGGCGAGGTGGTGTTCTCCGGCACGCACGACGGAACGGGAGGCTACACCGCCGGGCGCGGCGCGCAGTTTTTCTCGTCCTGGGGAGCGGGCACGGCGACGACCTTTCGCGACCGCGTGACGCTGCAGCGGCGCGGCTCGGGCACCGGACAGCTAAGGATGTCATTTTTCGGCAACGGCGGCGGCGGGCAACGCATCGTGCTCGGCGCGGGTCTGCGGACCACGGGCGCGACGACGGGGCCGATGCGACTTACGCTTTCGACCGCGAGCGACGCGAGCGGGGAGATCGAGGTGCGCGGACCCATCGAGGACGGCGCGGGGCCCGCGCTGGAGTTACACGCCTCCGGCTCCGGCGTGCTGCGGCTGTTGTCGCCGGCAGGGAGCACATATCGGGGAGGCACTGTGGTGAACGCGAACTCGACGCTGGTGCTCGCGCCCTCGACCGGCTCCGCCACGGGTTCGGGCGCGGTTTCGGTGTTGGCGGGAGGCGTGCTCGGAGGCGAGGGAACGATCTCCGGCGGGCTGGCGCTGGCGGCGGACTCTGAACTCAGGCTCGCCGTGGACGGCGCGGCGGGCGCGAAGCTGAATGTCGGAACCTTGTCGATCAACTCCGGCGCGCGACTGCATGTCACCGCGGTGGCCTACGCGGTCGGCGTGGGGCGACACGTGTTGGTGGCGGGCGCTGCCCCAGCCCAAGGCGAGCCGCCGGTCATGGTGTTGCCGGAGGGTTTCTCCGGCGTGGCCGAGCTGGAAGGGGGGGACCTCGTTTTGCATCTGACGGGCGTGCCCTACGCGCACTGGGCGACGAGTCACGGCTTGGGCGGCGCGTCCGCGGACCCGCTCGCCGATCCGGACGGCGATGGCCAGGCCAACGCGTTGGAGTTCGCGTTCGGTTCGAGGCCCGACGACGCGGCGTCCGTGCCCGCAGTGTCGGCGAAACGCGTGGGGGCGCGGCTCGCCTTGGAGTTTGTCCGCGCGACCGACACGGCGAGGGTGCGGGTCGAGGCGAGCGGTGATCTGGCGGACTGGCGAGAGGTGTCGTTCGCGCCGGAAGCGGTCGGCGTGACGCAGACGGTCGAGGATACCGTCGATCTGTCCGCCGCGCCCGGCGGGCGGCGCTTCATGCGGCTGGTGGTGGATGTCGAATAACGCGACGCCGCGCGCAGGAGCGGGACGAATGCTCCGGATCAGGGCGACAGGCGTCGCAATGTGTCGCCATCGATCCAATGCGGGCGGATCAAGACCTCGCGGGGGATGGCGGGGAATCCGGTTTCTCCGCGCAGAAGAAGGGAGTGGAGCAGGTCGATGGCGGCCTCTCCGGAGGCGTCGAGATTCTGGCGGAACCCCGAGATGTTCTCGGATTCGAGGGCGTCCCGGTTGAGCAACACCAGTCCGATGTCCTTCGGCGGCGCGATGCCGGCCTCCTTCAGCCATTGAAAGACCCTTCCCTCGTTGGTGACGACGACCTCCGGCGCCTCGCGGCGAAGCCAGGCGAGCAGGCCTCGCGCCTCGAGCGTTTCGGGGAGATGCGGCGGCACGATTTCCATCACCGAACCGGGCAGGAAGTGTTCCTTGGCGATGCCGCCCAGCCATTCGAAGCGCAGGCGTTGCTCGGCCAGACGAGGGTTGACCAGACCGAGCCGACGATAACCGAGAGCCCGCAGACGCTCACAGGCGACGTGGGCGGCGGTGAAGGCGTCGCTCCCCACGCGATGCAGGGGCAGCGAGTCGGGCGGGTTGCCGATCGCGACCGTGGCATAACGGCTCCAATCGAGGGGGGGCACCAGATCGTAGTTTTGTAGTGGAAGAAGCACTACGCCGCGAATGCCCCGGCTGTAGAGCAGGTGGTCGGGTTGCCGATGCGGGCCCAGGTCGCGTCGCAGGTGGATGAGATCAAGGTCATAGCCCAGGCGGAGGCTTGCCGTGCGCAGGCCGGAAACCATCGAGTCCAGCCAAAGCATTTGCGTGCCCAGCGGCCAGCGGTCGTCCACCAGCACGGCGATGTTGGCCGCGGAGCGGCGTGGGCGCGCCGAGTCGCGCCGGGCGACCAGGGCGGAGAGGACGGGGTCGGGTTTGTAGGCCAGCTCCGCGGCGGCGGCGCGCACGCGCCGCTGAGTCTCGGCGGTGATGCGGGGATCGTTGCGCAGCGAAAGGGAGACGGTGGTGGCGGTCACGCCGGCGCGGCGAGCGACGTCTGCTTGGGTGGGAGGGCGGACGGGACGGGGCGGCATGTCTGTTTTATAGATAAACTAGGGGCTCGGTTGAGGCGCCTCAAGGTTGGTTTCAGGTTCGGCCCACGCCCCTCCCGGTTTCGTCCGTCCCCCCTCCCTCCGCCTACCGCTCCGATCCGCGCGTCCATGCACGTTTCTTCTCCATCCCCGTCCCGTTTGCTCGAACATTTTTTGCGTCGCGATCCCGAGGTCGAGACGCGCGTCGCCGACTGCATCGAGCATCATCGAAAGGGCGAGGCGCGCCTGCGTTTCGTGGATGAGAAAGGCGAGCCGGTCGAGGGGGCGCGCGTCGGCGTGCGGCAAACGCGGCATGATTTTCTTTTCGGAGCGAACATCTTCACGCTGGGCGGCTTCGACTCGGAGGAGAGGAACCTAGTTTGGGAGCGGGCGTTTCTGGATGTTTTCAACTCCGCCGTGGCGCCTTTTTATTGGGCCGATCTGGAACCGGAGCAGGGTCGTCCCCGTTTTGACGCCGACAGTCCGCGCCTCCCGCGGCGTCCGCCGCCTGATGTCGTGCTCGATTTTTGCGAACGCCATAGGCTGGCGGTCAAGGGGCACTGCCTCGCGTGGCACCAGTGGCTGCCTTCCTGGTTGCCCGGAGATTCACGGGAGGTGTCGCGGTTGAGTCGCGAGCGCATACGCGAAATCGGTCGTCGCTACGGCGATCGATTCGACTCGTGGGATGTGGTGAACGAGCCGATGGAGCGGTTCATGTTTCCGAAGGCGAAGGCGTTGCCGGAGGACTATGTGGCGGAGGCGTTCGAGGCCGCCGAGGAGGTCATCCCGCCCGGTTCCAAGCTGATTCTCAACGAGGCCACGGCTTTTTCGTGGCGCGAGTTCCACGGCGGCACCACCGGGCTGCATCTGCTCGCGCGAAATCTTCTGCTGCGCGGCCGTCGGGTGGACGCCATCGGGCTGCAATACCACCTGTTTTTTTACGACGAGAATGGCCTCACCCGCACGGTGCGCGACTTGGAGAAAAACCGTGATCTCTATCTGGATCCCCGCCGCTTGCTCTCCGTCCTCGATTTGCACGCGCGACTCGGGAAGCCCGTGCACATCTCCGAGATCACGCTTCCGGTGTATCCGGATTTTGAGGACGCCGAGCGGTTTCAGGCCGATCTTTTGCGCGAGCTCTACCGTCTTTGGTTCGGGCATCCCGCCGTCGAGGGCATCTACTGGTGGAACGTGGCCGACGGCACCGCGCACGGCAAAGAGGCGGCTTTGTGCGCGGGTCTGCTTCGTCCGGATCTGTCGCCCAAGCCGGCCTACGAGACGCTTCGCCGCCTTGTCCGCGAGGAGTGGTGCACCCGCCTCGAACTGGAGACGGATGGCGACGGGTGCTCTTTCCGCGGTTTCTACGGCGACTACGAGGTCACCGTGGAGCACGCCGGCCACCGCGTCACCCACTCGTTCGGCCTGCACCGCGGTGCGGCCAATGATTTTCGCCTTGTCGTCTCACCGATCTCCGACCGGCCGGCGATCGCCCCCCGGCTTTCCGTCCCATATCCCACCCATGCATAATCCAGCCAAACTCCTCCGCCGGGCTCTGTTGCCCGTTTGCCTCGTCTGCGTCGCTTCCTCCGCCCGCGCCGTGCTCATTGATTTTGACAGTGGATACACCAACGGGGCCACCCTGGCCGGCATAGACGATCCCGACGTCCCCGGCACGGCGGCGTGGACCAGCAGCTCCAGCGGTGCGTTTGTGGCCGTGGGCAACGGGGCGGGTCTGGCCGCCAGCATCAACGGCGGGCCCGGCGCGGTTGTGAACCGGCTCGATCTCTCCGCCGCCGTCGGCGAAGGCGGCATCGACTTCACGAAGGAGGTTCAGTTCAAGGCCGACATCAAGGTGGTCTCCCTTAGCGGCACAGGCAACGCGCTCATCCTTGCGTTGGGCGACGGCGGCATCACCAACCCCACCGGCAACACATGGTTCACCCTGACCGTTGGCGGCGCCGGCAGCGCGACGGCACCTCTGTATCTCAGCACGGGCAATGGAGCCGGTGTCGTCGGTCAGACCGCCATCAATGGCACGGGGGCCAATTCCGAATTCGCCGATTTCGCGGGAGGGTTGGGCGTTTATATCACCGTCGATATCCGCTTCAACCCGGTGACGCGGAGTTACACGTATGTTTCGATCAACGACACGGACTACACGGCGGCCTTCTCCGGGTTTACTCTTCCGTTTACGGGCTCCAACACTTCCGCGGCGTATACGCTCAGCCTGATCAAGAGCTCCAGCCAGACGGCCGAGGTGCATATCGACAACCTCCTCGTCGGCAACACCCCCGTTCCCGAGCCCGCCTCGACGGCGGCTCTTCTCGGGCTCGCCGGGCTCGCGTCCGCCGTGATCGCAAGACGGCGGCGCCGAGCCGTTCCGGTTCGCCTTCCCTCACTTGTATCCATACAAGCATGACGCGCCCCATGCATGCCCCTCCTTCAAGCTTCCGCCGTCGCCCGTCGCGGGCCGGCGCGGAGGGCTTCACCCTGATCGAGCTGCTCACCGTGATCGCCATCATCGGCGTTTTGACCGCGATCATCGTCCCCGTGACCGGCTCCGTCCGCGCCAAGGCGCGTCAGGCGAACTGCGCCTCCAACCTGCGCCAGATCGGCCAGGCGATGATTCTCTTCGCGAACGAAAACAAGCAGATGCTCCCGCCGCGCTTCGGCAGGAGCCACCAGGGAGCGGACGCCTCCAACAAGCAGACCCCCGCCCATGCCCTCGCCGCCTATCTGGGCATGAACGGGCAGATCGGGCCGCCCCCGCTGCCTTTCGAGGCCGGGGTGTGGATTTGCCCGGCGGCCGGGAGTGATTTCGCGCCCGTCACGCGCAAATCCTCCTACGCCTACAACGCCTTCATCGACAGCCACCCCATCTCTTCGGCGAACCACTGGAGATACCGGTTGAACGCGCCGCCGGCTCCCTCCCGGACTCTGCTCATGGGCGAGGTGTCGGCCAACGCCGAGGGGGGCTACGTCTATCCGGGCAGCGCCGGCGGGAACCACGATCCCGACCTGGCCCGGCACAAGGGAAATAGCGCCAACTGGCTGTTCGCGGACGGTCACGTCGAAACAATCACGGGCGAAATCCCGCTCTCCGATCCACGTTGGTTTTCCAAGCCCTGACCCACGATCCCTCCCTATGCACATCCGCCGTCTCATCATCTACAAGCTGCTCGCGACCACGTGGCTCTTCGCGGCCCCCACGCAGGGGGCCAAGGCTCAGGAAAACACGGCCCGGCTGGATATAGCCGCCTCGCCCGCTACCCCGACAAACCTCGAGATCGTGACCACCAGCGACGGGGGCCGCGCCGACTGGTCCGGCGCCCAGTGGCAGAACATCACCGCCCATTTCCCGGCGGGGCCGGATTGGCGGGTGGGCTCGATCACCTTCAGGCCGCAGAGTTCCGGGCGCGTCAGCCTGAATCTGTCCGGACCGTGGGTGCGCCTCGACGCCGCCACCCGGTTGCTCAAGGTCATCCGCATCGACTACGACGACGTGCGAGCGTCCGGAGCCCTCCTCCTGAACGGCGGCTTCGAGGATACCTTCTCCACCGGTGAAATCCGGAATTGGTTCCTCTCCGGCGCGGCGAACAGCAACCCCGCCGTTTCCGACGACAATCGCGCCTCGCTCGTTCACGGCGACGCCGCCGAGGGCGTCAAATTCGTCCGAGTCTGGCACAATTCCCGTTTCGGCCAGAGCATCGACGTCATGGCCGGCGCACCCGTGACGATCACGTTTTCCTATCGCCTGTCCAGGTAGGGCCCGGGGGCGCCGCCGGCCTCACCGGGGCCCGCTCGTTCGACGGCGCCGCTTCCGCGCCGGCGGATCACCATGCCCACGCCTCCCCTCCCCTTTCACATGCCCAAGTTTCTTTCCTCCGCGCCTCGCGCCCTCTCCGTCATGGCGATCCTCGTTTTCGGCTCCGCGTCCGCGTTCGCGCGCACGTTCGAAACCTGGGCCCCCGGCGTGATCAACCCCGCCGTCGGCACCGTCGAGCTGGACGTGGAATTCCTGCGCTCGAGCGCCGAGATGAGCTCCGATTGGCGCTTCATCCTGCGCGCCGCCGGCAACGGACCGCGCGCGGGCAACACCGTGCTCGGCATCGTCGTCTGTCCGCCCGGCGACGGCCGGGGCTTTCTGGGACTCGCCAAAAGCCCGGCCGGCGCCGCCCAAGCCGGCGCGCCCACCCCGCGATTCGCCGCGGGCGAAGTCCGACGCGTCGCGCTGGTCTGGGGCGAGGGCTCATGCGACCTGTGGCTGGATGGGCGCCGGCTGGCGGGCCGACGCCTCGTCGGAGAACTGGACGCGCTGCCCCCGCGTTTCACCGTCGGCCAGGACGGGTATTTCTCAATCCGCGCGGCGCGCGTCTCCTCCGTGCGGCGCGCCGACGACGCACTCGCCGAGCGACGCCCGCTGGCCAAGGACACCGAAACCACCTGGTTCGCGTCCGCGGACGGAGGCGAGATCCGGGGCGAGACGCGCTGGCAACGCACGGAGCATGTCGCGGATTTGTTTCCTGATCGCGGAGCCGTCGATTTCGCGACCCCCGTCGGCACCGCGCTGGTCGTGCCGCTGCGCACGCTCAACTTCACCAGCCACGACTCGATGTTCACCGTCGAAACCGAGGTGGCGGACCGGCGAGGGAGACCAGTCGCGCGTTCCAGGACCTCGGTCGCGGCGCCCGCCGGGTCGCGTCATGGCGAGGCGTCGTTCGCGCTGCCGGTGATCGACCAGCCCGGATACCACGAGGCCGCCGTCACCATCACCTCGGCTTCGGGCCGCGCCGCCGTGCATCGGCTCGGGTTTGTGGTGCGTCTCGCGGAGGACGCGCCCGCCGGCCGTCTGTCGAATTACCTCGGGCACCACCATCCGCTCGCCGCCAAGCCCGACGCTTTTTCCCGCCTCGGCATCGGGTGGCACCGCGCCTGGGCGAGCACGCGCGGATTTCTTTGGCACGTGGTCGAGCCCGCGCCCGGCGAGTTTCAGTGGGCCGAGGCGGACGCGGCCCTGGCGCGCGCCGAGAAGAACGGTGTCCGCACCCTCGCCGTGCTTGGCAACCCGCCGGCCTGGGCCAGCACCTGGTCGCCCGAGGAGCAGACGCGGGTGCGCGAGCGCTCCGCCCGGGTCGCCAAGGCCTACACCTCGCATCCCGATCGTTACCAACCCCGCGACATCGAGGAGTGGAAACGTTACGTGCGCGCCGTCGTCACCCGGTATCGCGGACGCGTCGGCCACTGGGAGATCGGCAACGAGATGGATTTTCACCCGCCCTTCATGCACGCCAGTTTCAGCGGCACCACGGGCGACTACGCCGAGATGCTCGCCGCGGCCGCGACGATCATCCGCGAGGTCGATCCCGCCGCCCGCGTGCTCACCACGGGCTTCAGCCTCACGCGAGGCGTCACCGACACCGACATGCCCGCCGAGCTCATGCGCCTCGGCGCAGCCACGAGTTTCGACATCCTCGCCGTGCACGCCTACGCCGACCGCGCCACGCTGTCCGACACCATCGCCACCGTGCGCGCCGCCAAACCGGGCGTTCCGCTCTGGCAGACCGAGCGCCAATACATGGACGAAGCCCGCGACGACTATCAGACCATCCACTCCCTTTTCTGGTGCCTGGAGCGAGGCTTCGAGCGCTACTTCCTCCACGAGTCGGACCTGGACAAGAATTTCGGCTACCTCAACCCGACGCCCCGCTACGCGGTGACGTCCGAGGTCGCCCGCCAGCTCCGGGCCGCCGACGAGTTTACCGGCCCGGTCGAGGGCGCGCCCTCCGGCCTCGCCTCCTGGCAACTGCGTCGGGCCGACGGCCGCCATCTGCACGTGTTCGCCGCCGACAACGGCCGCTTCACCCTCGCCTTCGAACAGGGCGCCGGCGACGCCTCGATCGAGGTCACCGATCTCCACGGCGAACTCCTGCATCGCGGCCCGCCCCCGCACGAAGGTCTGGTCGTCGAGGATCTCGTGTATGTGGTTTCCGCCCGGCCGCTGCGGATCGCGCGGGCCACGCGCGAGGCCGACAACATCGCGAACAATCCGGGCTTCGAACAACGCGAAGGCGACGTCGTCATGGACGAGGCGGCCGCGCGCCCCGCCGCCTGGTTGCTCCGCCCCAAGGAGTCCTCCGCCGAAGCGTTCAAATTCGCCGCCGGCCGCACCGGCAGGTTCTCCGTCGAGCTCGACGCGAGCGCCCCCGGCGCGTCCCGTCCGCATCTCGTGCAACGCGTGCAGCTCGACGAGCCCGGCCCGTGGCGCCTGGGCGCCTGGGTGCGCGCCCCCAGGGGCCCGGACGTGCCGGCCAGATTTTATCTCCAGGTCGGCGAGGGCCGCTGGCCGTCCGCGATCGACGCGCGCCTGGTCCCGGGCGACGGCGAATGGCATCGGCTGACCACCGATGTCACGGTTCCCGACGGCGGAGCGCGCGCCTACATCCTCATCGGCGTCGAGTCCGGCCGCGGCCGCCTGGCCGTCGACGACGTCGAGCTTCTTCCCGTCGCACCTTGAGCCGGAACCGCCGGCATTCCTTCCCGATAATGACCACATCGCGCACCGCGTTCGCTTCCGACAAACCCACCCTTTCCTGCCCGCCCGCCGTGCCGTCACCGCCGGAGCCGCCGATCAAGGGCGACGCGACCTGGATGGTCGCGAGCCCGCCGGGCGCGCCCGGCGTCGAGCCCGTTTGCCGATGGGATTTTTCCGAGCCGCCGGGAGCGCCGCGTTGGTCGTCGGGACGCGAACGTTATCCGCTTTACGAGATGGCCGGCGCGGTGGCGCGCGGCGACGACGGACCGGCGGGCGGGGCCACGCTCGAACTCGGGGAGGGCCAATGGTTGCGTTGCCCTCGTCGGGAGTGTCCCGCGTTGGATTTTCGCGGCGCGTCGGCGCGGTTCTCCATCGTGGCCTGGGTGCGACGCCGCGCCAAAAGCACCTCCGAATGCGAAGCCGTTGCGGGCATGTGGAACGAGACCGACCGCACGCGGCAATACTGCCTCTTCCTGAACCTGCTCATCTGGGACAGCGTCGACCAGGCCTGCGGACATCTGTCGTCCACCGGCGCGCCCACCCCCGGCTACCGCTACTGCATGGAGGCCGCGATCGGGGCCACGCGCATCGAGCGGGAGCGCTGGCACCTGGTCGCGTTCACCTACGACGGCCACTGGGGACGCGTCTATGTGGACGGCCGCCTCGACTATCGCCCCGGCCTCAATCCCTACCACTGGCCGCTTCCGATCACCGACGGCGGTTCCTCGGGATCGGACTTCACCGTGGGCGCGGTGTTTCGCGCCGGCCGGATGGGCAACTGGTTTTGCGGCTCGCTCGGTGGTCTGGCGGTTTACGACGACTGCCTCGCCGAGGCGGACGTGGCGCGCCGGTGGGCGGAGAAAACGGTGTGAGCCGCCGGACGCGGCGCGTCGGGGGAGCATCCCGGCCGCCGCGCCCGGCGCCCGCCCGGCTCACGGCGCGGGATGCAGCGTGACCTCGATCTTGCGGACGTGTTCCTCGGTGCCGTCCCAACCGTTCGAGATCCGAAAGTCGGCGCCGTAGCCCTGGGCGTTGACGAAGTTCGCGTCGTGCAACGACACGACGACCGTGCGCCAGGCCAGCGTGCCGGTCTTCCAGATCGAAACGCCTTTGTGGGCGGCGCCCGGCGCGTTGTATTGGAGCACGAGCCGGTCGAGCCCGGCGTCCCAAAACGTGATCGCGACATCGAGCCGTGTGTCGCCGGCGCGGGCGAAGGCGTCGCTCACGCGAAAATAGAGGTAGCGATTGTCCGCGGTGACCGCGCGACACTCCGCGCCGCCGACCGAGCGAAGGGGCGCGACGCCGTCGCCGCTCTCCGCCTCGACAAACTCCAGCAGCTTCCCGCGCGACTCCGCGCCGAGCACGACCGCGGCCGGGTTCATGCGTTTGCGCACCGCGACGCCGCGCACCGTGAGCGGCAGCGAAGCGCCGGCGTAGAGCCGGAAATCGCAGGAGCCGTTCTGGCGGTTGGCGAACTTCACCGCATCGAGCACGAGCGTGACGGTTTTCCACAAGCCGGTGCCGGTGCGCGGCACCGGAACGCCGCGGTAGGCGCCGGTCGCGGAGTCGTATTGCACGGAAAAGTTGCCCGAGCCGACGTCGAGAAAGGTGACGTCGAGTTCGACCTGTTCGTCCAGGCCGCCGTTGCCGTCGAAGAGCCAGGCGTCGGCGACGCGGAAATACATGTAGCGTGTGGCGGGGACGACGCGGTCGTCGCCGTCGGAAACGACATGGCTGCCGTCGCCGCCGGACGGGATGTGATGGTGCAGCGTGCGGAGCGTCGGAGCGAGGCTTGGGTGGGCGGCCTGGAGCGCGAAGTCGGTTTCGGCGCCGCCGAGCGCCTGGTAATGGAAGAATGCGGGAAGCGGGACGAGATCGCCGGTCAAAAGGCCGAAGTTGTCCTCGTTCGCGTCGCCCGTGGACGGGTTGTGGTAGCAATGCCAGAAGGCGCGCTCGACGTCGGTCCAGAGAAGGTTGCCGAGGTGGATCTGGTCCACCATGTCCGCCTTCGCCGCCTCCCGGGACGCGTCTCCCCTCGTGGAGTAGCCGGTCTCGGTGATCCATATCGGGCGGGTTTGCAGGCCATGTTTTTCGATCACGTCGCGCATGCCGGCGTGCATGCTCACGTGGCGGGCATAGTCGCCGTAGGCGTGGTAGTTAAACACGTCGAACGGTCTGGCCGGCCCGGCGGTTCCCGGCTGGTCTAGCGCCAGCAACTGGTCGAGAAAAGTGCCTAGACCGAATGAGTCGCCGCCCCCGGAGCCGGTGGTCATGGCGAGGCCGCCGAGGAGCACGGTGTTGGCGGGGTCGGCGACCTTGATCTGCGGATAGGCGCGGCGGAGCAGCTCGTGGTAGTCGGCGACGGAGTCCTTCCAGAAGCCGCCGTGGTCGGGCTCGTTCCAGACTTCCCAATGGGTGACCTTGCCGGCGTAGCGCGAGACGATGAAGGAGACGTAGTCCTCCCAGTCGGTCCAGTTTTGCGGCTTGTGGCGAGTGATGGCGGGCCAGGAGAGATCGGGTCGCGATGAGGCCCAGGGCGCGGTGTAGCAAAGTATCCATAGTATAGATACATCCGCCGCGTGGAGGCGTTCCACGATGGCATCGAGCTTGGCGAGGTAGGCGGTGTTGTATTGGCCTTTGGCGGTCTCGATGGACCCCCACTCGGGGGCGATGCGCACCCACTTGACGCCGGAGGCGATCAGGTGGTCGCAGTAGAGCTCAGGGTTGGGGTGGCTTTGAGGGCGGGCGGCGACGCCCAATTCGTGCATGGCGGCCTGGTCGGCGCCAAGGGGGAGGAGGGGGAGCAGGGCGACCGCGGCGAAGGCGACGAGTCGATACATGGGGGCTGGCATGTTGTGTCGGACTGGGGTTGGGCTCGCGGCCGGCGTCCGACGGACGCGCGGGGGGGCGCGCGAGTTTCGGGGGGATGCGCCGGGCATGGCGACCGCGTGCGACGCCGGCAACCTGCGCGGAGGCTGACACGTCAGGACCGCGGCGGCCGCCCGCCGGGGAGGGCGTTCATCGCCCTACGTGGACCGGTCGTATTGATCCGGGGTGAGTAGGTGGCGGGGGGCGAGGCCGGCGAGATGGCGTCCGATTTGTTCCAGGGCATGCCGACCGAGTTCGGGGAAAAAGTCGTCGGTGGGGCCCGCGATGTGGGGCGAGAGCAGGGCGGAGGGGATGTCGGCCAGCGGGGAGTCGGCCGGGAGGGGTTCCTGGGTGAAAACGTCGAGCCCCAGGCGGAGGCCGCGCGAGCGGGCGACCCGGGCGAGGGCGTCCTCGTCGACGAGGCCGCCGCGGGCGATGTTGACGAACACCGCGTCCGGGGGGAGCAGGCGCAGCCGGGCCTCGTCGAGTTGCCGCCGGGTGGAGGCGGTGAGCGCCTCGCAGACGATGAACAC
>JAUWBD010000176.1 GCA_030605125.1 Verrucomicrobiota bacterium | reverse complement strand
CTCACTCCGCGGCGGCGGCGCAGCCCGGGCGGCGGTTGTCCGGCACGCCGACGCGCAGGCCGGTGGCGGGATCGACGACGATGGTCTCCGCGCTGCCCTGCGTGCCGGCCCAGCGCGGCGCCTCGTTGGAGTAGAGCCGGCGCACGCGCAGATCGTGGCCCTTGGCGCGGAGTTCCGCGACGACCTCGTCCGAGGCGAAGCCGGGCTCGTGCGAAATCTGGTCGGGCAGCCACTGCTGGTTGAAACGCTTCGCGAGCACGGCCTCCTGCGGCGACATGCGGTGGTCCACGAGGTTGGTGATGACCTGCAGGACCGTGTTGATGATCGTGGAGCCGCCGGGGCTGCCCGTCACGAGATACACCCGCCCGTCGCGCAGCACGATGGTCGGCGTCATGGAGGAGAGCGGGCGCTTGCGCGGCTGGATGGCGTTGGCCTCGCCCTGCACCAGGCCGAAGGCGTTGGGCGTGCCGGGGCGCGCGGTAAAGTCGTCCATCTCGTTGTTGAGCAGGATGCCGGTCGCACCGGCCACCACGCCGCTGCCGTAGATGCCGTTCACCGTGTAGGTGCAACTCACCACATTGCCCGCCGCGTCCATCACCGAAAAATGGGTGGTCTCCATCGGCTCGGGCTTCGCCGCGGCGAGACCGCCGGCGAGCGTGCGGCTGGGCGTGGCGCGGGCGGGGTCGATCTCGGCGGCGCGGCGCGCGAGGTAGGCCGGGGCGAGCAGCTCGGCGACCGGGATGCGGGTGAAATCGGGATCGCCCAGGTAGGCGGCGCGGTCGGCGTAGGCGCGGCGCATCACCTCGGCGAAGAGGTGGATCTTCTCCGCGCCGGCCGGGGCGAGGGCGGAGACATCGCGTGGCTCGAGCATGGCGAGCATTTGCAGGAGCGCGATGCCGCCCGAGCTCGGCGGCGGCATGGTGAGTATCTCGTGGCCGCGGTAGGCGCCGCGCAGCACGGCGCGCTCGACCGGCCGGTAGGCGGCGAGGTCCTCGCGCGTGATGAGGCCGCCGTGCGCGGCCATGTCTTCCGCGATCAGCTCGGCGGTGCGCCCGAGGTAAAACTCGCGCGGCCCCTCGGCCTGGAGGCGGGCGAGCGTGGCGGCGAGCTCGGGCTGGCGCAGCGTGTCGCCGTCGGCGAAGAACTTCCCGTCGTTGAGGAAAATCCGGCACGCGGCGGCGTTGGCTCCCATGAGCCCGGCGCTGGCGCGCAGATCCTCCGCCATCGCGTCGCTCACCCGGAAGCCCTGCTCGGCGAGCGCGCGCGCGGGCTCGACCAGCTCGGCCCACGTGAGCTTGCCCGAGCCCATGCGCTCGAGCGCGAGCGCGAGGCCGGCCACGGTGCCGGGCACGCCGGCGGCGAGGTGGCCCGCGGTGGAGCGGCCCTTCACCACCTTGCCATCGGGGCCGAGAAACATGTCGCGCGTGGCGGCGGCGGGGGCGGTCTCACGAAAATCAAAGGCGGTCGCGGTGCCATCGGCGAGGCGCACGATCATGAAGCCGCCGCCACCGATGTTGCCCGCGCGCGGATAGGTGACGGCGAGGGCGAGCGCGGTCGTCACCGCGGCGTCCACCGCGTTGCCCCCGCGACGCAGCACCGCCGCCCCGGCCTCGGCCGCGAGGCCCTCTGCGGCGACGACCAGGCCGCGCTCGGTCGTCACCACCGGCGGAGCGGAGGCGAGGAGCAGGGCGGGCGCGAGCAGGAACAGGGCGGCGAGACGGCGGGGCGGCTTCATTTGAGGAGGTTCAAATACCAGGTGATGTTGAGCGCGTTGGTGAGATCGATGAGCATGGCGCCGACCGTGGGCACGATGATGAAGGCGCGCGGCGCCGGGCCGTAGCGGCGCGCGAGCGAGTCCATGTTGGCCACGGCATTGGGCGTGGCACCGAGACCGAAGCCGCAGTGGCCGCCGGCCATCACCGCCGCGTCGTAGTCGCGGCCCATGAGGCGAAAGGTGACCCAGGTGGCGAAGAGCGCGAGGAAGGCCACCTGCGTGAACAGGATCAGCAGCATCGGGCCGGCGCTGCCAGCGAGCTCGGCGAGGTTGAGGCTCGTCATCGCCATCGCGAGGAACACGCCGAGCAACACCGCCCCGATCAGGTCCACCATGCGGCTGTCGATCCATGGACGGCCGGCGAGGTCGAGCGCGTTGCGCAACAGCACGCCGACGATCATCGCGCCCATGTAGGGCGGGAAGACGAGCCCCGCGCGTTGAAACACCCAGCTCAACCACACGCCGGCCTTGATCACGACCGCGAGCATCAGCAAGTGGCCGAGGGCCTGCATGCCGCGCCGCGCGAGCTCGCGAAAGATCGCGAAAAGCGTGCCGTCGCCGCGGGCCGCTTCCGCCGCGTCCCTCGCGGCCTCGCCGGCTGTGCCGTCCGCCGCGCCCGAAGCACCTGCCGCACTCGTCGCCGCCGGCGCGAGTCCGTGTTTGCGGATGATGCGCGTGGCGACCGGTCCGCCGAGGAGGCTGCCGAGCACGAGCCCGAAGGTGGCCGCGGCGGCGCCCACCGTGGCCGCGGCGGGAAAGCCCGCCTGCTCCAGCGTGGCCGCGAAGCCGAGCGCCGTGCCGTGGCCGCCGGTGAGGCTGAGGCTGCCGCACATCAGGCCGAGCAAGGGGTTCTCGCCGAGCAGTCGCGCGAGGCCGATGCCGATCGCGTTCTGGCAGATGGCGAGCGTCGTCGCCAGGCCGAGGAAGAGCGGCAGTTGCCAGCTGCCCAGGCGCACCACGCGCCAGGTGGCGTTGAGGCCGATGCAGGTGAAGAAGCCGAGCAGGAAGGGCAGGTTCACGCCCTTGGCCGGCCGCTCGATCCACTCGATCTCCGGCGTGACCAGCCAGGTCCACCAACCGGCGACGACACGCGTGTCGAACTTGATCTCGACCAGGCCCGAAAGCCGCAGCCCGAGGATGACGAGGCTCACGAGCAGACCGCCCACCACCGGCACCGGGATGTTGTAGCGCCCGAGAAACGGGATGCGTTTCAACGCCGCCTCGCCGAGGAGCAAAACCGGCAGGGCGAGGGCGAGCAGCCACCAGGGGGCGAGCGTGAGAGTCATCGGGGGGAAAGCGGGAGGCGCGGTTGGCGACGGGGCGGCGCGCACCGAAGGGACCGGCGTGGCCTGCCCAAGCTTAACGCGCCCCGCGTGCCCTTGTCGTTGCGTAGAAGTCCGCCACGCGCGGGCGGCCTCCCACCCTTTTCTTCGTGGACAAAGCGTCCACGCTCCGGGGCCGAAACGTCCACACATGCACCCGCCGCCCACCACCCCGCCGCGCATCCTCGTCGTGGACGACGTGCCGGCCTTTTGCCAGGAGGTCCGCGCCGCGCTCAAGCCCGCCGGCGCCGCGGTGACGATCTGCGGCAGCCCGGTGCGCGCGCTCCGGCTCGCCCGCCGCGACGCCTTCGACCTCGTGATCACGACCCTCGTGATGCGCGAGCTCGGCGGCTTCGCCCTCATCCGCCGCCTGCGCGGGCAGGGCTTCGCCGCGCCCGTCCTCCTCATCACCGGCCACGGCAACGAGCGCACCGCGGTGGAGGCCACCCGCATCGGCGTCTCCGACTATCTGGAAAAACCCGTCGCGCCCGATGAGCTGCGCGCCCGCGTCGCCAAGCTCCTCGCCGCCGCGCCCCGCGCCGCGGGCGCGCCGCCGCACTTCGCCGCCTCGGGCGTCGTGACCGCCGATCCCGCGATGGAGGCCGTGCTCGAGACCGTGCGCGCGGTGGCGCGCAGCGACAGCCGCGTGCTCATCCTCGGCGAGACCGGCACCGGCAAGCAGGTCGTCGCGCAGATGCTCCACGCCCACAGCCAGCGGCGGGCGCGCCCCTTCGTGGAGATCAACTGCGCCGCGATCCCCGACAACCTGCTCGAAAGCGAACTCTTCGGCCACGAGCGCGGCGCCTTCACCGGCGCCACCGAGCGGCGCACCGGCCGCTTCGAGGAGGCGGAGGACGGCACGCTCTTCCTCGACGAGATCGGGGAGATGAACTTCGCGCTCCAGGCCAAGCTCCTCCGCGTGCTCCAAAACGGCCGCTTCAACCGCGTCGGCGGCACCGCCACCCTCCTGTCGCGGGCGCGGATCGTGGCCGCGACCAACCGCGACCTGCAACGCGAGGTCGAGGCCGGGCGCTTCCGCGCCGATCTCTTCTACCGCCTGCACGTCATCTCGATCACCCTGCCGCCGCTGCGCAAACGCCCCGACGACATCCCGCTGCTCGCGGAGCACTTCCTGCGGCGCTACCGCGGCGAACGCGCGCTCGAGGGCTTCGCGCCCGTCGCGCTCGCAGCGCTGCGCCGCTACCCTTGGCCGGGAAACGTGCGCGAGCTCGAGCACCTGGTGGAGCGCTGCGCCGTGCTCGCCGCCGGCCCGCGCGTGGACCTCCGCGATCTGCCGGAGAAGATCGTGCGTGAATCGGCGGCGGAGCGCTTCCCCGACGCCGCCTCGGCCCTCGCCGCCCTGCCCGCCGACCTGCCCTTCGCCCAGGCCCGGGCCGCCTTTGAGCGCGCCTACCTCCTCGCCGGACTGCGCGCCGCCGGCGGCAACCGCGCCGAGGCCGCGCGCCGCGCCGGGCTCGACCGCTCGCACCACCACCGCCTGCTCAAACGCCACGCCCTCCGGCCGGGCGGCGTGGACTAAAGCTCCACGCCCCGTGGACGAAACGGCTACAACCGCATACCCGCGCCCGACGCCTCCGACACCTGTTTTCAGAGGAGAAACCGGGCGCCGCGCCCTCCTTGGCATCACGGCTGCGATGCCGGCTCCGCAAACTTCACGTCCCATGCAAAAACACAAAATCAAGGTCGCCCAATTCGGTCTCGGTCCCATCGGCATCGAGTCCCTCAAGCTAGCCGCCGCGCAATCGTGGCTCGAGGTCGTGGGAGGCGTGGACATCGATCCCGCCAAGATCGGCCGCACGCTCGCCGAGCTGACCGGCGAGGCCTCGCTCGGCGGCGCCACGGTGCACCCCTCGCTTGAGGCGCTCTTCGCCGTGGCCACGCCGGATGTCATCCTGCACACCGCCGGCTCCAGCGCCGCGACCTCCTTCGCGCAGGTGCGCACCGCGCTCGAGGCCGGCGTGAGCGTGGCCTCGACCTGCGAGGAGTTGATCTTCCCCGCGCTGAAGACGCCCGAGGCCACGGCCGAATACGACGCGCTCTGCCGCCGCTCCGGCGCCCGCGTGGTCGGCACGGGCGTGAACCCGGGCTTCGTGATGGACGTGCTGCCGATCACGCTCACCGGCGTGAGCCGCCGCGTGGACTCGATCTACGTCGAGCGCGTGGTCAACGCCTCCACCCGCCGTCAGCCGCTCCAGGCCAAGATCGGCAGCGGCCAGGAGCCCGACGCCTTCCGCGCCAAGTTCGCCGCCGGCAAGGCCGGCCACGCGGGCTTCCAGCAATCGCTCGCGCTGCTCGCGCACGCGATGGGCTGGACCCTCGAGAAGATCGAGGAGACCTGCGAGCCCGTGATCGCGCCCGGCCCGATCACCACGAAGTTCTTCCAGGTCGCCAAGGGCCAGACCTGCGGCCTGCACCAGCGCGCCATCGGCACGGTCGGCGGCGAGGCGAAGATCATCCTCGATCTCCAGATGTTTCTCGATGCGAGAAACCCGCACGACACGGTCGTCGTGCAAGGCGACCCCGCGCTCCACCTCACGCTCAACGGCGGCGTGGCGGGCGACTCCGCCACCGTGGCCGCCTTGATCAACATCGTGCCGCGCCTGCTCGCCGCCGCGCCCGGCGTGCGCCTGATGACCGAGCTGCCCACGCCCTCGTGGGTAAACCCCGTCTCGGGCCGCTAAGCCGCCCGCGATGTTCTGACTTGGAGGGGCGACGTCCCCGTCGCCCGCGGACGCCGGGGACGGCGTCCCTCCAGACAGGCTCGGCGCTCTCAGCCCAGGCCGTTGCGCAGGCACCAGCGCACGAGGGAGGGCACGTCGCGCAGGCCGAGCTTGGCGAGGATGCGCGAGCGGTGCTTCTCCACCGTGCGCGTGCTCAGGCCGAGTTTGTCCGCGACCTCCTTCGAGAGGAAGCCCCGCGCCACGAGGCGCACGACCTCCTTCTCGCGCTCGGAAAGCGCCTCCGCGCCGACGCGCGGCAACTCCGGCTCGCTGCCCACCGCCGGCACGGGAGGAGGCACCGCGGCGGAGAAAAACATGCCGCCATCGAGCACGCGTTGCACCGCGCGCTCGATCTGGTCGAGCGGCGAGTTCTTGTCCACGAAGCCCGCCACGCCGAGCCCGACCAGCTCGGCCGGCAGCCCGGCGTCGGGGTGCGCCGTGAGCACGATGATCTTCAACTGGCGCCCCTGCCGGCGCAGCTCGCGGATCACGTCGCGCCCGTCGGTGTCGCGCAAGTAGAGGTCCACGATCACCAGATCCGGCGAACGCTCGAGGCAGGATTTGAGGCCGTCCTTCCCGTCCTCGAAGTCGCGAACCTCGCAGGGGGCGAAGCGCCGGGTGAGGGCGTCCTTCAGCAATTCCCGCAACGTGGCGGTGTCGTCGATCAACACGAAGGAGCGGAACGGCGCTCCCGGCTGGGCGGCCTTGGTCATGGCGGCAAGGCTGCCCGTCGGGCGCGGACGCGCAAGCGTCTTGAATGGCGTAATGTCACCCAAGCGCCCGCCGCCGCGCGGGCTTACGGGAACAGACCGCGCGAGGCCTTGGCCTCGGCCACGCGGCCGATGCCGAGCGCGAGCGCGGCGAGGCGCCGCGGGCAACGCAGCCGGCGCCGCTCCGCCTCCACCGCCTCCCAGGCGCGGTCGAGTAGGCCGTAGAGTTTTTCCAACACCTCGGCGCGCGTCCAAAAAAGGCTCTGCAGATCCTGCACCCATTCGAAGTAGGAGACGATCACGCCGCCCGAGTTGCAGACGATGTCGGGGATCACCTCGATGTCGCCGCGCGCCTCGATCACGCGGTCGGCGTCGTTGGTCGTGGGGCCGTTGGCGGCCTCGGCGAGCACGCGGCACTTCAGGCGCGGGGCGTTGCCGGGCGTGATCACGCGCTCGAGCGCGGCGGGGATGAGCACCGTGCAGGGCAGCTCGAGCAGCGCCTCGTTGGAGATCGCGTCGCCGCCTTTCCAGCCGGCGAGGCCGCCGCGGTGCGAGGCGGCGTGGGCGAGCGCCGAATCGAGGTCGAGGCCGCGCGGGTCGTGGAAGCCGCCGGAGACGTCGCTGATCGCGATGATCTTCGCGCCGTGCCCGCGCAGCGCGACGGCCGCCTCCGCGCCCACGTTGCCAAAACCCTGGATCGCGATCGTCGCCTCGGAGAGCGGGATGCGCAGCGCCTCGAGTTGGCGTTTCACGAGGTGGGCGACACCGCGCCCGGTGGCCTCGCGCCGCCCCTCGGAGCCGCCGACGGCGAGCGGCTTGCCGGTCACGACCGCCGGCACGGAGTTGCCCACCTGGTTGGAGTAGGTGTCCATCATCCAGGCCATGACCTGCTCGTTGGTGCCCATGTCGGGCGCGGGCACGTCGATGCTGGGGCCGACGAAGGGGATGATCTCCTGCATGTAGCGGCGCGAGAGGCCCTCGAGCTCGCGCGGCGAGAGCGCGCGCGGATCGACCGCCACGCCGCCCTTGGCGCCGCCGTAGGGCAGGCCCACGAGCGCGCACTTCCAGCTCATCCACATCGCGAGCGCCGCCACCTCGCCGATCGTCACGCCGGGGTGGAAGCGGATGCCGCCCTTGGTGGGGCCGAGCGAGAGATGGTGTTGCACGCGGTAGCCTTCGTAAACGCGCACGCGGCCGTCGTCGTGCTTCACCGGGATCGTCACGGTGAGGCAGCGCTTCGGGAGCTTCGTGCGCTCGCGCAGGTCGGAGTCGAGGCCGATCAGGTCGGCCGCGAGGTCAAACTGGCGGCAGGCCATGCGGAACACGTCCGAGTCATAGAGGGAGGAGCCGGGCTGGGCGGGGGTTTTCATTGTGGCCCGCGCATTATAGGCCAAGCCGGCGAAAGCCGGTTGGCGTGCCTGCGCCCGCCCGCGCAGGCGAGACCTACGCCACGCCGCGCCCCGCCCACACCGCCCCCGCGGCGGGACGCCCACGCCGCCGCCATGGCGTAGCGTTCGCCCCTCCCCGCGAACGCCGGTCCGGGCTAGGATCCCTCCATCCTCCGCACCCCATCCTCGTATGCATTTTTCGGATACCCTCTTCGTTCGTCTCGCCGCGCCGCTCGCCCTCCCCTTCGCCCTCGCCGCCCCCGCCGCCGCCCAGGTGCTCTACGACCAGCCAGGCCGGCCCTACGTCGAAAACTTCGACCACCCCGTCCTCGCCACCGCCAACGGCGCGGTCGGCACCCTGCTCGACTGGATCGACAACGAGACCTTCCGTGGCTGGCACGCCGCCTACTACGACGGCCAGCGAAACGTTTACGATACCCCCAGCCACCTCTTCATCTCCGACGGTCGCGGCCGCCCCGACGTGGCGTTCATGCTCTACCGCACCGAGACCGCCCGCGGCGACGGCGCCCTCGGCTCCCAGCCCTCCGACCAGCGCTGCCCCGGCGTCGGCTCCGGCGGCATCTACCGCGGCGTGTGCCTCGTCAACGCCAGCCAGACCGTCCTCACCCGCCTCCAGCTCTCCTATCGCGTCGAGCTCTACCGCGTCTCCTCCGAGTCCAAAACGCCCCAGCCCACCCTCACCGTCGAGTATCGCATCGATGGCGATTCGCTCGGCGAAGGCAGCTGGAACCCGATCTCCGGCGGCTTATACGTCACCCCCGTCGCCAACTCCGGCCTTCCCGCCGCCGCGAACGTCGATGGCAACGCGCCTCAATACGCCACGCCCTTCTCGCTCAGCGCCTCCGGTTTCCAACTCGCTCCCGGCCAGCGCCTTTGGATCCGCTGGTTCGACGTGAACAACAGCGGCGTGGACCACGGCATCGGCCTCGACGACGTCTCGATCACCCTCCTGCCCTGAGCCGCCGTCGCGGCGCCGCCATGGCGTAGTTTTCCCATATTCCCCCGCCTTCTCGATTACAGTAGGATAACTGCACGCAAACGCGGCCCCACCCCAGCCCACGGATGGCGTAGTTCCACGCCCTCCGCCGGGCACGGGCGCTGCAAACCCCGACCCCGACCAACATGATCTCCCCCACCGGCACCGCTTTCGCCCGCCCGATCCGCCGCGCATTCACGCTGATCGAGCTTCTCACCGTCATTGCCATCATCGGCATCCTGGCGGCCATCCTCATCCCCACCATCGGCGCCGTGCGCGAATCCGCCAAATCGGCCGCCTGCTCGTCCAACCTCCGCCAGATCGGCCTCGCCACGCTTCTCTACGCCGAAAGCAACGGCGGCCGCCTCCCCGGCTCGAAATCCTCCGGCGGCGCTTGGCAGGCCATGTCTCGCGCGATTCGCAATCCCGAGATCAACACCGTCAACTTCGCCAACCCCGCGTCCATCGAGTCCTCCACCCAGCTCTCCAGCCACGTCGCCGCGTTCCTCGGCACCACCAAGGCGGGCAACCTCTGGCGCTGCCCGAGCAACCAGGCCGCGGTGGATGTCAGCAGCACCGTCGCCAACAACGAAACCACCTACCTGCTCAACAATCGCACCACCACCAATCGCGGCCAGTTTTTCGGCGGCGCGACCAACGGCGCCCCCGTCCGCCTCACCGAGATCCGCGCCGCGGCCGGCCCCTCCGTCAGCGGCGCCACCGCCGACGGTCGCCCCTGGCAGGAAGCCACCGAGCTGTCCCGCATCTGGATGATCAGCGACATCGACAGCACCAACTACGGCGACCAGTCGCCCTTCGCCGGCGCCGGCGTGCCCCCCCCGCACAAAGGCGGGCGAAACTACGTCTTCTTCGACGGCCACGTCGAGCTCCGCCGCGCCGACAACTGGCCCGCCCACCCCTGAGCCCGGTCCCGCTCCCCTCCCCGCCCCTCCGGCCCGCCGCCTCCCGCGGCGGGCTTTTTCGTATCCATTTTTTTATTACATCGCCGCCCCCTTTCTCCGCCGCGAGGCGCGCGCCGCCCGCGGCATGGCGTAGCTCCCCCCCATGGC